>JBJXGS010000001.1:0-3443 GCA_046160545.1 Burkholderiales bacterium
TCTTCCTTGAGTATTTCCAGGATTCCGAGAACTGGCGCCGGATTTTCGTTCCATGCATCCAGTTTCGGCGCCCATGGAAGTTTCGGGCGCAAACCCTCTGAAGCAAGGCGACGCAGGTGAAAATTCCTGCTCCTGGCCCATCTTGCACACACTGCCAGTGTCTTCGCCGGATACTTGCGCGCATAGGGGCGTATCGCGTATTCGCCGGTGTTTCTCTTGGTTACTTCTTCAATGGCTCTTATCGATTCGGCGAAATTTCCCAAACCGTGCTTTTCGATGAATTTGCCCACGGGCAAAAGCCAATAGAAATTGGTGAACATTCCGGTTTCTTCTTCGTTTTCCGGCCCGAGTATCTGCATCAGGACCGCAAGCGCGTGGGTGTATTTTTCAGGCAAGCAGTCTTTGAGGAGATCGGCAATGATTTCGATCCTCTGCGTATAACTCTTGCCGACAACTTCTTTCTTTACTCGCCGGGAAAACTCCTTGTCCGGAAAATCCCGGTACACGGAGACTATTTTGCCTGCCAGCAAGATGGCCAACCGTTCCCCAAAAGCCGCGGTGATGGACACCCTCCCGGTCTTTGGGTCTGCGTAGGAATGATCTTTTCGAGCCGGCGACTTCGTCATCGGTGCGACCTCGGCAGTTTCTGAACGAGCCCGGTGCCAAGCGGCGCCGCACGGGCGCCCTACTCGATAACCTCATCGGCCCGCGCCAGCACGCCGGCCGGAAACCTGATGCCCAGCTCCTTCGCCGCCTTCAAGTTGACGATGAATTCGAAATGGGTCGGCTGTTCAACCGGCAGTTCGCCGGCGCGCGCACCTTTGACGATCCTCGACGCAAAGTGCCCGACCCGCTCGAAAAACATGGCCCGGTTCGCACCGTATGACATCAGTCCGCCGTTGGTCGAAAACTCGCGGTGCGGAGAGATTCCGGGTAGCCGGTGGGGCGCCAGGATCTCCGCGATACGGCCGCCAAACTGGCTGAACAGCGGCGAGCCCAGCTGCACCATCCCCTGCGGCCGGTCTTTCAGGCCGAGACTGAGGACGCTCTCGAGCCCCGCCAGGTCACGGAACTCCAGTATCCGCACGTCGACCGACTTTGCTTTCGCCGCCGCCACAATCGCATTCCGTTGGTACGGGCCGGTGTTCACGTCCCACAGGACCGCCAAGCGCTGCGCAGCGGGCAACACCTCCCTCAGCAACTGCAGCCATTTGCCCGCCATGTCCGCCTGATCGAGGAACAGCCCGGTGATGTTTCCCCCGGGTCTTGCAAGGCTGGCGACCAGCCCGCTCGCGACCGGGTCGGTTTCGAGATCGACGCCGACGATGGGAATCGCGCTGGTGGCCGCCTTTGCCGCCAGGATGGAGGCCCCTCCGGTCGCCACGATGGCGTCGACCTTCAGGCGCGCAAGCTCCGCAGCAAGGCCCGGGAGAGTGTCTGGTTTCCCCTGCCCCCAGCGGTACTCGATCCTGATCGTTTCGCCATCGACAAAACCATGTTGCCGCAGGCCTTTTGCACCCGCCGCCACAGCAGGGTTGGTTCCCGAGATGCCCGGAAATCCGGGATGCAACCACCCGATCACCGGCATGGTCCTTGCCCGCTGCGCGCGTGCCGACAGTGGTGCGGCAGCAAGCGCTGCAAGGGCGAATACCGTCTCCCGCCTGTCCATGGGGTTCCTTTCGATTGACGCGCCAGCGGCGACCCGACGGCAGCCGTTGGCGAAATGGCCATTTTACGAACTGGATGTTACTTGCTCCGGCTGGAAACTGCCGACTTGGCCGCCGCAGCCGCGCACTTAGCGGTAGCCTTGCGCGCTCGAGCCGGGGAGCAGGAGAATGGCCAGTTCGAGCGGCGCAGAGCGGCCATGCGCAAATCGACATTCCTGCCCATTGAAACCGGGCCAGCCATCTCAGGAGCCAGCCATGCAGTTTGATGACGTGATCCGCGGTCGCCGCAGCATACGCGGCTACAAGCCCAACCCGGTTCCCAGGGCGCTGATCGAGGAAATCCTCGGCTTGGCGATGCGCGTTCCGTCGTCGATGAATACCCAGCCGTGGAATTTCTACGTCATCACCGGCGAACCACTGAATCGAATCCGCGCCGGCAATACCGAGCGAATGAGCACGGGCGTGCCGCAATCGCGCGAGTTCCGCATAGGCCAGGCCTTTGCGGGCAAGCACCGCGAACGGCAGATTGGCGTCGCCAAGCAATTGTTCTCCGCCATGGGAATCGCGCGCGACGACAAGGATGGGCGGCAGGACTGGGTGATGCGCGGTTTCCGCCAGTTCGACGCGCCGGTATGCGTGATCGTGACCTATGACCGGGTGCTGCACGGAAGCGACGATGCACCATTCGATGGTGGCGCCGTGGCAACCGCCCTGGTCAATGCCGCCTGGTCGCGCGGGCTGGGCGCGGTGATCAACAGCCAGGGAATCATGCAATCACCGGTGGTGCGCGAGCACGCCGGAATCGCCGACGATCAGGTCCTCATGAAAAGCATCGCGCTGGGCTGGCCGGACTACGGCTTCCCCGCGAATGCGGTGGTATCGGAGCGCAAGTCCGTCGCCGAGGCTGCGGTGTTCGTCGGGTTCGAGGACGACGCGCGGGACAAGTAAGCCAACTGCGCGTGCAAGCCTGAGAGTTACTCAGCGCAGGCGGAAATTCAATTCAGTTTTTCCAGCTTCTGCAGCGACCGCATGCGCCACGGGATCTTCACGTCCGGGAACGCCTTCGGAAATTCCGTGTAGCTGACTTCGCCGACGTAGATGTCGCCGCGCGAATCCACTGCCAGGCCGTGCGGCGCGACGAACTTGCCGGTTTCCAGCCCCGGCCCCGCCTCGCCGCCCAGGCGGGCGATCAGCTTGCCCTTGGCGTCGACGATGCTCAAGCGCGGGCCGATGTTGGGCACGTTGCGGTTCACCGGCATCGCCGGCCCGAGCTCGCCGATGATGAAGTGCAGCTGGTCGCCGGGAGAATGCGCGCGGCAGCAGTACAGGCCGCAGGGCCGCGACATGTTGACCCACTGCGTCTCGTACTTGCCGTTGCCGTCGAACACCTGCACACGGTGGTTTTCGCGGTCGGCGACGTAGACCCAGCCCTCGGCATCCGTCACGATGTTGTGCACGACGTTGAACTGGCCCTCGTCGGTGCCCGGCTCGCCCCAGGAGAGGATGCGCTTGCCGTCGGGTGAATACTTGTGCACCTTGGCGTTGCCGTAGCCATCGCTCACGTAGATCTCGCCTTTCGGCGACAGCGCGGTGTGGGTGCAGCGGTGGAAGGGCTCGCCGCTCATGTAGGCCGCCGGCTTGCCCGGCACGCCGAGCTCCAGCAGCACCTTGCCTTCGGTGGTGCACTTGCGCACCACGTGGCCGGCGTCGTCGGTCAGGTAAAGGATGTCATTGGCGTCGATGTGCAGCCCGTGCGCGCGCGGGTAGCTGCCCTCG
>JBJXGS010000002.1:0-19854 GCA_046160545.1 Burkholderiales bacterium
GTCGACGTGCTGCTGCACGGCGCTGCGGTGGGCGAGCGCGTCGCCATTGTCGGTGCCGGCGGCATCGGCTTCGATGTGGCCGAATATCTGGTCACCCCGCCCGGCCATTCACCCACGCTCGACCTGCCCGCGTGGCTGGCCGAATGGGGCGTGGCCGACCCTGAGCAGGTACGTGGCGGCGTGGTGCGGCCGCAGCCCGCGCCACCGGCACGCCGGGTGACCCTGCTGCAGCGCAAGGCCGGCAAGCTTGGCCGCAGCCTCGGCAAGACGACCGGCTGGATCCATCGCGCCGCACTGCAGATGAAAGAGGTCGAGATGCTGGGTGGTGTGAACTACGAGCGCATCACCCGCGAGGGTCTCTTCGTCACCTATGGCGAGGCGCACAAGGACGGTCAGCTGATCGAGTGCGATACCGTGGTGCTGTGCGCCGGCCAGGAAGCGCAGCGCGAACTGCAGGCGCCGTTACAGGCCGCAGGCGTGACCGTGCACCTGATCGGCGGCGCGCATCTGGCCACCGAGCTGGACGCCAAGCGCGCGATCGATCAGGGAACGCGCCTGGCTGCCGCCCTTTAGTCCGCCTGTTTCAAATCAGGCGGGCCCGGATTCGCGGAGCTCCCCATCGGTCCGTTGCCGGACGCAGCGCCGAATGTAAAAAAGAATTCCGCGCCCTCGCCAGGTCGCGAACTGGCGCGAATGCTGCCACCGTGCCGCTCGAGGAGCCGCTTGACGATCGCCAGCCCTGCACCGGTGCTGTCGTATCCGGGGCCGCTTTCCAGGCGCGTGAACAGTTCGAAGATGTGCACGGCATGTGCCATGTCGAAGCCGATGCCGTTGTCTCTTACGTAGTACTCGCACGGGTTGGAGCCGGCAGTGGCGCCGATTTCCACCACTGGCTGTGGCACATGCGAGGAATACTTGAGCGCGTTACCGATCAGGTTGACAAAAATCTGGCGGGCCATGGTCGGATCAACTTCGGCGCTGCCAAGCGGGAGCACGCGCACCTGCGCGCGCGGATGGGCCTCGCCAAGCTCGGCCACGATCTCGGACACCAGCGGGTCCAGTTCGACCCTCACTCGCTGGGCCGCGCTGCGGCCCAGGCGGGAGTACTCGAGCACCGCATCGATGAGCTGACTCATGCGATTGCCGCTCGCCGAGATGCGTGCCAGATAGTCGCTTTCTTGTGGGTTTGCCCTTGCACCAAGGCTCTCCCGCAACAGTCCGCTGAATCCGACCATGCTGCGCAGCGGCGCGCGCAGGTCATGAGAGACCGTGTAGCTGAAGCTCTCCAGCTCGCGGTTGGCCGCCTCCAGTTGCGCGGTACGGTCACGTACCCGTTCTTCAAGGGAAGCGTTGAGGCGCGCGATCGTTGCTTCCGCGTCGTGGCGCTCGGTGATGTCGCGTGCCAGGACCACGAAGCGCAACGCTTCTGTCTCAGCCACCGGCTTGCGAGCTACCGACAGCTCGAACCAGCGCCGACCTTGCGGCAGCTCGAGCGCGTACTGGCGTCCGTGCGAGAAGCCGGTCTGCAACGCCTCCTGTATCGCTTCGCGACCAACCTGCGCAGCGCCCGGTGAGACGAAGGTGTCGATGCGTGCGCCGATCAGTGCCGCTGGCGGGGCGGCCAAGAGGCCGGCCTGCGGTGAATGAAAAGCATGGATGGTGCCGTCCTGGTCCAGTTCGAACAACAGGTCGGGTATCGCACCGAGGGTGGCGGCAAGTTGGGCGCCGCGCTCAGCCAATTCCCGCGCCAGCGCGCGCCCCTGGGCAAGCTGGTTGCCGTAGGCGCGCGACAGGTAGCCGACCAGCGCTGCCATCAGCGTGAAGACGATGCCGTATACCATCCAGCGCATCGCTGGATGGGTCGGCGGCGCAGGCGGCAGCCAACCGGAGTTTTCCGCGACGGTCAGGAAAAAAGCCCAGCCGATCGACAATGCCGCCAGCGCGAAGCCGGCGCGCACGCCGATCAGCCAGCCGGCCAGCGCGATCAGGACCGGATAGATGATGACCGCTACGCTGCCTACTCCGCCAGTCAGGAACGAGGCCAGCGTCGCATGCATCCAGGAGCCGATACACAGGGTGATGACCGCCGCATGCCGACGCCCCTGCGCCAGCAGCACCCCGGAAAGTGCCGCCACCGCGGCGGCGAACAACACCAGTGCACTGCGCGGGGTGGCGATCTGGCCGTAGAAGGCGAGCAGCACGAAAAAGCAGACCGCGCCACCCAGCACCATGCCGATCGCCAGCTTGAGGAAAGCCAGCGACGGTTCCCACTCGACCGGTGCGGTGCCGGCAGCGGGTGCCTCGGGCGGCAGGGCAGACATGGGCAGCGGCACTCAGCTGTGTGGCGAAAGGAAAACGAGCAGGTACTCCGCCTGCGCGTGCGGATCAATCAAACAGGCTTTCGGCTCAGACGGCCTTGCGGGCCAGCTCGCGGATCAGCGTGGGCCCGACGCGGGCCTCGATGGCGTGTTGCAGTGGGCGGCGCATGCCGAGCGCAAAGACCATTTCGGCAAGCACAAAGAGCGGCCCGATCAGGAGGCCTACCAGGTCGTCCACGAAGGCTGGCTTGCGACCCTCGTAGTAGTGGCCGATGAACTGGATGATCCAGCCGGTAACGAATAGTGCTATGCCCGCGCCCAGCCAGACGCCGGTCGACTGCCCAGCGATCGGCACACTGATCCAGCACATCGCGGCGATGATCGCAGTCAGCCCCGCGCCCAGGCGGAAATCGAGCATCAGGTAGTACACGCCAGCGGCCAGGGTGACCAGGATCGCCGGGTTGAGGGACATGCCTGCCAGGTCGAATGTAGGGCGCGACAGCAGCAGCACCACCGAGAAGAGGATCATAGGCACGCCGACTAAGTGGGTGGCGATATTGCGCCGGTCGCGGTGGTATTCGGCGTATTTGGAGAGCTGGTCGAGGCCGGATTTCATGGCAGGTGGCTCCTGCTGGGTGCGAAGGCGTGATTGGAGCACAGGATAGGCGTACCCGCACAGCGCTTAGCCCCAAAGGGCTGGCACGCCCACGGCACGATTCGCTTCAGGCGCCGCGCGACACCGTCGGCGCGGCCAGTCCCTCGATCATGGCGTTGATCACTGCCGGGCGGGCACTGGCGTGCGCGGCCGGCAGGGCGGTGGCGAGTTCGGCCGCGGTGGTGACGCGTGCGCCCCAGCCACCGAGTGCGCTTGCCACCGCGTGGTAATCCGCCGGCAGCAGCTCGCAGCCGATCTTGCGTTCCGGCCCGTAGGCGCGTAACTGGATCTGGTATTCGGCGTTCCAGCGCGCGTCGTTGCCGACCAGGGCGACAAAGGGCAATCCGTAGCGCGCTGCGGTGTCGATCTCCATGGCATGAAAGCCGAAGGTACCGTCGCCCATCGCCGCGACCACGGGTGCATGCGGTGAGGCAAGACGCGCGGCCATCGCAAAGGGCAGTCCGGGGCCGATCGCGCCCGCCGGGCCGTTGATGACACGCTGCGGTGCGTTGAGGCAGGCCTGCGCCCACTGCCCGAATTCGCCGCCGTCACTGATGAAGACCGCGTCCGGGTGTGAATCCAGTAGCGCCTGCGCCGGCCGCAGCACTTCGACCGGATGCAAGAGGCCTGGCCGGGAGGCGCGCGCGCTGTCCCAGGCAGCGGGTCGGTAGGCGATGGCGGATCGCACCTCGTCATGCCAGCCGGACTGCCTGCGCGCGGCGCGCAGGATCGAGGTCAGCGCCGCGGTCGGGTCGCCCTTGTGCACGGTGACAAGCCGGTCTCCAAAGGCCTTGCGCGCTCGTGCGATTTCAGCATCGTCCGGATCGATCTGCGCGACCTGGCATTGCTGTCCAAGCGCGTTGCCGAACTTGAGGGTGAAGTCGACCCGCTTGGCCAGGAGCAGCACGCGGTCGGCCTGCGCGAGCATTTCCGCAAAGGCGCCCAGTGACGGGTCGGCCACGCCGCGCGGGCTTTCCATGCCCACCACCGGAACGCCGGAAGCATCCTCCAGCGCCGCCAGCGCGGCGCGTCCGGCGCGGCTCATGAAAAGGGGGCCGGCCAGCACCAGCGGGCGCCGTCCCGCGCCCAGCCATTGCATGAGCGAGCCCGACAGTGCCGCCGGCAGACCATCGGCAGCGGCCCTGCTGGCACCGGCGTCGGGGGCGCTTGCAACCCGAGCGTCTAGCGCATCAGTCGGCAGGCTCACGTGCACCGGGCCGGGCCGTCCGGCCGCGGCCAGGCCAAGCGCGCGGGTAATGTCCTGCCCCAGCCCGTCGGCGGAAGCGGCGGTCCATGAGGCCTTGCAGGTCGGTTCGGCCATGTCGGCCTGGCGCATTTCCTGGAACGCGCCGCGACCGAGTTCGCCATGCGGGGCATGCCCGGACAGGAGCACCACGGGCGAATCGCACATGAGCGCGGTGTAGAGCGCGCCGACGGCATTGGCGTGGCCGGGGCCGCCGGTGACCAGGGCCACCGCGGGGCGCCCGGTCAGGCGCGCATAGGCGTCGGCCATATGCACGGCCGCAGCCTCGTGTCGCACATGGATCAGTTCGATCCTGGCGGTGAGGCAGGCGTCGAACACCGGCATGATGTGATTGCCGGAAAGCGTGAAGATGCGCGTAACGCCCGCGGCCTTGAGCGTCTGCGCCAAGAGGTCGGCGCCGCGTGGCGAGGTCATGCTGTCTCCAGTTCTGCCGGCAGGAGGGATTCGCCAGGCTTGACTCGCGTGAAACGGACCGGCGCGCGACCGACCTCAATGTCCTCGCCATCAAGGCGCGCCACCGTGTAGGTCGAGGTCGCCAGATCGTCGGTGGCGGGAAAGTCTTCGCGATAGTGCGCGCCGCGCGAGTCCTCGCGCGCGATCGCCGCGTGCGTGATGACGCGGCTGACCGCGACCAGGTTTTTGAGATTCATCCAGTCGTGCCAGGTAAGGTTGAAGCTGCGGTCGTCGTCAGGCACGCCGATGGCATCGAGCTCGCGATCAAGTTCGGCCAGGCGCTCCGCGCCACGTGCCAGGCCCGCCGCAGTGCGCAGGATGCCGACGTCGTTCCACATGCATTCGTAGAGCGCCTCGCGCACCGGCTCCAGGCTCTTGGGGCGCCGAGCGAACGGCGCTTCGGCAGCCGCGACGGCACGCGCGATTGCCGCTTCGTCCGGGGAGCGCAGCTGACCCTCTGCCTTGACCCAGGCTCCCATGCTGTCCCCGGCGATGCCGCCGAAGACCGTCGAATTGGCCACGCCGTTGCCGCCCAGGCGGTTGGCGCCATGCACGCCGCCGGTATCCTCGCCGGCCGCGAAGAGTCCTTCGAGCGCGGTGCGGCAATCAACTGCAAATTCCACCCCGCCCATCATGTAGTGCGCCGTCGGCACCACTTCGACCAGGCCGCCGGCCAGATCGAAACCGCAATCTGCGCAGCGCTCGACCATGCCCTTGAACTGCCGGCGCACCTTCTCCGGGCCGAGATGGCCCATCGAGATGTACAGCCCGCCATTGGGCGTGGTGTTGCCGGCGCGCATCTCGGTCTGCATCGCCCGCGAGACGATGTCGCGCGTGGCGCGTTCGCCGCGTGGGTCGTACTTGTGCATGAAGCGTTCCCGGTCGCCGGTCAGGAGGTAGCCGCCGGCGCCGCGCAGGCCCTCCTCGATGATGGTGCCGGTGATGCGTGTGCCGACCCCGGCTAAGACCCCGGTCGGGTGGAACTGCACCATTTCCATGTCGCGCAGCAGCAGCCCGGCACGCAGCGCCATCGCCATGCCGTCGCAGCTCTTGTCACCCGAGGGCGTGTGGTACTTGTACATGGTCGGCCCGCCGCCGGTGGCCAGCAGCACGGCCTTGGCCTGCACGAACACGAATCCGCCGGTGCGCATGTCGATCATGAGCACCCCGGCGAGAGCCTTGCCATCGGGCGTCCTGATGAGTTCGATGGCGCGGTGCTCCTCGAGCCGGTCGATGCCGCGCGCCCACACCTGCTCGGCCAGGCGGTTGATGATCTCGATGCCGGTCAGGTCACCCTTGTGCACCGTGCGGTCGAAGGTCTGGCCGGCAAATGCCTTCTGGTGCACGGTGCCGTCAGGGTTGCGGTCGAAAAAGCAGCCCAGCTCGTTTTCCAGTTCGTGGATGCGCACCACCGCCTGCTCGACCAAGGTCCAGGCCAGGTCCTGGTCAGCCAGCCACTTGCTGCCCTCGATGGTGTCCATGAAGTGGCGCTCGATCGAGTCCTCCTTGGCCAGCGCGACGTTGTAGCCGCCCTGCACCATGCGCGTGCAGCCGCTTTTGCCGAGCAGGCCCTTGACCGCGATGGTGATCCGGGCGCGCGGCAGGGCCGCCTGCGCGTGCAGGGCGGCAAAGAGGCCGGCGCCGCCAGAGCCCAGGATCAGGATGTCGGTTTCGATGCGTTGAACTTGAGTCATCATGTGTTCATGGCAGGACCGGCGACTTGAGGGAGCCTCTTTGCTGCCGTCAGCCTGCGTTGACACCCAGGCCGGCCAGCACTTTTGCCCGGCGCGCGTCGACGCTTTCGCGAACGCGCTCGAAGAGGCTGCCGCCGTGGCTGTCCATGCCCACCAGGAGCGGGCCGAATCCGCGAATGCGGAACTTCCACAGCGACTCGGGGTTGAGATCGTCCAGGTCCACGTCCTCAATGGCCTCGATCCAGGTGGTCTCCAGCGCCGCGGTGCCGCCGACGATCGCCAGGTACACGCCACCGATGTCGCGAAACGCGGCAGCAGAGGCCTCGCGCAGGCCGCCCTTGCCGATGATGATGCGCACGCCGTTTTGCTGCATCAGCGGCCGGGTGAAGCGCTCCATGCGGTCCGAGGTGGTGGTGCCCACGCACACCGGCGCATAGCCGGCCGGAAATTCGGGCGACGCGGGGACTTTCTTGACATTGGGCGCGGTGTGGATCACCGCGTGACCTTTCAGGTCGAAGCGCGTGGCGCGGCCGCGATCGAACATGTGGATCTGCGTCGCGTCGCGAATGCCAAAGAGCGTGCCGTTCAGGGTCACGGTGTCGTTGACCCTCAAGGCGCGCGCTTCTGCTTCGCTGATGGGGGTATTGAGGTCGTGGTGGGCCATCGCGTGCGCCCTAGAAGCCGTAGGTCACGCCGGCGGGCGTGAAGGTGGCGCGCGCGCGGCGCGCAGAATGGCATTGCATGTTGACTGCCACCGGGTTCATGGTGATGTGGGTGGCGGCGACCTCGACCTGCACTGCAAAGGCCGTGGTGTCGCCACCCAGGCCCTGCGGGCCGACCCCGAGCTGGTTGACGGCGGCCGACAGCTCCGTCTCCAGGCGCGCGCCTTCCGGGTCGGAGCAGGTGCTGCCGAGCGCGCGGGTGGCAGCGCGTTTGGCGAGCGCCACGCACAGGTCGGAGGTGCCGCCTATGCCCACGCCGACTATGGTCGGCGGGCAGGTCTTGCCGCCGGCGGCGATCACGCAGTCGACGACAAAGGTCTTGATCGCGGCCACGCCGTCGGCCGGGATCGCCATCTTGAGAAAGGAATTGTTCTCCGATCCCGAGCCCTTGGGCACCATCTCGAGCTGCACGGTCTCTATACTCTCGTCGAAATCGATGTGGATCACCGGCACGTTCGCGCCGCACGAGGAATGCTCGTTGACGCGGGTCAGGGGGTGCACCACGGATGAGCGCAACGGGTGCTCGCGGGTGGCGCGCTCGCAGCCGCGCCGGATGGCGGCCTTGAGCGCGGCGCCGTTGAAGTCGACCTCGCTGCCGATGGTGAGGTTGTAGATCGGGATGCCGGTGTCCTGGCACAACAGGTTGTCGTTGGCCTCGGCGACGCGGATGTTGGCCAGCATGGTGCCCAGGATGCCGCGCGCGGTGGCGTCGGTCTCGGCGGCGTCGGCACGCGCGAAGCCGGCCTTGATGTCCGGCGGCAGAAGTTTGAGCGCGCGGACATAGAGTTCGCGCGCCGCTTCCTCGACAGTGCTTGGTTCGAGGCGCATTTAGTTGGCGACCAGCTTGCGCTCAGCGACGATGCGGCCCCAGCGCTGGGTTTCGTCGGCGATCATCTTGGTGAATGCCTCCGGGGTGCTGGGCGAGGGCGCCATGCCCATGACGTACAGGCGTGCACGCATTTCGGTGGTGTCTAAGATCTTGTTGGTTTCGCGATTGACGCGGTCGACGATCTCGCGCGGCGTGCCGGCCGGTGCAAACATGCCGAACCAGCCGGTGTTGAGAAAACCGGGCAGCGCGGCCTCGGCCACCGTCGGCACCTCAGGCATGAGGGGCGAGCGTTGCGCACCGGTGACGCCCAGGGCGCGCAGCTTGCCGGCGGCGACAAAGGGTGCCACAGGCGCGATGTTGCCGACCATGAACTGGATCTGCCCTGCGACCAGGTCGTTGTATCCCAGCGCCTCGCCTTTGTATGGCACATGCGTGACGTCAATCTTGGCGGCGTTGGCGAAGTTCTCACCCGCCATATGCACCTGGCTGCCGACACCGGCTGAGCCCATGTTGAGCCCACCGGGCTTGGCCTTGGCCAGCGCGATCAGTTCCTTGACGTTCCTGGCCTGAACACTCGGGTGCACCACCACCACCATCGGCCCGGTGGCTACGCTTGCGATCGGCGCGAAATCCTTGACCGGATCGAAGGGCAGCTTCTTGTACAGGTGCGGGTTGACGGTCAAGATGCTGCCGGAGGCGAAGAACAGCGTATAGCCATCGGGCGCCGAGCGCGCCACGGCCTCGGCGCCGACGTTTCCGCCTGCGCCCGCGCGATTCTCGATGACCACGCTCTGGCCCCAGGTCTCGCCCAGCTTCTGGCTGATCAGGCGCCCGACCACGTCGGTGGCGCCGCCCGCGGTGAAGGGCACGACCACGCGCACCGGGCGCGCCGGCCAGGTCTGCGCAATGCCAGCTGCAGTAAACGCCAGCGTCAGCAGCGCGACGGTGAGACGAAACAGGACGGACATGGATATCTCCGGGTGACTAGTTAAAGAGAGCGAGCGCGAAGGCGAGTCCGGTTGCAAAGGCGACTCCCAGGCCTGCGGAAACCCAATTCTTGCGCAAACCGGACCAGGGGCCGAATTCGATGAGCAACAGCCTCACTCCGCCGGTCAGATGAGCGGCGAGCAGGACCACCAGGCCCCATTCGGCGAATTTGAAAATCGGCGCATCGGTCCAGCGCAATACGCCGTCGAGCGCTGCGGCGCCGTCCAGCGCGTGCCCCAGCGCCCAGAAGTGCACCGGCAGGAACAGTGCCAAAAGCAGCCCGGAGACGCGGTGCACGATAAACGCCCAGTACGAGGCGTGGTTGCGCGCGCGCGAGTCGACGCGTTGCTTGTTCATGCGCCAGCCACCACGGCCACCACCGCGCGCAGCCCCAGGAAGGCGATGGTGATGCCGAACAATCGCGCCATTGTGAGCGCGAGCACGCGGTCCAGGCGCAGCCACTCCTCGGCGATGCGCGCCACGCCGATGGGCACGTGCACCGCGCAGGCCAGCACGAAGACCGAATAGAAGACGGCGAAGGGGACGCTGCCGCGCGTGCGGCCGAGGATCTCGGCCGCCGACAGCCCGCCGCGTACCGCGTAGATCATGATCGCGATGTGCACCACCACGCATAGCGCCAGCACCATCGCGCTGATGCGCTGCCAGTACCAGCGTTTGGCCTCGGCTGCTGCGCTCACTTCAGATCTCCCCGCGTATGGCGGCGCGCGCGGCCAGGCGCTTCAAGCCTGCGATGCCCGCGGTCGGCTCGATCGCCTTGGGGCAGCGCTCGCTGCACGAACCCTGGGTGTGGCAGACGTGGCAGCCGGCGTCGCCAGCCACCGCGCCCAGGCGTTCGCGATTGTCGGTGTCGCGTACGTCGTTGATGAGTGTCCAGGCGCGATTGAGCGCCGCCGGCCCCAGGAAGTCGGGGCGCCAGGCGACCACATCGCACGATGCGTAGCAGGCGCCACAACCGATGCATTCGATGCCGGCGTCGGCGGCCTGGCGCGCCGGCGTGGCCGGCGGCACCGCCGCGAAGTCGTCGTTGCGTGTGGCCGTCCCGCGAAAGCGCCCCTTGGCGCGCGCCCACTTGTCGAAGAACTCGCGCATGTCGGTGGCGAGGTCCTTGATGATCGGCAGGTTGGCGAGCGGAGCGATCTCGAGCCGGCCGTCCTTGACGACTTTGCCGACATGGGTGCGGCAGGTCCAGCGCGCCTGCCCGTTGACGGTCATCGCGCACGAGCCGCACATGCCGACACGACAGGCGAAGCGGTAGGCGAGCGAAGGGTCGAGCACGCGCTGCACGTGGGTCACCACGTCCAGCACGGTCTGGCTTTCCTGGCGCGGCACCTCGTACTCGACAAAGCGTCCTTCTTTCCTGCCGCGCCAGAGGCGCACCTTGATCACACTTTCGCTCATGTCGGCGGCCCCGCCAATGTCCGCATGTTCTCCAGGAGGGCGTCGGGAATGACCACGCCGTCGCGCGCGGCGCGCACGGCCAGATCGCGGCGTCGCGCACCGGGCAAGCGCACGCCTGCATCGGCAAGCATCGCGGTCACTAGAGTCTCGACCCGTTCGAGATAGGCCTCGCGCCCGGCCAGCGCGCCCGGGTCGATGACGATGAAGGCCTGGCCGATGCGCGGGCGGTTGCCCGCCGCCTCGAAGAAGGAGTCGGCCTCGAAGCCGAACTGCGCGCCGGTCACCGCCACCACCAGGAGTTCGACCATCAGCGCCAGCATCGCGCCCTTGGTCCCTCCGGCGGGCAGCATCATGCCGGCCAGCGCCGCCTTGGCATCGGTGGTCGGCGCTCCGTCGCGGTCCAGCGCCCACCCTGGCGGGATGGCCTCGCCCTTTTGCGCTGCGACCATGATCTTGCCGCGTGCCACTTCCGAGAGCGACAGATCAATCTCGATGGGCGCGGCGTCGCGCCGCGGAAACACTGCTGCAATCGGGTTGGTGCCGAAAAGCGCGCGCTTGCCGCCGGCCATGGGCATGGCGGACGGCGAATTGCCCATCGCGATGCCCACCAGCCCGGCCGCGCCCACCGTCGCCAAATGCTGCGCGGCGACGCCAAAGTGGTGACTGTTGGTAACGCCTGCGAAGGCGACGCCGTGTGCAGTGGCTCGCCGGATGGCCTCGGCCACAGCGAGGTCGCAGGCCGGAAAGGCGAGGCCATCCATGGCGTCGATCAAGACCGCGCCGCCGCGTTCGCGTGCAATGCGTGGCGCGGCCCCGCCGTCGGCACGGCCGTTCTTGAGGAACCCGGCGTACTGCGGCACGCGCGACACGCCGTGCGAGGCGAGCCCCTGCGCGTCGGCTGCGACCAGCGCCCGGGCGGTGGCGGCGGCCATTGATTCATTGGCGCCGGAGCGCAGCAGGGCGCGCCGTGCCAGCGCCTCAAGTTCGTCTAGGGTCAGCGTTGCCACTTCAGAGTTTCTCCAGGAATGCGCCCACACGCTCGGCGATCATGCCCGAGACGCGCGCGTTCGCCTCGATGGAAAGGCCGGCGATGTGTGGTGTGAGGATCAGGTTGGGCACATCGGCGGCCACTGCGCGCGCCAGCGGCGTGCCGCCCGGCAGTGGTTCGGTGGCGAACACGTCAATGGCCGCACCGCCCAGGTGGCCCTCGATGAGCGCCTGTGCCAGCGCTTCCTCATCGACGATTCCGCCGCGCGAAGTGTTGATGAGGCAGGCCCCCTTTCGCATGGCGGACAGGCGCGCGGCGTCGATCAGGTTGCGCGTGGCATCGATGAGCGGCACATGCAGCGAGACGACGTGCGCGTCGTCAAGGAGTACTTCCAAAGGCACCGGGGTCACGCCGGTGTCGCGCCACACCGGCGCATCGGCCGGCAGCGCGGGGTCGTGCGCAATCACGCGCATGCCCAGCCCCTGGCCCAAGCGCGCGGTGAGGCGGCCGATTTCGCCGAAGCCGATGAGCCCCAAGGTCTTGCCGTTGATCTCAAAACCGGTCGAGAGCTTGACCTTTTGCCACTTGCCCGCCGCGGTCGGCGCGCTGGCCTGGTAGGCACCGCGCAGCATGGCCATGGCGGTGCCGATCACGTACTCGGCCACCGACAGCGCGTTGGCGCCGCTGGCCGGATAGACGGTCACGTCGCGTTCGCGACACAGGGCGGTGTCGATATTGTCCAGCCCGACGCCCAGCCGGCCGACCACACGTAACGCCGGCGCGGCATCGAGCACCTCGCGATTGACCTGGGTCAGGTTGCGCACGATCAAGGCCGGCACGCCACGCACCGCCTCCAGCAGCATGGCGCGCTGATGCACATACTCGGGCTGGTAGTCGACCTCGAACCGGGCGCGCAGGGACTCGACCGCGGGCGTGTCCATGAATTCGGTGATAAGGATTCTGTGACGCATCTGGTTACGCTGGAATTCGTGTGAACGGCAAGTCTAGTCGAGCTTCTCCGCGCCGAACGGCATGTCGAGGTTCTGCAAGCAGATCAATGAGGGCGAAGGACTATCTTGGCTGCGGCAGTCAGGCCGCGATCGAGGTCATCGAACGCGCGCGCGCCTTCTGCCAGGGGTCTTTCCTCGACCCAGGCCAGGTCGCCGAAGGTACCCCCATGCAGAGCGGCAACGGTGGCGCGCAGATCCGCCATCGAATAGGTGTAGGTGCCCAAAAGCGTGATCTCGGCCAGGGTGAGCTTGCGCATGTCGATCTCGCTGGCCCAGTCCTGAAGGCCGATGTGCATGATGGTGCCGCCGGGGCGCACCGCTTCCAGCGCCGCCTTGCGGGTGTGCACCGATCCGACCGCGTCGATCACGAAATGCATTGCTGCGGCCGCGGGCGCGCCATTGCCCGGCGCGCGCGGATCGAACGCCGCACAACCGGCATGCTTTTCAACCGAGGCGCGGCGCAGCGGGTTGGTCTCGGCCACGCGCACGTCGCGGCAGCCGTAGTGTCTGAGCAGGATCGCGCACAGCATGCCGATGGCGCCGCCACCGATCACCAGGGCGCGCCCCTCCTGCACCGGCCGGTGCATGGCGCGCATCGACAGGTTGAGCGCATGCAGGGCGGTCGCGGCGGGCTCCGTGAGTGCAGCCGTGCGCGCATCCATGTCCTGCGGAATGTCGACGATGGCGCTCACCGGAATGGCCATGTGCTGCGCGAACGCGCCGGGGAGCTGCATGCCGATCATGGTGCGGTTGGCGCACAGGTTGTCGCGGCCTTCGTGACAGTAGTCGCACACGCCGCAGGCGACGATCGGGTTGCCGGTGACGCGTTTGCCCTGGTCGGGTCCGGCAATGATGGTGCCGGAGAATTCGTGGCCCAGGATCATCGGCGGCACCCGGCGCGGATCATGGCCGTGGTAGGCGTGCATGTCCGAGCCGCAGATGCCGACCGCGTCGATCTTCAGCACCACGCTGCCGGCAGCGGGTACCGGCTCCGGTTCGTCGCGGTAGGTGACTTGATTGTTGGCGGTGTAGACGAGTGCTTTCATGGCAGGGATTCCCGATGGTTACTTGGCGGTAAAACCGCCGTCGACATAAAGGGTCTGGCCGGTAATGTAGCCCGACGCGTCGCTGGCCAGGAATATGGCGGCGCCATACAGGTCCTCGAGGCGCCCGTTGCGGCCGATGGCCGTCTGCGCGGCGTTCCTCGCCGCAGCCTCGGGGTTGCCGAATACCGACGCGGTGAGCGCGGTCGGAAAAAAGCCCGGTCCGATGGCGTTGCAGGTGATGCCCTGAGGCGAAAATTCCTGGGCGATGGCGCGCGTCAACTGCAGGATGCCGCCCTTGCCGGCCCCGTACGGAGCGCTGTTGGCGAAGGCGCGTTCGCTTTGCAGCGAGGCGATGTTGATGACGCGGCCCCACCGGCGAGCCGCCATCGCCGGCGCCAGAGCCTGGGTCAGGAAGAACGGCGCGCGCAGGTGGATCGCGATCTGTTCGTCCCAGGTTCGCGCGCTCACCTTGAGAAAGGGTTCGCGCAAATTCACACCGGCAGCGTTGACGAGGATGTCCACGGTGGCCCTGGCAGCGACTGCAGCGGCTGCTGCCTGCAAGGCAGCGACGTCGGTGAGGTCGCAACTCTGGCTGGCGGCGTCTATGCCATCGGCCTTGAGGTCCGCGGCCGCACTGGCCAGCGGCTCTGCTCGGCGCGCCATCAGTGTGACGCGCGCCCCTGCACGGCCGAGCGCGCGCGCGATCGCCAGGCCAATGCCGGAATTGCCGCCGGTCACCAGTGCGTGCCGGCCGGCGAGACTGAAGAGTTGCAGGACGTCCATGCGTTTCTTGGGGAAGGCCGGTGGGGCGGTCGCGCCGCCGCTATACCGTCACCGGTGCGCCCTTGTCGAAGGTCTCGTCCTTGAAGTACTTGTCGAGGCGGTCGTCGGCGGTGCGCGCGTGGCCTTCCATGCCTTCCAGGCGCGAGATGCGCGCGGTCACCTGGCCGACCTCGCGGTTGGCAGCGCGGCTCATGCGCTGCCAGGTGACGGTCTTGATGAACTTGTGCACCGACAGGCCGCCGGAGTAGCGCGCTGCCCCTTTGGTCGGCAGGATGTGGTTGGGGCCGGAGGCCTTGTCGCCGTAGGCAACGGTGGTCTCTTCGCCTAGGAAGAGCGAGCCATAGCAGGTCAGGTTCTTCAACCACCAGTCAAGCTCCTGGGCGTGCACTTCGAGGTGTTCCGAGGCGTACTTGTCGGAGATCTTCACCACCTCCTCGCGCGAGCCGCACAGGATCACCTCGCCGTAGTCGCGCCAGGCAGCGGCGGCGGCGTCGCGCGCGGTCGGCGGCAGGGTGTCGATCAGGCCGGGAACGCGTGCCATCACATCGCGCGCCAGTGCTTCGCTTGTCGTCATGAGCCACATCGGCGACTCGTGGCCGTGCTCGCCCTGGCCCACCAGGTCATTGGCGACGATGTAGGGATCGGCCGATGCGTCGGCGATCACCGCCACTTCGGAGGGGCCGGCGAAGACGTCGATGCCGACCCGGCCAAAGAGCATGCGCTTGGCTTCGGCGACGAACTTGTTGCCCGGGCCGACGATGATGTCCGCCGGCTTGCCGGTGAAAAGCCCATAGGCCATCGCGGCGATCGCCTGCACGCCGCCCAGGGTCATGATGATGTCGGCGCCAGCCACTTTCATCGCGTACAGCACCAGCGGATGAATGCCCTCGCCCTTGTAGGGCGTCGAGCAGGCGATGATGGTCGGCACGCCGGCCGCCTTGGCGGTGGCGATGCTCATGTAGGCCGAGGCGATGTGCGCATAGCGCCCGGTCGGCACATAGCAGCCGGCCACGTTGACCGGGATCAGGCGCTGGCCGGCGATGAGCCCGGGGTGCACTTCGGTCTCGAACTCGGTCATCGAGGCGCGCTGCGCCAGCGCAAAGCGGCTCACCTGCGCTGCGGCGAACTCGATGTCTCGCTTTACGGATGCCGGTATGTCGCGCGTGCGCCGCTCGATTTCCTCGGCGCTGACGACGATGGCGCCGTCCCACTTGTCGAGCTTTTTCGAATAGTCGCGCACCGCGTCTTCACCATTCTTCTCGATGGTGGCAAGCATTTCTTCGACCACCTTGCGGGCGTTGCCGGCTTCGGTCTCGGGGGTCTTGGCGGCTTTTTTCAGGTAGGTGATCGACATGGGTCACATCCAGTGTGTCAGGGGGACTTCAGCTAAAGGCCGGAGGACCGCTTCAAGAGCGGGTCTCCGGCAGGTTGCGGCGGCGCTACGGGGCGTCACCTTGTTCTACGCTTGGTTGTTTAGTTGGCCCGATTGGCGAACTCGCGCAGCTTCGGATCAGCATTGACCATCTTCATGAATTCGTCGGTGATGTAGCTGTTGGCCGCCGGTACCTCCGGAATTGCGCCAGTGCCCTTGATGAATTCGCCGATCTTGGTCATCCAGCCGTCGACGTCCGAGGCGCCCCTGCTGCGATCCATGATGCGCAACTGGCCTGCCAGGTCAAAGGTCGGGCGGGTGTCGAACTCCTTGTTCAACGACGCTTCAGAGATCGATGTGCCGCCCTGGGCGTAGAACTTGTTCATCATCGCCACGGCTTCCTTGCGGTTGGCATTGGCCCACTTCCAGGCGCGCAGGTAGACGGCCAGGAAACGCGCCACGTTCTGCGGCTGCTCCTTGGCGTAGTCGGCGCGCACGATCAGCGCGCCCGGAACAATGGCGCCGCTGTCCTTGCCCGAACAGAGAAGCTTGGCTCCCGACTTCTCCTCCACCGTGTAGATGTTGGGCGCCCACAGGCCGGCCAGTTCGGTATTGTTGGAGGCGAGCGCCGAGATGATTTCGGCCTGGCCCATGTTCTTCATCGTGACGTCGGCCTTCTTCAGGCCGTACTTGGCCAGGCAGGACTGCACCGCGTAGTCGCCGGTCGAGTTGGCGGTAAGCAGGATGGTCTGGCCCTTGAGCAGCCCCGGGTTCTTCATGTAGGCGTCGGCCTTGTCGCCGCGCACCATCAGGGCGTTGCCGTGCGACTCATCGTTGGTGATGCCGATGGTGACGAGGTTGAAGCGCACCTTGCCCAGTACCGCGGGCACCGAACCGGTACCGCCGATGTCCCAGGACTTTGCAGCCGAGGCGGCTATCTGCGGCACGCCCGCCGGGAAGGTCGAGAACACCGGCCGCAAGCCCAGCTCGGCCCACCAGTTCTTCTCGGTGGCGATATGGAACGGCAGTGCCCAGTACAGGGCGGGCTGGTAACTCACCTTGATTTCGGTGGTTTGTGCCTGGGTGGCGACCGGGGCGGATACGGCCAGCGCCAGGGCGAGTGCGGGTAGGGCGGTACGCATGCGTTTGAACACGGAGTCTCCTTTAAGGGATGGTTGGTGAAATGAATTTTTGCGGATCGACCTGCCCGCTTGGTGAAATCAATGGTCGCCCGGTGTCTGTTGCTCGCGCAGCAGGCGCCAGATATGGGTACGCAAATGCACGAACGAAGCCTGGTCCATCACGTCCTCGATCTTCTCGAAGCGATCCCAGTTGTCGCTGGCGCGCACGCTGGCGATGTCCATGATTTCGCGGATCGTGCCCGGCCGGCGGCTCATGACCACGACGCGGTCGGCCAGATACACCGCCTCCTCCACGGCATGGGTGATAAAGAGCACCGTGCGCGGATTGACGCGCGACAGACGCACCAGTTCTTCCTGCATCACCACCCGGGTCTGCGCATCGAGCGCGCCGAAGGGCTCGTCCATCAAGAGCACCTGCGGGTCGAGCACGTAGGCGCGCGCGATCGCGACGCGCTGCTGCATGCCACCGGAGAGCTGGTGCGGAAACGCGCTCTCGTAGCCGGAGAGGTTCATGAGCTTGATCACATCGGCCACGCGGCGCGCGCGCTCGCCCTCGGCCACGCCATTGGCCACCAGGCCGAAGGCGATGTTCTCTGCCGCGGTCTTCCATGGGAAGAGCGCGAACTGCTGGAATACCACGGCGCGATCGGGGCCCGGCTCGGTGACCACACGGCCGCCCACCGATACCGTGCCGGTTGACGGAAATTCCAGCCCTGCGGCCATGCGCATGCAAGTGGTCTTGCCGCACCCCGAGGGCCCGACGATGGCGACGAATTCCCGGTCGCGCACCGTCAGATTGATGTCCTGCAGGGCCGGGAACTCCTGGCCATCGCGTTTGAACTTGCGCGCTACGTTCGAGAAGACGATGTCGCTCATGCTGCCCTGCCCCGCTTGCGATTGACGGCAGCTTCGATCTGCCGGATTGCGATGTCGATCAGGAGTCCGACCACGCCAATGGCGAGCATGCCGCTCATGACAATGGCGGTGCTGACGCTGCTCTGGCCCTTGACCATCAGGTAGCCGACGCCGCTGGAGGCCACGATGAGCTCCGCGCCGACCAGCGACTGCCAGCCCAGACCCGCGCTCACGCGCACCCCGGCGATGATGGAGGGTACCGACGCCGGCAGCAGGACCTGGGTGATCATGCGCGTGCTGGAGAGGCCCAGCATGCGCGCCGCCTCGATCAGGTAGGGCTCGACCTGCCGGGCGCCGCGATAGGCGTTGACCACGCAGGGCGGGAACGCGCCCGCGAAGATGATCAATGTCGGCCCGCCGATGCCGGTGCCGAACCAGAGCGCCGCGAAGGGCACCCAGGCGATCGGCGCCACATAGCGCAGCGCCTCGAAGAGCGGCGTGACGATCGCATCCAGTGTGCGAAACCAGCCCATCAGGAGGCCCAGCGGCAGGCCGATGGCCACCGCCAGTCCGAATCCCATCAGGTAGCGGCCGATGCTCGACAAGAGGTGGGTTTGCAGGGTGTGGCCGGCAAACGGGTCCTGCGTAAGCTTGATGAACTGCAGCGCCACATCCGCAGGGCTGGGCATGAAGGCGCGCGGCACCATGCCCGAGGCGGCGATCGCCCACCACAGCGCGAGGAACGCGATGAGCCCGGTCAGGTGCAGGCGCCAGCGCGTGCCGGCTTCCAGCGGAGCACGCGCATCCATGGTGTTCGATTTCCTGGTGCCTGCCTGGCTCATGACACCCTCCAGCGCATGACGCGCTGCTCGATCCGTCCGAGCAGCCACGTGGAGGTGGCGCCGGACAGGGCGACAAACACCATGCCGGTCAGGATCATCGCGGGAAAGATGTCCTGCGCCGCAGCGTTGAGCACAGTTCCAAGCCCCAGCAGCGCACCCACCAGTTCGGCTGCCACCAGTGTGGTCCAGGAGGCCTGTAGCGACAGGCGCAGCCCCGTGAAAATGAGCGGTAGCGCCGCCGGCACCAGGACGCCGAGTACGAAGCGCGGGCCGCGCACCCCGAGCATGCGCGCCGCTTCGATCATGTAGGGCTCGATGTTGCGCACGCCGGCATAGGTGTTGATCACCGAGGGCACGAAGGCAGCGAAGAAGATCACCATGATCTTGGCTGCATCGCCCAGACCCAGCCAGACAATCGCCAGCGGAATCCATGCCAGCGGCGGAATCGGACGAATGATGAGGAAGATGGGGTTGAGCAGCGCCTCGGCGCGGCGGTTCCAGCCCATCAGGAGTCCCAGCGGCACCCCCACCGAGATCGCGACGGAAAAGCCCATCAGGACCAGCTTGAAACTCTGCAGCACATGTTGGTGGATGCGCGCATCGCCGTAGCCCGTGACTGCGATCTGCTTGACGGCGCCTGCGAACTCGGCCGGGTTGGGAAAGCGCGCCGGCCCCACCCAGCCGGTGACCGACGTCGCCACGTACCAGAGTGCCGCTACTACCAGCAGGGTGGCCAGGCTTATCTTGCTCATGGCGTTGGTGCCTCTAGACCGAGGCGGATGAAGGCTTCCGGCGGCGCTTCGTTGGTTTTCATGAGATCCGCCATTTGCCGCAGCAGTCGCGCCTCGATCGCCGCGTCACGGAACGGACGCTGCTGCTCCGGGTCGGTCGCAAGGTCGTAGAGCACGGTGGTCGTGTCCTCGTAGCCACCTCCCTGGCCGAGGTGCCCGACCGGCTGCCCCTGCAGGTTGCGGCGCGCAGGTACCTTGAGCAGTGGCACGCCTTGCGTGAAGCCGAATCCTTCCATCAGCGTCGCACGCCGCAGGTCCGCGACCGGGAACAGCGACCTCTGGTACATGGGCATCAGGGTGTATTCGTACAAATCCTGCCGCGCCATGTCGTCGGGATAGCGAAAGTAGGTATGGCGACCGTTGGTGATGTTCGTGCCGCCGCCGAACATGCCGTACAGGGCGGCCTCGCGCACGGGCCGGTCGGACTCCATCATCGGCAGCAACGAATGCCCCTCGACCGCCGGCGGTGGCGCCAGGCCGAACAGGTCAAGCAGGGTCGGCATGATGTCGGTCGTCTGCGTCAGCGAACTGCGCCGCTGCCCCCCCAGGTGCGCCAGATCCGGGTGATACATCAACAGCGGGATGTGCGCGATCTCGTTGAAGAACGGCATGCGGTTCTTGCCCCACCAGTCGTGCTCGGCCAGCAGGAAACCGTGGTCCGTGGTGAGGACCACCGCCGTGTCC
>JBJXGS010000003.1:0-33485 GCA_046160545.1 Burkholderiales bacterium
GGCGTAGCCTCAACTACAAACAGGGCAGGGCCGCGCGCGAGGGCGTCGTAACCCGCGCCGGCTTCGCTGGCGATGCGCGAGCCGCGCACCAGATTGCGGGTGAAGCGCGCGCCATCATGACCATCGAGTATGGCCTCAAGCACATCGAGCGCATAAACGTCCGCATCGCGGTCAATGTCGGAGAGGCGCGGCGCGTGCCAGGCCATCGCGAGGAACGGCAACTCGGCCGGCGCCTTGATGTTGATGCGCCGCACTCCGGCCTGCAACGGCTCGTCCTGGGCCTTGCGCTCAGGCAATACCTTCTTTTTCAGGGGGCCGTAGTACTTGCGCGCCAGGCGCAGCACTTCCTTGGGATCGGCGTCACCGGTCACGATCAGTGTCGCGTTGTTGGGCGCGTACCAGGTGCGATACCACTCGCGTGCGTCGTTCGCGGTCATGGTTTCCAGGTCACGCATCCAGCCAACCGTCGGGATGCGATTCGGGTGCGCCTTGAAGGCAGTGGCGAACAGGTTCTCGTAGAGCAGCGCGCGCGGCTGGTCGTCGGTGCGCCAGCGGCGTTCTTCCATGACGACCTTGATCTCGCGCGCGAACTCCGCATCCGAGAAATCAAGGTTGGCCATGCGGTCGGCTTCCAGGCGCATGACCAGCTCCAGCCGCGACTTGTGCACCTGCTGGAAATAGGCGATGAAGTCGCGCCCGGTAAAGGCGTTCTCGCGCCCCCCGGCGGCGGCGACGCGCCGCGAGAATTCGCCGGAGGCCAGCTTCCGGGTGCCCTTGAACATCATGTGTTCGAGCACGTGGGCAACACCTGTCTTGCCGTTGACTTCGTCGACGCTCCCGGCGCGGTACCAGACCATGTGCGCGATGGTCGGTGCGCGCGGATCACGCTTGACGATGATCTTCATGCCGTTGGCGAGCGTGGTCTCGAAGGTCGCCTCGCCTCTCGCCGCTGAGGCGGCCAGGAGCGGCAGCAAAGCGGCCAGGACAATCGACAGGACTCGGGATAAGCGCATCGGCGGGCGAAAAGGGTTGGCGGCGTCGTGCATTGGACGCGACGAATATCACCGGAGGGGGGACTTGCTAGAATTCCGAGAGATTCTACGCGCCCGTCTTGGAGCGCGAACGCGGCCCGCGAGTTCCGATGTTCTCCCTTTTCAAGTCAAAACCCGAGCCGCCCACGGCCCCCGCCGGGCTGGAGGTCGCCCCCGCGACCGACGCGTCGGCACCACCACGCAGCGGCTGGGCCGACCGCCTCAAGGCAGGACTCGCGCGGACACGCAACCAGCTGGCTGCGGCCTTCATCGGCCTCAAGGTCGACGACGCGCTGTTCGAGGAACTCGAGATGGCGCTCATCGCCGCCGACTGCGGCGTCGAAGCCTCTGCGCACCTGATCGAGGCGCTGCGCAGGAAGGCCAACCTCGAACGGATCGAGGACGGCGAGACCCTGAAGCGCGCGTTGGCCGACCTGGTCGCGGAGACCCTCGGGCCGCTGGAGCGCCGCATGGACCTGGAGCGGGCCCGGCCGCTTACAGTGATGATCAGTGGCGTCAACGGAGTCGGCAAGACCACTTCGATCGGCAAGCTCGCCAAGTATTTCCAGGGCCGCGGCAAGAGTGTGCTTTTGGCCGCCGGCGACACTTTTCGCGCCGCGGCGCGCGAGCAGCTTGTGGTCTGGGGCGAGCGCAACGGCATCGAGGTCATTTCCCACGGCGGCGCCACCGGCGACACCGCGGCGGTGATCTTCGACGCGGTCAACGCGGCGCGCGCGCGCGGCATCGACGTGCTCATGGCCGACACCGCAGGCAGGCTGCCGACCCAAACCCATTTGATGGACGAGATCCGCAAGGTCAAGCGCACGATCTCCAAGGCCGACGCCAGCGCGCCGCACGAGGTGCTGCTGGTGATCGATGCCAATACCGGCCAGAACGCGGTCGCGCAGGTGAAGGCCTTCGACGACGCCTTGAAGCTGACCGGATTGATCGTCACCAAGCTCGACGGCACGGCCAAGGGCGGCGTGCTGTGCGCGATCGCGCGGGCGCGACCGGTGCCGATACTGTTCATAGGCGTCGGCGAAGGCATCGACGACCTGCGGCCTTTTGTCGCGCGCGAATTCGCCGACGCGATGCTCGGGCTCGACTGATGATCGAATTCTCGGCGGTCACCAAGCGCTATCCGGGCGGGCACGAGGCCTTAAAGAACATCAACTTCACCGTCGCGGACGGCGAACTGCTGTTCATCACCGGTCATTCCGGCGCGGGCAAGAGCACGCTTTTGAAACTGCTTCCCGTGATCGAGCGTGCCACCAGCGGCAGTGTCATCGTCAACGGTCAGAACGTCGCGTCGATGCGCGCCGCGGCGATCCCCTACCTGCGGCGCAATATCGGCCAGGTCTTCCAGGATCAGAAGCTGCTCTACGACCGCAGCGTCTTCGACAACGTCATGCTGCCCCTGGCGGTAACCGGCGTCGGCCCCAAGGACGCTGCCAAGCGCGCCCGCGCAGCGCTCGACAAGGTAGGCCTCCTGCCGCGTGAGAAGGCCAATCCGATCGCGCTCTCGGGCGGCGAGCAGCAACGCCTGGCGATTGCACGCGCGATCGTCAACCGCCCTTCGATCATCATCGCCGACGAGCCCACCTCGAACCTGGATGCCGACTACGCCGGCCAGATCATCGATCTCTTCGTCGCCTTTCACCAGGTCGGCGTGACACTCCTGATCGCCACCCACGACGAATCGGCTGTCGCGCGCGCCGCAGCCCGCACCCGCACGCGCAGCGTGCAGCTCAAGGACGGAGCGCTGCTCTGATGCGTACCTGGCTGCGCCTGCACGTGATGGCCTTTACCGCCACGGTGGCCAAGCTGGCGCGCACGCCCTTCTCGACGCTCTTGAACGTGATTGTCATCGGAGTCGCGCTGGCACTGCCGGCCGGCGCCTACGCCCTGCTTTTCAACCTCAAGGTGGCAGCGAGCAATGTCTCGAGCGACCCGGAGGTGTCAGTCTTCATGGCGCTGGATGCGGGCAAAGCCGACCTGGCCGAGATCGACAAACGCATCAAGGGAGAGGCGGGTGTCGCCGCCAGCGAGTTTCGCTCGCGCGAAGCGGCCTTCGCCGAGTTCAAGAAACATCCCTCGATGGGCGACGTGATCGCGGCGCTCGACAAGAACCCCCTGCCCGACGCCTTCATCGTGCGCCTGGCCGAAAACGACCCCGACAAACTCGATCGCCTGGCCGAGGCCGCGCGCACCTGGCCCAAGGTCGCGCACGTGCAGGTCGATTCCGCCTGGGTGCGCCGCGTCGCTGCGGCGGTTGGCATCGGCCGCCTTGGCGTGCTGATCCTGGCGGGCCTGCTTTCCTTCGCACTGCTTGCGGTGACCTTCAACACCATCCGCCTGCAGATTCTTACGCAGCGTGACGAAATCGAGATCGCCAAACTGATGGGCGCGACCGACGGCACCATTCGCCGGCCGTTCTACTATTACGGCGCGCTGCTGGGCCTGTTGGGCGGCGGCGCCGCGATCGCGATCGTCGCGGGCGCCTTCATGCTGCTCAATGCCGGCGTAGCCGACCTGGCACGGTTATATGGGTCGGATTTTCGCTTGAACCAATTGCCGCCGGAGGACCTGGCTGCTGTCCTCACCTTCGCGGCTGCCCTGGGCCTCGCGGGTGCGTGGTTGTCGGTGACGCGGCACCTGCGCGAATTCTCCCCCGGCTGACTACCTGGCCGCGAACGTCTTTAGCCCCCCGCCAGCAGGACCCGCAGGTCCGCTGTGACCCGCTCGATGGCCTGGCTCGGCTCCTCGGCCGCGCCAGCCGGCCGCACGAACAGACGCAAGCGCCCTTGCGGGTCGTAGACGAAGGTTCCTGAAGAATGATCGACCGTGTAGCTGCCGGGGGTCTTGCCGGGCACCTTCTGGTAATAGACCTTGAAACTCTTGGCGGTCCTGGCGATGGTGGCCGGATCGGAGGTGAGGCCTACAAACGAGGGATGAAACGCCGGCACGTACTTCGACAGCAGATCCTGCGTGTCACGTTCCGGATCCACTGTGACAAAGAGCACCTGCACGCGCGCGGCGTCCGGCCCCAGCTTTTCCAGGACCACCCGCATCTCCGCCAATGCGGTCGGACACACGTCCGGACAGTGCGTGAAGCCGAAGAACACCGTGACCACGCGGCCCTGGTAGCTGGCCAGGGTGACCGGTTTGCCCGTGTGATCGGTGAGCGCGAAATCCTTCGCGTAG
The DNA here is from genome assembly GCA_046160545.1 of Burkholderiales bacterium. Taxonomy (GTDB): domain Bacteria; phylum Pseudomonadota; class Gammaproteobacteria; order Burkholderiales; family JAEUOS01; genus JAEUOS01. The sequence goes on from JBJXGS010000003.1 coordinate 4,236, forward strand.
TCGGCTCCGGTGATATCGGTATTGCGAAAGCGCGGCTTTGACGTATCGCAGCCGGCGGCGAGTAAGCCCAGGGCTGCAATTCCGGCCAACAAGACTTGGCGGCGTTTCATGGCGTGACGAAGAGTTCGATGTAGTGGTCCACCAGCAGCGCGGCGAAGAGGGCCGCCAGGTAGAAAAGCGAGTAGCCGAAAGTGGCGCGGGCCTGCGCGTCACTATAGGCCCGATGCAGCATCCACGCATGGCGCACAAAGCCTGCCCCGAGCATGAGTGCGGCGACCAGATAGGGCCAGCCGCTCATGCGAATGACAAAGGGCAAGGTGCTCACGGCAACCAGCAGCACCGTATAGAGCAGTATGTGCAGCTGGGTGAACTTCTGACCGTGGGTGACCGGCAGCATCGGCAGTCCGGACTTGCGATAGTCCTCGACACGATACAACGCCAGTGCCCAGAAATGCGGCGGCGTCCAGACGAAGATGATCAGCACCAAGAGGATCGCCTCGGGGCCGACTTCGCCTGTCACAGCGGCCCAGCCGAGCATCGGCGGCATGGCGCCGGACAGGCCGCCGATGACGATGTTCTGGGGCGTGGTGGGCTTGAGCAGGACGGTATAGATGAAGGAGTAGCCAAAGAAGGTCGCCACCGTGAGCCACATGGTGATCGCGTTGACTAGCGCCAGCAGCAAGGCGGCGCCCGCGAAGGCCAGGATCATGGCGAAGACAAGCGACTCACGTGTCCCCAGTTCGCCGCGCGCCAGGGGCCGCGCACGGGTACGCGCCATCTGCGCGTCGATGCGCCTCTCGATTAAGCAGTTGACTGCGAAGGCGCCGCCGGCAAGCAGCCAGATACCCACCGTGCCGGCCGCCAGCACCACCGGATCGACCATGCCCGGCGCGGCCAGGAACATGCCGATCACCGCACAGAAGACCGCCAGCAACGTCACGCGCGGCTTGGTCAGTTCGGCGAACTGCCGAGCCCGCGTACCCAGCGTGGGGGTGCGATCAGTGGCGGAGGCTTGCATGTGCATGCAGGGGAACTGAAGCGCTTGCGGCGGCGCGCAAGACCAGGCGCGCATTGACGAGTACCAGCGTCAGGGCCAGCAGCGCCGCGCCGCCGTTGTGCACGATGGCGACCGCGAGCGGCCAGGCGAAGACCACGTTCGACACGCCGCTCGCGATTTGCAGGGCGAGCAGTCCGATGAGGCCCCAGGCACTGCGGTCCAGTTCGCGGGTGTGGCGTCCGCGCAGAACCGCAAAAGCCAGCCATAGCAGGGTGCCGGTGACGACGAGCGCGAAGGCGCGATGTACCCAGTGGATCGCCACCAATGCCTGCACGGGCAGGAAAGTGCCGTCGTCGTTCATGCCTAGCGATCGGGTGATGTCGAAGCCACGGGCGAAGTCGCCCTCGGGCATCCAGGCACCGTTGCAGAGGGGAAAGTCCTGGCAGGCCAGCACCGCGTAGTTGGTGCTCACCCAACCACCCAGTGCGATCTGCATGAACACCGCAGCCAACGCCAGGCGCGCCGGCAAGTGCAGGCTCGTCACCGCGGCCACCGGCAGACCCGGCCGCTCGCTCCAGGTCACGGCCAGCAGCCCGAGGGCGCACAGCAGCGTAACGCCGAGAAGCAGATGGATAGTGACAATCACCGGCATGAGCTTCAAGGTCACGGTCCACGCGCCGAACGCGCCCTGTATGCAGACCAGCAGGAAGATTGCGGTGGCCGGCCAGGGCGAGCGCTCCGCCCTGCTTCTCCAGGCCAGCACCATGACCGCCGTGATCAGCGCCCCCACCGCCATGGCGAGATAGCGGTGGATCATCTCGATCCAGGCCTTGGTGAAGGTCACAGGGCCGGTCGGCATGGCGGCCTCGGCAGTGGCGATCTCGCGGGCCGCGGCCAGCGGATTGGAGTACCCGTAGCAGCCGGGCCAATCAGGGCAGCCCAGGCCTGAATCAGTCAGCCGAGTGAAGGCGCCAAAAAGAATCAGGTCAAAGGTGAGGAAGAGGGTTACCCACACCAGGCGCCGTGAGCGGTCCGTTCCTTTTTTCACCCAGACCCATCCCAGCGGCACCGCCGCGATGGCGAGGCCCACCAGGGCCAGTTGAAACAAGGCTGCGCCGCTCATCAGCCTATCCCCGAATACTTGAGGAGCCGTTTGATGTCGTTGTGCATCTTGCGCGGGTCGGCATCGCGCGGATAGCGAAGCACCAGGTTGCCCAGCGGGTCGATAAGCCAGATCGAGTCAGCGGCATCCCCGCCGGACGGCAGTTCGCCCAGGAGCGGCGAGCCGCGCGCGCGCAGCATGCGCATGTCGTCGTACTCGCGCATGAGCATGGTCGACAGCGGCTCGTCGTCGCTGATCAGCCAGACCCGTTCGATGCGCTCGCGCTCCTTGCCCTGCATGGTGCGCAACTGGCGCATCTTGAAGAGCTTGTCGGTGCAGCTTGCCGCGCAGGCACCGCGATCGGCCGTGACCAGCAGCCATTTGCCGCGATAGTCCGACAGGCGCGCGGGGCGGCCATCAAGTTGTGCCAGCGGCGGATCGCCGAGCGGACGCGCCGGATTGATCAGTTCGCCGTGATTCACGCGCGCTTGCGGCTTGACGAAGTAGTAGGTCGCGTACGAGGCGATCACTGGCGCAGCGCATGCCAGAAAGACCAGCAGCATGCGCACGCGACCGGCGCGGATCGCATCCCGATACGCGTCCTCGCGCGACTCAAGCGGCGTCGGGCTGGACATGCTCGAAGAAGGTGAACCAGACAAACAGGACTGCGGTCAGCGCGGCCAGCGAGAACCATTGCAAGGCGTAGCCGCGGTGCTTGTCGGCAGTCATTCCGGCCTCGCGCGGCGCGGGCGCACGGTCGGGTGCCCGTACCAGGCCCGCGCCTGCCGGCGGCGGCCCGCCCTCGCGCAGAATGAACCCATGCACATCCATGCTGAAGCGTTGCGCGAATTTCTCCGGCGTCAGGTTCTGCCATAGCCGTCCGGCATCCACGGCCCCGGCGAGTTCGAGCGTGCGCTGCGGGGCCAGGTAGGCACGGCCGCGCACCTCCACGCTACCCGGCGCAGGAGCGAATGCAGGCAGTCGCGCGCGATCGGCCGGCACGTGGACACCGCGGTCGACGAGCACCACCTTGGCGCTCCCGGCCAGCTTGAGAGGCGTGATCACCGCGATGCCAGCGGTCTTGCCGGCGAAACGATTGTCCCAGTAGACGGTTGCATCGGGCAGGAACTCACCGCGCGCAACAACGCGCGCGCCATCCACAGCCAGCGGGTCAAGCGCAACCGCAGGCACACTCACCTCAGCGGCGTCGCGCACCTTGGCTTGCCGTACCTCGATCTCGTCCTTGGCGCGAGCCTTGCCCGCCTGCCAGGTGCCCAGCGCGCCGGTGGTCGCGATCACCGCAAGCGCGGCCGCAGCGGGCAGGAGGCGGAACGCGGGACGGACGCGGCGACGGATCATGGCGCAGGCCAAAACGGGCACAATGACACTCCGCTGCGCCCTGACGCCCGAGTGTCATCGATGAAAATTGTCGTCGTCATCCTGTTGCTGCTGGTCTTGGCGAGTCTCGCCTCGGCGATGTTCTTTCTGGTCAAGGACGGCGGTCGCACCAAGCGCACTGTACGCGCGCTCACGCTGCGCATATCGCTATCGGTTCTGCTGTTCGCCTTCCTGATACTCGGATACAAAATGGGCTGGATCGTTCCCAACCAGCAGCCATTCTGACGCAGACAATCGCCTCGCGCACCCGCCCGCCACGCAAAACACTACGGCCCCAGCAAAAACGCCGCACCTCGCGGTGCGGCGTTCAACCGGGAGCGCCAAGCGTCTACTACATCCAATAGACGACCACGTACAACCCGACCCACACCACATCGACAAAGTGCCAGTACCAGGCCACAGCTTCGAATGCGAAGTGATGGTCGGGCTTGAAATGGCCCTTGATGCAGCGGAACAGGATCACGGTGAGCATGATGGCGCCGACGGTCACATGAAAGCCGTGGAAGCCGGTCAGCAGGAAGAACGTCGACCCGTAAACTCCCGAGGTGAGCTTGAGGTTCAGGTCCGCGTAGGCATGGGCGTACTCGTAGACCTGGCAGGCGAGGAACACCACCCCCAGCAGAATGGTGAAGAACATGAACAGATTGAGCGTCTGCCGCTTGTTCTCCTTGAGCGCGTGATGGGCGATCGTGATGGTGACCCCGGAGGCAAGCAGCAGCGCCGTGTTGATCGTCGGCAACCAGAACGGTCCCATGGGAGTGAACTTCTCCGAGGCATTCGGTCCCGCCGTGGGCCACAGGCCGGAGAAATCAGGCCACAGAACCTTGTGCTCGAGGTCGGAAAGCCACGGCACCGCGAGCGCGCGAGCGTAGAAGAGCGCGCCGAAGAACGCGGCGAAGAACATGACCTCGGAAAAAATGAACCAGCTCATGCTCCAGCGGAAAGAAGTGTCAACCTTCTTCGAGTACTGCCCACCTTCGGACTCGCCGATGACCTGGCCGAACCAGCCGAACAGCATGTAGACCAGAATCGCAAAGCCGAGCAACACAGACCACTTGCCTGAATCGGCGCCGTTGAACCAGGTCGCAGCGCCCAGCGCCATGAAGAACAGCGCGATCGATCCCTTGATGGGCCAGCTCGAAGGCTCGGGAATGTAGTACGCGGGTGTGCTGCCGTGTGCGGCGGGTGCGCTCATTTTTTGCTCTCCTCGGGGCCGCGCGGATCACGGCCCACTCCCATCAATAAATCAAAAGGTTTCATGTGGTCAGAAAGCGGACCAGCACCACAAGGCTCACCACGAACAGTGCCGCTCCGATCAGTCCGGCGACGATCGCCTGCACCGGGGAGATGCGCGCCACATCGCGCTCATAACCATCACTGCGCCGAATGCCGATGAAGGACCACATGACCGCACGCGCCACCTGCGGCAGCGATGCACGGGGCTCTTTGCCGGTCTCGTTCACGAGTTGCCTTTGCCTGCGATCTCGAAAAACGTGTACGAAAGCGTCACCGTCGTCACGTCCTTGGAGATCTGCGGATCAATCACGAACACCACCGGAAACTGCTTGGTTTCATTTGCGGCCAGCTTTTGTTCGCGAAAGCAGAAGCACTCGAGCTTCTTGAAGTGCTGGGCCGCGACCTTGGGGGCGTAGCTGGGGATCGCCTGGCCCGAAACCGCCCGGTCGCGCACATTGGTGACCTCGTACATCACCGTGACGAGCTGTCCGGGATGCACCTCCAGGCTGGACTTCTCGGCCTTGAAGCGCCACGGCAGGTGATTCGCGTTGGCGTCGAATTCGACCACCACCTTGCGGCTGGTATCGACCTGGGTGTTTGCTGGCCGCGCGTCGGCCTTGACCAGATTGTTGATGCCGGTGATTTCGCAGATCGCACGATAGAACGGCACCATCGCATAACCAAAGCCGCCCATGAGCGCGACAATCACGATGAGCTTCTTGAAGGTGAGGCGGTTCAAGACCGCGACAGCGCTCATGGCAATCGGAAGAACACGTAATTGGCGATCACGCCGAGAAAAAACGCGACCGCGATCGACGCCAGGGTCCAGCCGATCCTGGCGTTGCCGCGCTTCGCATCCTGGCCGGACATGTGCTCACTTGACCGTCGGCGCGGTTTCGAAGGAGTGGTAAGGCGGCGGCGACGGCAGGTGCGTCCATTCCAGCCCCTCAGAACCTTCCCATGGATTGGCCGGCGCCTTGGGCCCGCTATTGATGCACTTGAGCACGGCGACGAGGAAAATCAGCTGCGACAAGCCGAAACCAAAAGCTCCCACCGAGGCGATCGCATTGAAGTCGGTGAACTGGGTTGCGTAGTCAGGAACGCGGCGCGGCATGCCTGCCAAGCCCAGGAAGTGCATCGGGAAGAAGGTGATGTTGAAGAAGATCAGCGACATCCAGAAATGGAGCTTGCCAAGGCCTTCGTCGTACATGCGTCCGGTCCATTTGGGCAACCAGAAATACACCCCCGCGAAGAGCGCGTACAACGAACCCGCCACCAGCACGTAGTGGAAGTGGGCAACCACATAATAGGTGTCCTGCAGCTGGATATCGACCGGAGTCACCGCGAGAATCAGGCCGGTAAATCCACCCATCGTGAACACGAAAATGAAGCCGACCGCGAACAGCATCGGGGTCTCGAAGGTCATCGACCCCCTCCACATCGTGGCGATCCAGTTGAACACCTTCACGCCGGTGGGCACCGCGATCAGCATGGTCGCGTACATGAAAAACAGCTGGCCCGCCGCAGGCATGCCGGTGGTGAACATGTGGTGCGCCCAGACAATGAAGGACAGGATCGCGATCGAGGAGGTCGCGTAGACCATCGACGCGTAGCCGAAGAGCTTCTTGCGCGAAAAGGCCGGAATGATGTGGCTGACGATCCCGAAGGCCGGCAGGATCATGATGTAGACCTCGGGATGGCCGAAGAACCAGAAGATGTGCTGGTACATGACCGGATCGCCGCCGCCGGCGGCGTTGAAGAACGAGGTGCCGAAATGACGATCGGTCAGCACCATTGTGATGCAGCCGGCCAGGACCGGCATGACCGCGATCAGGAGGTAGGCGGTGATGAGCCAGGTCCAGCAGAACATCGGCATCTTCATGAGCGTCATGCCGGGCGCGCGCATGTTGAGGATGGTGGTGACGATGTTGATCGAACCCATGATCGACGAGGCGCCCATGATGTGCAGCGCGAAGATCCCCAGGTCCATGCCGATGCCCATCTGGGTTGACAGCGGGGCATAAAGCGTCCAGCCCGCGGCTGTCGCGCCGCCGGGCACGAAGAACGAGATCACCAGCAGCAGTGCAGCAGGAATCAACAGCCAGAAGGACCAGTTGTTCATGCGTGCGAAAGCCATGTCGGGCGCGCCGATCTGCATCGGAATCAGCCAGTTGGCGAAGCCCACGAAGGCGGGCATGATCGCGCCAAAGACCATGATCAGGCCGTGCATGGTCGTCAACTGGTTGAAGAACTCCGGGTTCCAGTACTGCAGGCCGGGCTGGAAGAGCTCGCTACGGATTCCCAAAGCGAGCAGGCCGCCGAGCATGAACATCGTGAATGAGAACCACAGGTAGAGGGTGCCGATGTCCTTGTGGTTGGTCGTCTTGACCCAGCGCATCAGGCCCGCGGGCGGACCATGATGGTGGTCGTCGTGGGCGTGGCCGTGACCGTCGAGTACTGCGCTCATGGGAATTGCCTCAACTAGATTGGTATGTGTTCGAGAATGTGACGCGCTACTGTTTTGCGGTCAGCTGGGTCATTTTGGCGGCGTCCCAGCTGCGCGCCGCCTTGACCTCTGCCGGCGTGACCGCGTCATCTGCCTTGTTGGTCCAGGTGTTGCGCACGTAGGTAAGCGCGGCCGCCAGTTCGACATCAGACAGGCTCTTGAAGGAGGCCATTGCGGTGCCCTGGCGACCATTGAGCAGAATTGCGATCGGATTGTCCTTGGGACCGGTGACCGTCTTGACGCCGTCCAGCGGCGGGAACGCGGGCGCGAGGCCCTTGCCATTGGCCTGATGACAGGCCGCGCAATTGGTCGCGTAGACCTTCTCGCCCCGCGCGACCAGTTCGGCTTGGGTCCATTGCTTGTTGGGATCGTCCAGCTTGGCGGACATAAGCTTCTTCTGCTCAGCGACCCACTTTGCGTAGTCAGCGTCTGACTTGACGTTGACCACGATGGGCATGAAGCCGTGCTCCTTGCCGCACAATTCGGCGCACTGGCCGCGGTAGACGCCGACCTTCTCGGCCTTGAACCAGGTGTCGCGAATGAAGCCGGGGATCGCATCCTGCTTGACGCCGAAGGCCGGCACCATCCAGGCATGGATCACATCGTCAGCCGTGGTCAGGATGCGGATCTTGCGCCCTACTGGCACCACCAGCTCGTTGTCGACCTCGAGCAGGTAAGTCGTGTTGGCCGCGCGCGCCGCGCGTGCAGCGTCGGTCAAGCCATCGATCTGCTCGCGCGGGGTCGACAGGCTGGAGACGAAACGGATGCCCTCGCCTTCGCCCTTCAGGTAGTCGTAGCCCCACTTCCACTGGTAGCCGGTCGCCTTGATGGTGATGTCGGCGTTGGAGGTGTCCTTCATTTCCAGCACCGCCTTGGTCGCCAGCCCCGCCATGACAATCACGATGAGCATCGGCACGACCGTCCAGGCGATCTCGACGGCAGTGCTCTCGTGGAACTCGGCTGCCTTGTGCCCTTTCGACTTGCGATGCGCATAGATCGAATAGAACATGAAGCCGAAAACGACCACGAAGATCACCGAGCAGATGCCCAGCATGATCAGATGCAGGTCGTACATCTGCGAGGCTATGCCGGTGACCGGTGCGGTCAGATTGAGCTGCCGCACGGCCGGTCCCCCGGGCATGTCCTGCGGGGCTGCCAGTGCGACTAAGGGGAGCGCAGCTGCGAGCGCCGCGAGCGTACGACCAACAATATGGGTTGCGACTGCCATCGTGTCCTCGTTTCAACTGCCGAATTCGTTCGATCCCGCTCGATTCCGCGCACCGCTGCGCCGACCATCGCAGCCGGCTCAACGGCACCGGTGCTGCACGGCTGCGGGTGACTAAACCTGCGAAGTATAGCAATGCCCGCACGACCGATAGGGCGACGGCGGGCAAGTGCGCGATTCAAGCCCAATCGGGGCAAAACCGCGCTGCGGGCGGGTAGTTTGTTGCGGCGCTGGCAACAGCGGCCGTAAGGGCGAAACCTGCGTCGCTTCGTGCGGCGACGCATAAGATATGCGCCGACCTGCAGGTCAGGGGTCGCTGAATTGCTCCGCCCAGACCAGGGCCGCGAGTTGCGCGCGATTGATCTGCTCGTTGGAAAGCTGCAGCGAGCGCGCGGCTTCGGCCAATTCCACGCCGTCGGCCACCTCGCAGGCCTCGGCCAGCGAAAGAAAGGGTGCCAGGAGGCCCGATCGTTCCAGGAGTGCATCGCCAATGTCAGGATGCAGAGCCAGGTTCTCGAGGGCCTTTTCCATCGGCACGCCCAGCATCACGTCCAGCATCGAGAAGACGCCGGTAAGGAACGCGTTGTCGCAATCCTCCTCCGGCAGGCACTCGGCGGCCAATAGTTCCATGAAGCGTGCCCGCGTAATCGCAAAGCCAGCGACCAGCGGCGGCACGGTGCTGCTCTTGATGGTCGTCATGAGCAGGGCCGCCCAGCGAAACAGCTTTTTCAAGCCCAGGATCATGACCGCATGGCGAAACGAGGTGACTTCGCATCCCAGGCCGAACCCTGCGGAATTGATGTAGCGCAGCAGCTTGTAGGAGAGCGTCGGGTCGCGCTTGAGCAGAGCCTCGATGGTCGTCGGGTCAGCCTCCTGGCGTACCAGGTTGAGCAACTGGATGACCGTGCTGTAGGCCGGGTTGGCGAGCTTGGTGGCGATCGAGGAGGGCCGCTCGAAGTAGTACCCCTGGAATAGCTTGACCCCCAGCCCCACGAGCTTCTCGAACTCGGCGGCGGACTCCACCTTCTCGGCGATGACGCGGGCGTGCTGGTGCACCTGGGCAATACGGATCGCCTGCGGCAGGGTCTCGGGCTTGAGCTTGCGTACGTCGATGCGGATGAACGCCGCCTGTTCGCACCAAGCGGCGTAGGGGCGGGTCAGCACGAAGGCCCCGAAGGCCAGGCGAAATCCGCGCATGCGCAATTCGCCCAGGGTCTCGGTGATTTCACCGATTCTGGCCGCATCGTTGCCTTCCACTGCCGGCACATCCAAGACCAGGTGCTCCGGATCGACGATCTCAAGATGCACGCCTTTGAGGGTGTCAAGGGTGCAGTTGACAAATGCCAGCTTGGACGAGAACAGCGTTTCGCTGCCCAGGTTGGACAGTGCGTTAAACAGCATCGCCGGCCCGAGGGTGGAGTCTTCGTCGGCTGCACTGGCGCCGGTGCGGCGCCGGTGCAGCAGCTCATAGCCGACGATGGCGCGTTTGGCATCGACGATGGGCTGGCGCGAGATCAGCGCCATGTCGCCGGTGGTGGGAATCAGCGCCTCAGGCAGGAGCGGATTGGATTCAGTGTGGGTGGCGGCGTACATGGAAGCTCCCGGCGACGCTCGCGAGTGCGCGATTCGACATGCGCAATCTTCGCGTGCCAGCGCGCCGGGGCAAGGCGTGAACTGCGGCGGAATCAAGCCTCTATTTGCGCCGCGGAACGAAGTTGACAATGGCTTGCCCTGACGCAGTGCGCCGTGGCATGCCCTTCCAGGCGTGGCCGTAGATGACTTCAAAGGTCATGGCGAGCCGGCCGTCCCTCAGCGCGGACTGCGCGGCGCCGGCGAAGCGCTGGCCGGCCGCACGCGACAGGAGACCGCGCGAACGCCCGCGCATTGCATTGGTCGACCCGCTATGGCGCAGGTCCGCGACCAATCCCGCATGATCCGCGTAGGTCAGCGTGATGCGCTCCATGTCCATGACCGGCGCGGCGAACCCGGCGCGTCCGAGAAGGTCGCCCAGGTCGTGCAGGTCGATGAAGCTGCGCACGTGCACGCTGCCGCCGAACGCCACCCGGCACATGTCGCGCAATTCCCCGAGCGTATCCGGCCCCAGGGTGCTGAACATGAAAAGCCCGCCGGGGGCGAGCACGCGCTGCGCCTCGCGCACGGCCGGTTCCGGGTCGTCCTGCCAGTGCAGCGCCAGGTTGGACCAGGCCAGTTCGAATCCGCCCGCAACGAATGGCAGAGCGGCCACGTCCGCGCAAACCGCTTTGGGAACGTTACCCGCCAGCCAGCGTCGCCACGCGGGCCGTGCGGGTGCGGCTTGGCGGATCATCGAGGAAGCGAAATCGACGCCCACGATCGAGGCACGCGGAAAGCGTCGCGCCAGGGCTGGAAAGTCCCCGCCGATGCCGCAACCCAGATCGACGATCCTGGACGGCTCGAGCTTGACCAGATCCAGGCGCTCGGCCATGCGCGACCCGATTTCGCGGTGCAGCGCATCGGCGCGTGCGAAGCTTGCAGCGGCTTTCTCGAAGTTGCGACGCAGCGCGCGTCGATCGGCGAAGAATGGCAGGTCGCGGTCGCCGGACATGCGTCATTCTAGCCAGCCCCCCACAACGTCGGCCCAGGTTTTCGACAGTACCGGCACAATGACCGCCCCGGGCTTCATCTCCGCCCTCAAGGCCAGGAATTTATGGGTCTCCTGTCGCGTGCCATACGCCTGATCGGCGAACAGGACTGCTGGCTGTGCGGCAGCGCGACGCCTGACAGCCTCTGCGCGCCGTGCGTCGCCGACCTGCCCAAAAGCGGGGCGGCGAACTGCCCGCTCTGCGCGCTGCCCACTCCCGCAGGAGCCACCTGCGGGACGTGTCTGACGGCAACGCCGCCCTTTGATGCCAGCCTGGCAGCGTTGGTCTACGCCTGGCCGGCCGACCGCATGGTCGCGGCGCTCAAGTATCGGGCAGCGCTGGGTCTGGCAGCGCCGTTGGCGGCCTTTCTGGGAGACGCGGTGGAACGGCACTGCCCGGACCGACGCCCCGACCTCCTGATCGTGCCGCCCCTGTCGCGCGAGCGTCTGGCCGAACGCGGCTTCAACCAGTCCCTGGAACTGGCCCGACACTTGGGTCGGCGCTTCGGCGTGCGCGTCGCCGCAACCGCCCTGTCACGCCTGCGCGACACGACCCCGCAGGCGCAACTCAAGCCGGATGAGCGCGTACGCAACGTCAAGGGCGCTTTTGCCGCGACGCGCCGCTTCGATGGCCTCGCGGTCGCTGTCGTGGACGACGTCATGACCACCGGAGCAACCTTAGCCGAGGTCGCGTCCGTCCTCAAGGCGGCAGGTGCCGCCCAGGTGATCAACTGGGTCGTCGCACGCGCCCTGCCACACCCCATGGAATAGAATTCGCGCCCGCAGGTAGGTCCAGCCGCAACCGCCCCCACCTGGAAGCCTGGTCCCCAACCTTGCGGGCCCCACCTAACGTCCCGCCCAGCCATGTCCATCCTCGCCTCCTCCTCTTCCTCAGCCCCAGTCCCGGCAACCCCAGCCACGAATACAGCGCCGGTCACCGATGTCACCGAGGCAACCTTCGATGCTGAAGTCATGGAAACATCGATGCGCATGCCGGTCGTCATCGACTTCTGGGCGCCCTGGTGCGGGCCGTGCCGCACCCTTTCGCCCGTGCTGGAGAAACTGGCGACGGAGTTCGCGGGCAGGATCAAGGTCGTCAAGATCAATTCAGACGAAAACATGGGGCTCTCTCAGGCTTTCGGTGTGCGCAGCATTCCGATGGTCGCCGCGCTGGTAGGCGGGCAAATCGCAGCGCAGTTCATGGGCGCCAAGCCGGAAGGTCAGGTGCGGCAGTTTTTCGAGCAGGTGATGAAGGTGTTCGCGCAGGCGCTGCCCGACGCCGCCCGCGCACTCGCCGAGACCTCCAACACCGCTCCGACGCCGCCGCCCAGCCCGGCAGCCAGCAAACACGCCGAGGCGCTCGCGCGCGCCGAACGCGGAGATATCGAGGGAGCGCTGGCCACACTCGAAGAGGCGCTCAAGCTGGACCCGGCGCTCACCGATGCGCACCTCGACGCTGCCGAACTCGAGATCGCCGCCGAGCGCATGGAGGCCGCGGCAGCGCGGCTGGCCGCCATCGAACTGAAGCCCGGGGAGCGCGACCGCCTGGGGCGCCTGGATTCACTCAAGGCACGCGTGCAGGCGCTGGATGCAGTGCGCGATCTGCCCGCAACCGAAGAACTCGAGCATTCGTTGGCCGCGAATCCCGCCGATCACAAGCTGCGCTTTGACCTGGCGCACGCCCTGATCGCCGAAGGCGCATTCGAGGCAGGGCTCGAACACCTCCTGCATATCGTGATGCACGACCGCAACTGGAACGAGCAAGGCGCGCGGCGCGCGATGATCAATACCTTCAACCTCCTGGCCGACAACGAGGCCGCCGCCGATCTGGTTTCGGCCTGGCGGCGCAAGCTCGCCAGCGCGCTCAACTAGGGGCGACGCGGACGTTGTTCCATATTGTTCTCTACCAGCCGGAGATCCCGCCCAACACCGGCAACGTCATCCGCCTGGCCGCCAACAGCGGCGCACGGCTGCACCTGATCGAGCCGCTGGGATTCAGCCTCGAGGACCGGCAACTGCGCCGTGCGGGCCTGGACTATCACGAATATGCAAGCCTTACCGTGCACCGCGATTGGGCGGCATGCCGCGCGCAGCTCGACCTGAGCCGGACATTCGCCCTGTCGACGCGCAACGCCCGGCGCTATACCGAAGCCCGCTTTCGTGACGGTGACGCCTTCGTCTTCGGTCCGGAGACGCGCGGCCTGCCCGACGCGGTACTGGACGAATTCGCAGCGGCGCAACGCCTGACGATCCCGATGCGCTCCGGAAACCGAAGTCTCAACCTGTCCAATGCGGTCGCAGTCGTGGTGATGGAGGCGTGGCGACAGACCGGCTTTGCGGGAGCGGCGGGCGGCATCCCGTAGGCGCCGCCCGGGGCAGCACAGAAAACGCCTCAGACCTCGCTACGCGCGTCCCGTGCCAATAGTTCGGTCACCGCCTGCCGCGGTCCGACGCCATTGAAAAGAATCGCGCAAACCGCCCGCGTGATGGGCATCTCCACCCCGTACCGCTGTGCCAGCACCAGGGTCTCACGCGCGGTCGGCACGCCTTCGGCCACATGCCCCAGGCCCGCCAACACAGCATCGAGTCCGCCGCCCTCGGCCAGCTTGCGGCCCACGGTCCGGTTGCGCGACAGGTCGCCTGTGGTCGTGAGAATCAGGTCGCCCATGCCGGTCAAGCCCATGAAGGTCTCCGGCTTGGCGCCCATGGCGCGGCCCAGACGAGCCATCTCGGCCAAGCCACGCGTGACCAGTGCGGCGCGTGCGTTCAGGCCAAGTCCGAGGCCATCAGAAATGCCCGCCGCGATGGCGATCACGTTCTTGACTGCGCCGCCGATTTCCACCCCGACCAGGTCGTCGCTGGTGTAGATGCGCAGATTGCCACCGTGCAGCAGGCGGGCTGCGTCAGCAGCGAAAACCTGGTCGACGGTCGCCAGGGTGAGGGCTACCGGCAAACCCTGGGCTACCTCGGCGGCGAAGCTGGGACCGGACAGCGCGCCCCGCGGCGTACCCGCGGCAAGCGTTTCCCCGGCCACCTGGTGAGCCAGCATGCCGCTGCCAGCCTCGAAACCCTTGCACAGCCAGATCACGCCCACGGTCGCACGCTGCGCGGCCAGGGCAGCGAAGGTCGGCCGCAGGCCTGCCATCGCCGGCGCCGCGACCACCAGATCGCAGGCAGTCGCAGCAACGAAATCGTCGACCGGCACGACGCCGGGAGGCAGTCGATGCCCTTTCAAGAAAGAAGTGTTTTCGCGCGCCTCCCGCATGGCTTGCGCCAGTCCGGCTTCGCGTGCCCAAAGGATTGCCTGACGCCCATTGCGCGCCAGCGCAATCGCCAGCGCCGTGCCCCAAGCGCCGGCCCCCAGGATGCCGACAGTATCCAAAGGCTACAGGCCCCAGACCTGGTTCGAGCGCACAAAACCGCTCGTACCATCGCGGTGGCGCACGCGCGCCCATGCGGCGCCTGCACCCGGCGCTTCAATCAGCTCCAGAGTGACGTCGGGGGCAACGCTGAACAGCGTCGGCGCAGACTCGTCGGGACGCTCTCGCACCGCCGCCAGAACGGTCGCGACGACGCTGCGCGACTCGCTCACCAACTTCCGTTCGATCCAGGCCATGTCGCCGGCCCGGTCGCGCACCTTGAGCCAGCCCTCGACCGATACGACCACCTCGAACGGCATCCCGCGCGGCGCGACGAAGAGTTTCTTGCCACGCTGGCTCGGCGCGTCGTAGAGCACCGCCACTTCGCCGGCCGAGCGAAAATCCAGGCTCTTTTGCGCCAACGCCGTTGGAACACAGGCCAGCGCCGCGGCCAGCGCCAGGAAACGCGATGCCGATGCGCGCATGACCGGCCGCCTAGTGCTGCGGCGCGATGATGGTCGTCGCCGGCGGCTCGGCCCCGGTGCGCTTGGCTTCCTCGATCTGCTGCAGGCGTTGTGCGTAGAAGGCCTCGAAATTGACGTTCGGCAGGTGCAGGGCCGGAAACCCGGCGCGCACCACGATGTCGGCGACATTGGCGCGCAGATAGGGGTACAGGGTACCGGCGCAATGGATGCCCAGAAGCGCGTCCATCTGGTCCTGCGGAAAGTTGCGGATCTCGAAAATGCCGGCCTGGCGCATTTCCACCAGGAAGGCGACCCGATCCTTGATGCGCGTGGTCACGGTGGCCGTTACGACCAATTCATAGAGCCCGTCGCTGAAATTCTGCGCATCGATGTTGAGCTGGGTTTCCAGCGAAGGTGGCTCGGTGTCGAGAAAGATCGCCGGCGCGTTCGGAATCTCGATCGACATGTCCTTGACGTACACCTTCTGCATGTTGAACACCACGCCCGGGTCTTCCTGCGTGTTGTTTGCTGCGCCACCCGCGGGTGCGGCGGCGCCGTTGCCGGAGTTGGATTCGGCCATGAGGGTTCCTTGGTGAGGGTATTGGGCAGCGCTTGAGCCGCCACACGGGATGAAGTCGGTTCTAGCCGGGCGATCCGGCAAGCAGCGGATCAAGACCGCCGGCGCGATCGAGTGCGTCCAGATCGTCGAAACCGCCGATGTGGCGCTCGCCGATGTAGATCTGCGGCACGGTGCGCCGGCCGGTGGCCTCGATCATGACCTGGCGCTGTGGCGGATCGAGATCGATGCGAATCGTATCGATTGCGGCGACACCCTTGGACTCGAGTAGCGCGACGGCGGCGGAACAATATGGGCAGCCGGCACGGCTGAACATGCGTATGGTTGGCATGGGCACGACGAATCTCCTATTTGGCGACCGGCAGCCCGGCATCACGCCAGGCGTTGACACCGCCAGCCAGAACATAGACGTCCGGCACACCGAGGCTACGCAGCTTGTCCGCAGCGGCAGCCGCGCGCATGCCGGTGTCGCAACTGACGATCACCGGCGCGGCCTTGAGCTTTTCCAGTTCGGCGCGCCGTTCATCGAGCAGCTTGGCGGGAAACGACTTCGCATTGGCGATGTGACCGCGCGCGAACTCGGCCTGCTCGCGCACGTCGATGATCACGGCATCCTTCTGGTTGATCATCTGCGTGGCCTGCAGGGTCGAAACCTTGGCGCCTCCGCGCGAACCCGCCACCAACGGCCACACCAGCATGGCGCCGGAGACGAAGGCGACCGCGATCAGCGGCCAATTGCCCATTACAAACGATTCGATCACGGCCTACCTTCCATTGAATTTCTGTGCATCTTCAAGATTTCCGCAAAACACTTCGCGCATCATCGCCACCAGTTGCAGGGTGCGCCCATCGGCGATGCGGTAATAGACCCGATTCGCATCCTTGCGCGCGGTCAGGACCTTTTTGTCGCGCAGAATCGCCAGGTGCTGCGATACGTTGCTCTGGCTGGTCCCCACCGCTTCCACGATTTCCTGCACCGCGATCTCGCCACTGCCCAGCAGGCACAACACCTTGAGCCTGAGCGGATGGGCGATCGCCTTCATCGCCCGCGAGGCCTGTTCGATTTCCGCCGCACGCCCGATGAGCTCGAAAACATCCTCTTGCGCCGTAACGGCCTTGGGCATGGACGCGACCCCGATCGCGAAAACTGGTTGCGAATCACACCGGACATCCGGCGCAACGATTCGCGACCCGGGATTATAAAATACCTGCCTCGACTCGACCGAAACGACACGACAATGCCAACGCTCGTCATGATGCGACACGGTGAATCGGCATGGAACCGCGAGAACCGCTTCACCGGCTGGACCGATGTCGACCTGACCGAGACCGGCGTCGCCGAGGCCAGACGCGCAGGCGCACTCCTGCGCGAGCGCGGTTACGCGTTCGATCGTGCTTACACCTCGCTTCTGAAGCGTGCCATCCGCACCTTGAACGTCACGCTCGATGAGCTCGACATGGCCTGGATTCCGGTCGAGAAGCACTGGCGCCTGAACGAACGCCACTACGGCGCGCTGCAGGGCCTGAACAAGGCGGAGACTGCGGCTCGCTTCGGCGATGCGCAGGTTCTCATATGGCGGCGCGCCTACGCGATCGCTCCCGACCCGTTGCCCGGCGACGACCCGCGCCATCCGCGCTTTGAGGCGCGCTACGCAGGGGTCGATGCATCCTTGTTGCCGGCCACCGAGTGCCTCAAGGACACCGTGGCGCGCGTCCTGCCCTACTGGAACGAATGCATCGCTCCGGCTTTGGCGGGCGGCGAGCGGGTGCTCATCGCCGCGCACGGCAACAGCCTGCGCGCACTGATCAAGTACCTGGACGACATGGGTGAGGACGAGATCGTCGGGCTCAACATCCCAACCGCCCAGCCCCTGGTCTACGAGCTTGACGACCGGTTGCGTCCCATCAGGCACTACTACCTGGCCGACCCCGAGGAGATTGCGCGCGCCCAGGCCGCTGTAGCGGCGCAGGGCAAGGCGCAGGCCTGATGCGCGGGCAGGCGCGGCCACGTGCTGCCATCTGGCAGACGCGGTTCGCCGCGTGCCTGCGCAGCCTGGCCTTTGGTGCAGCCCTGACGACGCTCCTGGTCTCAGCCCCGGCCGCCGCCAACACGCCGGACGAGTTGAAGGCGCTACGCGCCCGCATCGAAGCACTCAAGAAGGAAATCGAGAAGATCGAGGGCGACCGCGCCGAGGCCGCCGACGCGCTCAAGGAATCGGAAAAGGCAATTTCCGAGGCCAATCGGGCGCTGCGCGACTTGGCAGGCGAAAAAGGCGCCGCCCAGGACCGCTTGCAGGACTTAGGGCGTCGCAGCAAGGTGGTGGGCGATACCGCCGCAGACCGCAGCGCGCGCCTGTCACGTCTGATCCACGACGAGTATGTGCAGCACAAACGCGGCTACCTGCAGATGCTGTTCTCCGGCGAGAGTCCGGCCGCAGCTGCGCGCGAGATCCATTACGCGAGCTACGTCTCGCGCGCGCAGGCCAGGCTGATCGACAACCTGCGCGCCGACCTTGCCGAACTGCAGCGCCTCGCCGCCGAGGCGCGCGATCGGGCCGTGGAACTGGCGGGGATCGAAACCCGCCAGAAGGCCGAGCGCGAGCATCTCGCGCGCGAGTCGCAGGCCAAGAAAAAGGTCCTGACCCGGCTGTCCACCCAGATTCGCTCACAGCGCCGCGAAGTCTCGACCCTGGAACGCAACGAAAAGCGCCTGACCGACCTGGTGGAACGCCTGGCGAAACTGGTGCCACAGCGGCGCTCGGGTCCGGAAAGACCGCGCCGCCCGGGCGAAAAAGTCGACGCGGTACCCGAGGCGGGGCTGTCGGGAGCATTCGCCTCGCTGCGCGGCAAGCTGCGCCTGCCCTCGCGCGGGGAACTATCCAATCGCTTCGGCAGTCCACGTCCTGAAGGCGGTACGACGTGGAAGGGCCTGTTCATCCGCGCCGCCGGCGGCGAGGAGGTGCGTGCCGTCGCGCCGGGTCGCGTGGTGTTCGCCGACTGGTTGCGCGGCTTTGGCAATCTCATCATCGTCGATCACGGCAACGAGTACTTGAGCATCTACGGCAACAACGAATCCGTATACAAGCAGGTGGGTGACGCGGTTGCCAGCGGCGATGCTATCGCCAAGGTTGGCAATAGCGGGGGCAACCCGGAGACGGGTCTATACTTTGAGTTGAGGCACCAAGGCAGGCCGTTCGACCCGCTTTCGTGGGTGCGGCAATGACGGGAGAACGGTCATGAAAAGCAAGTGGAAAAACGGCGGCTTGATCGGCGTTGGCGTGGTTGCCGGCGTACTTCTGGGTCTCAATTTCTCGGCGGTTGCGCAGCGCGAGGCACGCAGCCCCCTGCCCCTGTCCGAGATCCAGACCTTGGCCGAGGTCTTCGGCAACATCAAGCAGGCCTACGTCGATCCGGTCGATGACAAGAAGCTCCTGACCGGCGCGGTCAAGGGCATGCTGACCGAGCTCGACCCGCACTCCTCCTACCTCGACCCGGAGGAAAACAAGGAGTTCGAGACCGGCATCCGCGGCGAGTTTGGCGGACTCGGCATCGAGGTGGGCACCGAGGAAGGATTCGTCAAGGTCGTCTCTCCGATCGAGGATACCCCTGCGGCGCGTGCAGGCATCCGCGCCGGTGACCTGATCGTGAAGATCGACGACACATCGACCAAGGGCATATCGCTCACCGATGCGGTCAAACGCATGCGTGGCAAGCCCAAGACCTCGATCAAGCTCACCATCGCGCGCAAGGGCGAGAGCCGTCCCATCGAAGTCACGCTGGTACGTGAAGTGATCCGCGTTCAGAGTGTCAAGTCCAAGCTCATCGAGCCGGGCGTCGCGCACATCCGCGTGACGCAATTCCAGGAACGCACTGTCGAGGATCTGGCGCGCAACATCGACCGCATGTACAAGGAATCCGGCGGCAAGCTGACCGGACTGGTGCTGGACATGCGCAACAACCCGGGCGGTCTCTTGCATTCGGCCATCGGGGTATCGGCTGCCTTCCTCGAATCGCGCACCGTCGTGGTCTCGTCCAACGGCCGCCTGCCCGACACCAAGCATTCGTATCTGGCCACGCCTGAGGAATATTCTTTCCGCACCCGCGAGGACGCGTTGCGCAGCCTGCCGCCCGGAATCAAGACTGTGCCTGTCGTCGTGCTGGTCAATGACGGCTCGGCCTCGGCCTCCGAGATCGTCGCCGGCGCCCTGCAGGACCACAAGCGCGCGGTGGTCATGGGACAGACGACCTTCGGCAAAGGCTCGGTGCAGACCAAGCTCAATCTCAATAATGGTGCGGGCATGAAGCTCACCACGGCGCGCTACTACACGCCTTCCGGGCGTTCAATCCAGGCCAAGGGCATCATTCCGGACTGGATCGTCGGCGAAACCGCCGCCGGCCCGGCACGCGGGCCGCGCATGCGCGAAGCTGATCTGGCCAATCACCTGACCAACGACCGCGACCCGGACCCGGAGAAGCGCGGTGCAGCGCAGCCCGCCGCTCCCGACACGGACAAGAAGGAAGACGCCAAGGAAGACGCCAAGCCGCTGGCGCGCATCGAGTTCGGCAGCGCCGAGGACTTCCAGTTCCAGCAAGCCTTGAACCTGCTCAAGGGCCAGCCGGTCAAGGGAGAGAAATCGGCGCCCCAGCCCGGTCCGCGCACCGCAGAGGCGAAGAAGTAGCGCGGCACGACGCCTTCCATGCAGGGGCCGCCGGCCCCTGTTCTTTTTTGCACCAGCCGTGAACGACGACGAACTGCTGCGCTACTCGCGGCACATCCTGCTGCCCGAGATCGGCATCGAGGGGCAGGATCGCCTGCGCGCTGCGCGCGCGCTTGTGATCGGCGCCGGTGGATTGGGCTCGCCCGCGGCACTCTACCTTGCGACCGCGGGCATCGGCCACCTGACCCTGGTTGACAATGACAACGTCGACCTGACCAATCTGCAGCGCCAGGTACTGCATCGCATGGAGAGCCTGGGCCAGCCCAAGGCGCTCTCCGGCAAGCGCACCCTCGCTGCCTACAACCCGGGCGTCGCCGTGACCGCACTCAGCGAGCGCGCCGACGAAGAGCGCCTCGCGGAACTCGTCGCGACACACGATGTCGTTCTGGACTGTTGCGACAACTTCGCCACACGCCATGCCGTCAACCGCGCCTGTGTCAATCTGCGGCGGCCGCTGGTGTCAGGTGCAGCGATCCGTTTCGACGGGCAGCTGACCGTATTCGACGCGCGGCAGGACGACGCGCCCTGCTATCAGTGCCTGTTTCCCGAAGGCGAGGATGTGGACGAGACGCGCTGCGCGGTCATGGGCGTATTTGCTCCCCTGACAGGAATCATCGGCACCATGCAGGCCGCCGAGGCGCTCAAGCTCGTGGCCGGCATCGGCGAGCCGCTGGTGGGAAGGCTCTTGCTCCTGGATGGCCTGACGATGCGCTGGCGCGAAGTGCGATACGGCAGGGACCTCGATTGCGCGGTGTGCAAGGCACCGACCGCCTGAGTCACCGGGTGGCGAATTGCTTCAACCCAGCAACAGCGGCAGTTGTCGTTCCAAGCCCTCGGCCGGGTTCTTCTTGAAGCCGCTCTTGGCGTACTGATGCCAGCGCCCGATGACGTAGCAGATGAGCGCATTGGCTTGCGAGGTCACGTCGAGCGCGTCGGGTAGCGCGCCCTGGGTCTGGGCGATGCGCAGCGACTGCTTGAGTGCGGCTTCGATGCGTTCGGTGAGTGCGTTGATGCGGGCCTGCAGGCGCTCGTTTTCGTTGACCAGCGCGTCGCCAATCAGGACCCGTGTCATGCCCGGGTTCTGCGCGGAGAAGCCCAAAAGCATCGCGACTATGGCATGGACCTGTTTCAGGCCCTCGCTTTCTTCGCCGGTGATGCGGTTGATCAGGCTGAAAATCGACGACTCGATGAATTCGATCAATCCCTCGAACATCTGCGCCTTGCTCGCGAAGTGACGGTAAAGCGCGGCTTCCGACACGTCGAGCCGGGCGGCCATGGCAGCAGTGGTGATCTTCTCGACCTTGGGCGATTCCAGCATGGTCGCGATCAACTGCAGGATCTGCGTCTTGCGGTCTCCGGAGCGGGGCATGGCGGGTCCCTATTTGGCCTGCATCAGGCGTGAGTGCTTACTCAATTGAAGCACTGAAGCGAGCTTGACGTCAACGAAAGCCGGTCGTCCGGGCGTGCGGGCGATCCACACCGTGGTCAGTCCCAAGCGCTTGGCGGTCTTGAGATTGGCCAGGTTGTCCTCGACCATGACTACATTCCGGCCACGTGCCTGGTGGCGCTTGAGGATGCGCGCCAGGGACGAGCGTGCCGGCTTGGGCACGTAATTCATCGACTCGATGGTCTCGATGGCGTCGAAGAGGCCATGCAGGCGCATTTCGCGCAGGACGCCGTGCACGTAATGTTGCGGCGCGTTCGAGACCAGGATGCGCCGGCCGGGCAGCCCCTTCAAGAGGCGCCGCACGCGACGGTCGAAATCGATCACGTGAGCCAGGTCCGGGAAAACGTGGGTTTCCTTCAGGAAATGGTCGGGATCGACCGCATGGCGGCGCATCAGTCCCAGGAGAGTCGCGCCATAGCGTTCCCAGTATTCGCGGCGCAGCAGGTCGGCCGCAGCCTCGTCGACCCCTACGTGACGCATGACGTACTCTGTCATCGCACGATTCATGCGTCCGAAGATCACCGGCGTGGCGCGATGCAGCGTGTCGTCGAGGTCGAACAGCCAGAGGGCCGCGCGCGAACGGTGTAGTCGCAATGGGGAGATGGATAGACTAGGAGAGCATGCGATTGTCCCGCAACTTCGACCTGGCGCAATTGACCGCTTCCGACACGGCGCGCGCGCGCGGCATCGACAATCATGCAGACCCCTCGCACCTTGGCAACTTGAAACGACTCGCCGACCTGCTCGAGGAGGTGCGTACGCTTATTGGCCATCCGCTGGTCATCACCAGCGCCTATCGCTCGCCCGCACTCAATGCCGCCGTCGGCGGTGTGCCCCACTCGCGGCACGCCTTGGGGCTGGCCGCTGATTTCACCTGCCCCGGCTTCGGGTCGCCCCTTGAGGTGGCAAGGCAAATCGCCGGCTCGACCATTGCCTTCGACCAGATCATTCACGAATACGGTCGCTGGGTCCACCTTGGCCTGGCCCGCGACGGCGATACGCCGCGGCGCCAGGAGTTGACCATCTGCAGCTCAAAAGAAGGGTATCTCGACGGACTCGCGGGCTGCACGCCGCTGCCCTAGGTAGGTGTTCCAGATTATTTGCTGCGGCGCAGCGTGCATTGCCACCGCGAGGTGTCTATATTTCGTTAGTCTATTAGCATATTCTGATTTTATGATGCTCGCCGATTCCCGGCCCGGACGCCTCATCAGGGCGCCAGAGAACTTTCTCGATGCCGCTGCGATTCGCGCGGTCCAGTCCGGCCGGCGCGACTTCCTGCGCGGAGCGCTGGCCGCAGCCGCGGCTGTCGGGGCCGGCTCGGCTGCGGCGCAGTCCGCAGACGGCGAAAAGGTCATTCTCGAGCCGCAACCGCACGCGACCTCGCTGGGCAAACCGGTCGCGGCCAGCCCTTACGGCCAGCCCTCGAAATACGAGGCCAATCTGGCGCGGCGCGAGTCCCCGGGGCTCACGCGCGTCTCGGCAGCCTCGGTGTCGTTCTCACCCTTGCAGGGCATGTTCGGCATCATCACGGCGTCGGGCCTGCATTTCGAGCGCCACCACCAGGGCTGGGTCGACATCGACCCCACCGAACACCGCCTGATGGTCATGGGCATGGTGAGCGCGCTCAAGGTCTACACCATGGAGGCGTTGATGCGCCTGCCATCGGTGTCGCGCATGCATTTCATCGAATGCGGCGCCAATACCGGAATGGAATGGGGCAATGTCGCCGTACCGACCGTGCAGTACACGCACGGCATGCTGTCGTGCTGCGAATTCACGGGCGTGCGCCTGAAGGACGTGCTCGCGCATTGCGGCGCCGATACGCGCCGCGGCCGCTTTGTGCTGGCCGAAGGCGGCGACGGTTCGGGCATGACCCGCACCATCCCCATGGAGTTGATCGAGTCCGGCGAGGTGCTGCTCGCGTGGGGCATGAATGGCGAAATGCTGCGCCCGGAGAACGGCTACCCACTGCGCCTGGTGGTACCCGGCGTGCAGGGGGTGTCATGGGTCAAATGGCTGCGGCGTATCGAGGTCGGCGACCAACCCTTCGGCACCAAGGACGAGGTGTTGCATTACACCGACTTGATGCCCGATGGCACGCATCGCCAGTACACCTCGATCCAGGAAGCCAAGAGCGTCATCACCACCCCCTCGGGTGGTCAGACGCTTACCGCCACCGGCTACTACACCGTCACCGGCCTGGCGTGGAGCGGACGCGGCAAGGTCGCCCGCGTGGACGTGAGTCTTGACGGCGGACGCAACTGGCAAGCCGCGACCTTGCAGACGCCGGTGCTGTCCAAGTGCCTGACGCGCTTCACGCTGCCCTGGGTGTGGAACGGTGGCGAAGCACTCTTGCAGAGTCGTGTGACTGACTCGACCGGCTACGTGCAGCCAACCGTGCGCCAGTTGCGCGCAGTACGCGGCACGCGCTCGATTTATCACAACAATGCCATCCAGACCTGGCAGGTGGCAAAGTCCGGCGAGGTGAGCAATGTCCAGCTCTAGGCCGGCGGTGACGCAACGCGCGCGGGCTGGGCGCCTGGTCGCGCTCGCCCCTCTCCTGGCCGTCGCCGCGCTGGTCGCATCCGGCAACGTCACCGCGCGCGACCCATTTCCCGGCGTCGGCCGCACCGCCACGCCCGCCGAGATCAAGGCATGGGACATCGACGTGCGCCCCGACTTCAAGGGGTTGCCCAGGGGCCGCGGCACGGTCGCCCGGGGACAGGATGTCTGGGAAGCCAAGTGTGCCTCCTGCCACGGCATCTTCGGCGAGTCCAACCAGGTCTTTCCGCCCATCGTGGGCGGCACGACCAAGGAGGACATGCGGCGCGGACGGGTCGCCGGCCTCACCTCCGGCACCGAGTCGCAGCGCACCACCATGATGAAGCTCTCCAGCCTGGCCTCGCTGTGGGACTACGTCAACCGCGCCATGCCGTGGAACAACCCGCGCACCCTGAGCGTCGAGGAGGTCTACGCGGTGACCGCCTACATGCTGCACCTGGGTGACATCGTGCCGGGCGACTTCACGCTCTCGGACGAGAACATCCGCGACGTCCAGGCGAAGCTGCCCAACCGCAACGGCAAGAGCAACAAGCACGGCCTGTGGCTGCCGCACGGCAAGCCGGACGTGAAGAGCGTTGCATGTATGCGCAATTGCGACGCGCCGCTGGCGGTCACCTCACGCATCCCCGACCACGCGCGCGATGCGCACGGCAACCTGGCCGACCAGACGCGCCCCTGGGGTGCGATGCGCGGTCAGGTCACAATGGTGCGCGCAGCGTCGGCCGCGCCGCCCGGCGAGCACGCCGCCGTGCGCGCATTGGCCGAAAAATCGGCCTGTCTGGCCTGCCATGCGCCCAACCAGCGATTGGTCGGCCCCAGCTTTGCCGAGATCACCGCCAAGTACAAATCCGACACCAGCGCGGAGACGTATCTGGCCGGCAAGATCAGGAACGGCGGCCAGGGTGTATGGGGCAGCGCGCCGATGCCGGCGTCCGCGGTCTCGGACGCTGATGCCCGGCAACTGGCGCAATGGATTCTCAAGGGTTTGCCGCAATAGCGGCGGGGCGTAAAATCAAGGTTTCATTTCCCCCTTTAAAGGGTCAAGGAGAATGCATCATGAATACGCACGGAACCGCACGCCGTAAGGCCCTCAAGACCGGCGGGACGATGGCGGTCTTCGCCATGTTCGCCGCTGCAGGCCTGATTTCCCCGCGTGAGGCACGCGCTGCCTGGAACCAGGCAGCGTTCGGCGCGAAGGGCGTGGACAACGTCGTCAAGAGCCTGGGCGGTGCAAGTGCTGCGCCCACCACGGCGGTCACCTGGGGCTCCACGCCGGAAATCGCCGAGAACGGCGCGGTCGTGCCGATCTCGGTGACATCCAACCTTCCCAAGACCGAGTCGATCTCGATTCTGGTGGAAAAAAACCCCAACTCGCTGGCGGCCTCGTTCACCATTCCCGCCGGCACCGACCCCACGGTCACGACCAGGGTCAAGATGGGCGAAACCTCGCAGGTGCACGCGCTGGTGCGCGCTGACGGGCGCTACTTCGTCGCCACGCGCGAAGTCAAGGTCACCTTAGGCGGCTGCGGCGGCTGATCGTCCAGTCCAACACGCACACAGGAGAACACCATGGCAGACCCGATGCGCATACGCGCCAAGATCGAAGGCGACAAGACCGTCGTCCGCGTCCTCATGAGTCATGAAATGGAAACCGGGCAGCGCCGCGATTCGACCGGCAAGAATGTCCCTGCCCATTTCATCCAGGAAGTCACCGCCACCCACAATGGCCGCACCGTGCTTTCCGCGCAGTGGGGACCGGCGATTTCCAAGAACCCCTACCTGCAGTTCCAGTTCAGCGGCGCCAAGGCCGGTGAAAAGGTCGTTGTGGCCTGGGTGGACAACAAGGGCGACAAGCGCACCGACGAGGCGACCATCGCCGCATGATGCTGCGCCGGCCCGATCGTGGCCGGCAGCAACAACGCCGAGTCCCCGCCCAAGAGGGACGCAACAAGGAGACGATCGATGAAGAATCACGTGGCCACGCTGGCCCTGGCAGCTGCGCTTTTGCCAGGCTTGACCCACTCCCAAGGCGCCGATACGGTCAAGAAGATCGAGGAGTATCGCCAGGCATTGGTCGACGGCAATCCGGCCGAACTCTGGGAGGCCCGCGGCGAGGACTTGTGGAAGCGCAGGCGCGGACCCAAGCAGGTTTCGCTCGAGGGCTGTGACCTGGGCCTCGGGGCCGGTGTCATCAAGGGCGCCTACGCCGCGCTGCCGCGCTATTTCGCCGACGCCGACCGGGTCATGGACCTGGAGACGCGCCTGGTGCACTGCATGATGACCCTGCAGGGCATGTCGCGCGCCGACGCGACCCGCCGGCCCTTCGGCAACGGCACCGACCGCTCCGACATGGAAGCGCTGGTGGCCTTCATCACTTCCGAGTCCAAGGGCGTGGTCATGAACGCGCCGCAGCGCCACGCCAAGGAGCGCGAGGCCTATGCGCTCGGCAAGCAGATATTCTTTTTTCGCGGCGGCCCGCATGATTTTTCGTGCGCGACCTGCCACTCCGAGAACGGCAAGCGCATCCGCCTGCAGGACCTGCCCAACCTGACCGAAACCAAGGATGCCCAGCGCGCCTACACGACCTGGCCCGCGTATCGGGTGTCGCAAGGTGAATTGCGCAGCATGCAGTGGCGCCTGTTCGACTGCTTTCGCCAGCAGCGATTCCCGGCCCTCGAATTCACCTCCGACGCGTCTATTGCGCTGACCATGTTCCTGGCACGCAATGCCAACGGCGCGCCGTTCGCGGCGCCGGCGATCAAGCGCTAGGGGACAGGACCATGAAAAAGCATTTCAGGATCGCCGGCATTTCTGCCACCTGCGTCGCGCTGGCCGGCTGCGCCACCATGATGAGCGACGAAGAAGCCGCCCGCCAGGCGCTGGTCGTGATGAAGGCCTCGTTCTCCGAACGCGGCCAGGCCAAGCTGAACCGCCTGGACCGCGACGACCCGCAGGCCACTTGCAGCGTCAGCCCGGAAGTCAAGATTCCCCGCGAAGTGCAGGAGCGCATCGAGAAGCAACAGACCGCGCTGATCAAATACCCTGCCGACGGCAAGATGCTGGGCGACTGGCGGCAGGGAGAGCGCATCGCGCAGTCCGGCGTCGGCATGCAGTTCACCGACAACCCGGCCAACCCGGCCGGCGGCAACTGTTACGCCTGTCACCAGATGAGCCCGCAGGAAATCTCCTTCGGCACCATCGGGCCGCCGCTCCTGGGCTACGGCAAACTGCGCGGCAACTCCGAAGCGATCCAGCGCTACACCTACGGCAAGATCTACAACGCACAGGCATATAACGCCTGCTCGACCATGCCGCGCTTCGGCCACAACCGCATCCTGACCGAAGAGCAGATCAAGCATCTGACCGCGCTGCTGTTGGACCCGGCCTCGCCGGTCAACCAGTAGACCCAAGACAGTCGTCGCGGTCGCCCGAGCATCGGCGGCGCGGCCGGCTGCCGCCTGAAAAAGGGAGATGACCATGCATCGTCGCGAGTTCCTCAACCTGCTCGCCGCCGCCGGAGCGAGCGGCCTCGCGCTCGAAAGCGGCGAGGCGTTCGCCGCCGATCCTGCTGCGCGCCTGTACGACTTCAAGTCCTTCGGCAACGTGCGCCTCATGCACTTCACCGACTGCCATGCGCAGTTGCTGCCGGTGTACTTCCGGGAACCCAACGTCAACCTGGGCGTCGGCGAGGCTCTCGGGCGCCCGCCGCACCTGGTAGGCGAGGCCCTGCTCAGGCACTTTCGCATGAAGCCTTCAGACGCGCCCAAGGGAACGGCGCGCGATATGGCCAAAACCCTCTCGCACGCCTTCACGCACCTCGACTTCGCGCGCGCTGCCAAGCTCTACGGCAAGACCGGCGGTTTTGCGCACATGGCCACGCTCATCAAGAAGCTGCGCGCCGAGCAACCCAACGCGCTGCTGCTCGACGGCGGTGACACCTGGCAGGGCTCGGCCACCTCGCTGTGGTCCAACGGTCAGGACATGGTCGACGCCTGCAAGCTCCTGGGCGTGGATGTCATGACCGGGCACTGGGAATTCACCTACGGTGCCAAGCGTGTCGAGGAAGTGGTCTCCAAGGACTTCAAGGGCAAGGTCGACTTTGTCGCGCAAAACATCAAGACCGCCGATTTCGGCGACGCGGTCTTCCCGGCCTGGGTCATGCGTGAGGTCGGCGGCGTGCCCATCGCGGTGATCGGCCAGGCTTTTCCGTATACGCCGATTGCCAACCCGCGCCACATGGTGGCCGAATGGAACTTCGGCATCCAGGACGAGAACATGCAAAAGACGGTCAACGAGGCGCGCGCCAAGGGCGCAGCCGCGGTGATCGTGCTGTCGCACAACGGCATGGATGTTGACATCAAGATGGCCGCGCGCGTGACCGGCATAGACGCGATCATGGGCGGCCACACTCACGACGGCGTGCCGCAGCCGGTGAAGGTCTCCAACGCGTCCGGCATGACGCTTGTCACCAATGCCGGCAGCAACACCAAGTTCCTGGGCGTGCTCGACCTGGATGTGCGCGACAAGCGCGTGGTCGATTTCCGTTATCGCCTGCTGCCGGTGTTCTCCAGATTCCTGCATCCCGACGCGGAGATGACGCAGCATATCGAGCGCGTGCGTGCACCGCACCTGGCCAAACTGGGCGAGAAGCTCGCCGTCTCTGAAGGACTTCTGTACCGGCGCGGCAATTTCAACGGCACCCTTGACCAGGTGATCCTGGATGCGTTGATGGAGGTCAAGAGCGCGCAGATCGCGTTCTCGCCCGGTTTTCGCTGGGGCACCTCGATCCTGCCCGGCCAGGCCATCACCTTCGAACACGTCATGGACCAGACCGCGATCACCTATCCGTCGGTCACCGTCAACGAGTTCACCGGCGAACAGATCAAGACCATCCTCGAAGACGTGGGCGACAACCTCTTCAACCCCGACCCCTACTACCAGCAGGGCGGCGACATGGTGCGCGTCGGCGGACTCACTTATGCGTGCGACCCGCTGGCCAAGATGGGAGCGCGCATCTCCGACATGCGCCTTGAAGGCAA
>JBJXGS010000004.1:0-10103 GCA_046160545.1 Burkholderiales bacterium
GGCACAGCCACCATCACTTTCTCGGCGTGGGACCAGAGTAGCGGCACGGCCGCGACCAATGGCGTGCCCATCTATGCCGACCCCGGCGTCGGCGGCGCAGGCAGCGCCTTCTCGCTGGCCAGGGCCAACGCCGCCCTGACGGTGACCACGGTGCCTGTGGTGCTGCCTCCCGACCCACCGCCACCCGATCCGCCGCCGCCACCTCCGCCGCCGCCGCCACCGCCGCCGCCGCCAATCGGTTCCCCGCCTCCCGCCTCGAGCACACCTGCCACACCCGCGGCCAGCATATCCCCGGCAGCCGAGGCCGCCGCCGCGCTGGAGCAGGCGATCACGCGCGGCGTGATCACCGAAACCGTCGTACCGCTCACCCTGGTCCCCGTGCACCTGACGGCCGGTGAAGCGTCGCCGAGCAACGGCTTCGTCAATAGCGCGGCATTCACCGAAGCGTGGGACTTTTCCAGCCTCGATTTCAAGTGGGACGCGTTGTTGCGCGCACAAAGCGGCTCGGTTTCGACCGCCTGGATGCCGCCGAGCGCGGCGCTGTCGGTCGAATTCGGCAGCGCCACCGCAGGCGAAGAAGCGCCAAGCGGGCCCAGCCTCTTCCTGACCATGGAGAACAGCGTCAAAGTCAGCGGCGCGGCCGCAGCCGCCGGTTTCGTCGCCTGGGCATTGCGCGGCGCGGGCCTCGCCAGCAGCCTCTTGATCTCCATGCCGGCCTGGCGAAACCTGGACCCGATTCCTGTTTTGAGTCCCGACGAGGCCAAGCCGGACTGGGCGCGCGAGGCCGATGAACGCAAACGCCGCGACGAGGACGAGGCCAGCGGCGAAACCGCGGTTGCGGACTTGTTGCGCCAGAAATCCCCTGACCACCTCCTGACCCGGGCAATGGATCAACCATGACCACGCTCTCGCTCTCCCGCCTGCGCAGTCTGCGCCTGCGCGACCTGCCGGTGCCGCGCATCGCCCCGGCCACGCGCATCGCCGCCGGCCTGGTCGCGCTGATCATGTCTTCCCTGTTGCTGCTGGACATCGCGATCGGCCTGATACCCAACCGCGAGGCCGATCTGCTGCGAGAACGCAAGCACAGTGCCGAAGGTGTGGCGGTGCTGATGGCGCAGCTGCTGACCAGCAACGACCAACTGGCGGTGGCACGTGCCCTGCGTGAAATACTCGCCCATCGCGGCGACCTGCTGTCGGCCGCGGTGCGCCGCGGCGACGGCAATCTGCTGGTGCAGGTGGGCGAACACACGCGCCACTGGGTGCCAATCCCGGCCGGGCAGTCGACTGTTGACCACGCACGCGTGGCGCTGCGCGCCGACGGCCAGCATTGGGCCGATGTCGAACTGGCGTTCAAGCCGACCTACGCCAGCGTGTGGCAGCGCTGGCTGGGCGATCCTCTGGTGCGCCTGATGGCGGCCTTGGGCATCGGCGGCTTCGTGGCGTTTTCGCTGTACCTGCGGCGCGTGCTGTCCTACCTTGATCCCTCGGCCGTGATTCCCGACCGCGTCCGCGCCGCATTCGACACCTTCACCGAAGGCGTCATGGTGCTCGACACCCAGGGGCGCATCATGCTGGTCAACCAGGCCCTGGCCGGCTGGCTGGGTGAAGACAGCACCTCGCTGGTAGGCAAGGACGCCCACCGACTGCGAGCCCTGAAGCATGTCTGCAAGGGCAATCCGGAAGACTTGCCGTGGAAGCAGGCGATCTCGTTGAAACGCTCGCTCACCGGCGACATGATGGAGCTCCTGCCTGCCGCAGGCGGCCCGCGCAAGACCGTGGTCAACAGCGCGCCGATCCTGGACGGCCGCCGCGGCGTGCGCGGCTGCATGGTCACCTTCGACGACGTCAGCGCGCTGGAACAGGCAAACCAGTCGCTGCTGGAGGTGCTCACGGACCTGGAGCAGTCGCGCGCACTGATCGAAAAGCAGAACGATGAGTTGCGCACACTCGCCACGCGCGACCCCTTGACCGGCTGCCTGAACCGGCGCGCGTTTTTCGAGAGCGCCGGCGGGCTGCTCAATGCGGCGCACGAGAAGGGCGAACCCCTGCACTGCATCATGTCCGATATCGACCACTTCAAGTCGTTCAACGACAAACACGGCCATGCGGTGGGCGACCAGGTGCTGCAGGCGGTGTCCAAGCAGCTCTTCTCCGGCTTGCGGGACGCCGACCTATTGTGCCGCTACGGGGGCGAGGAGTTCTGTATTTTCCTGCCTGGCGTCAACACCGAGCAGGCCCAGGCGATCGCCGAGCGCCTGCGCAGCGAAATCGAAGCCCAGGCCGGGGCTGCGGTACGGTCCAAGGAGGGCTTGAGCGTGACTTCCAGCTTCGGCCTGGCCGAACTCACGCCCGAGCTTCAGGACCCTGCCAAGCTGCTCGAACGTGCCGACGTGGCGCTCTACCAGGCCAAGCGCTCCGGGCGCAACCGCGTGGTGACCTGGGCGCCGGGACTGGAGGGCGAGAAAAAGCCGGAAGCGGCGCACTGACAGGCGCCACCGCAAAGCGTTCGGACCGGCCTGGCATGAAAGCGCACGACGACCCGACAGGCATAGACCGTATAGCCTGACGGACCTGCGCCGCCGGCACAGTCAGCTAGGCCAGGCCGCCATCCAGGCCTTTGACTGGCCCTGAAACACCCTTCACCTCGAGACATCCGCGCACCCTGCGCCGGGTGATCATTGGAGTGGGTCCCTCTCTTCGGATCCGGCGTCGGCTTATGGCCGCATGCCGGTCTGCGGTTGGGTCTCCGAGCGCCCAGGAAAACCCGCGCTCGACCCATACCGGGAGGAAACGAGAAATGGCATTTTCCAGTCCACTTTTTTGCGCTTCAACGCGGCCATCCACGGCCATGCAAGGCGGCCGACTCCGTGTCTGACCTCGCGCTACCGACAGACCAGGCGCCTGCGCTCCGGATCACGGACTTTCGTGCCGGCGATGGCAACGCTGCGCTCGTCCTCGGTTTGCAGGCAACGCTGCTCTCGCATCGCCAAGTAAAGGAAGCCGCCACCGCCTTCGCAACCGAGTTGGCCGATGCCCTGGCTTGCGAACGCGTCTGTGTCGGTCTGGCCGAGCGCGGTACCGTCCGTCTGCTGGCATGCACCCACAACCTCACCAGCGACGACCGCGGCCCCGCCGTGGCTGCAGTCGAGGCAGCGATGAACGAGGCCTTCGACCAGCGCAGCGCCATCGTTCATCCGCCGAAACCGTCAGGCGCGACGGTAATCAGCGTCGCACACCAGCGCCTGGCGGCAAGCGGCGATTCGGCTGCATGCACGATTCCGTTGGTCAGCGCCGGCCGCATCATCGGGGCATTGACCCTGGAACGCACGGCCCCGGACTTCGCCCCGCGCGAAATCGCGCTATGCGAGGACGCTGCCTGCTTTGCCGCGCCGGTGCTCGACCTCAAGCATGCCGCGACACGTCCCTGGTGGCAGCGCCTGGCGAACGCGCTGCGACAACAGGCTGCCGCGCTTGCTGCCCCCGGACACCCCGGCGCCAAGCTGGCCGCCGGCGGCGCGCTCATGGCGTTACTCGCCGCAACCGCGATCCCGCTCGACTACCGGGTCAGCGCGCCCGCGCGCACCGAAGGGTCGGTGCAGCGCGTGATCTCGGCGCCGGCAGACGGTTACCTGCAGCGTGCCAATGTGCGTGCCGGCGACAGCGTGCGTCAAGGCCAGGTGCTGGCCGAACTCGCCGGCGAGGACCTGCAACTGGAGCAACAACGCAGGCAGAGCGAGTTGCACCAGCATGAAAGCGCCTTCAAAGGCGCCATGGCCCGCGCCGATCGCGCCCAGATGGTGATTCACCAGGCCAAGGCCGCCGAGGCGCAAGCCCTGCTCGGCTTGATAGATGGTCAGCTGCAACGCGCGCAGATCCGCGCGCC
This sequence comes from Burkholderiales bacterium, assembly GCA_046160545.1. Taxonomy (GTDB): domain Bacteria; phylum Pseudomonadota; class Gammaproteobacteria; order Burkholderiales; family JAEUOS01; genus JAEUOS01. The sequence continues at coordinate 3,884 of JBJXGS010000004.1, forward strand.
TTTCGACGGCGTGGTCATCAAGGGCGATCTGACGCACAACCTCGGCGCACCGGTGCAGCGCGGCGAGGTGCTGCTGACGATTTCGCCGGCCGACGGCTTTCGCCTCGTCGTCGAGGTCGACGAAGCCGACATCGGCGCCATCGCGCCGGGCCAGGCTGGCCGGCTGATGCTGGCCGCAAACCCCGACCGCAGCCTCGAATTGCGCGTGGTGCGGGTGATCCCGTTTGCAACCGCCGCCGACGGTCGAAACTATTTCGAAGTCGAGGCCACCCTCGAGACCCAGGGCGCCTCGCTGCGGCCGGGCATGCGCGGCGTGGCCAAGCTCGACGCCGGTTCCCGCTCCCTGCTGTGGATCCTGACCCACCGTGCGCTTGCCTGGATGCGCATGTCGATCTGGTCGATGGGACTATGAGCGCAACCCTGCCCCTCATGTCCGGTGCCTGGTACCGGGTCGCGGACCTGCGAGCGCGCCTGGACCCGCGCGTCGGCGTTGCGCGCCAGGTCGTGCGCGGGCAGGTCTGGCACATTCTCAGCGACCCCTCGAGCGGGCGCCAGGTGCGTCTGAACCCGCCGGCCTGGGCCTTTGCCGGTCGCTGCGACGGCAATTGCACCGTCGACGAGATCTGGCACCAGCTGCTCGACACCCTGGGCGATGCCGCGCCGGCGCAGGACGACATCCTGCAACTCTTGACCCGGCTCGCGCGCGCAGGGGCGATTCACTTCGACGCCGCACCCAACCTCGCTGCCATGTTCGAGCGGCACACCGGCGAAGCGCGTCAACGACGCCGCGCCTGGATCAATCCGCTGGCGCTCAAGCTGCGTCTGTTCGACCCGACGCATGTGCTGGACCGCCTCGCACCGCGCACAGGTTTGCTCTTCAGTCCGGGTATCCTGGTCTTCTGGGCCCTCGCCGTCGCGCTCGCAGCGATCGCCTGTGCGGTCAACCTGTCCGAACTGCGCGGCGCCGGGGCGGCTCTCATGGATGCGCCGCGCGGCGTCCTGCTCCTCTGGCTGTGCTACCCGCCAATCAAGGCATTGCACGAGCTGGCGCATGCACTGGCGGTACGACGCTTTGGCGGCCAGGTGCGTGATACAGGCATCACGCTCTTCCTGTTCATGCCTGCGCCTTACGTCGATGCGTCTGCCGCCAGCGGATTCGCCAGGCGTCATCAGCGCATCGCCGTCAGCGCCGCCGGCATCATGGCCGAGCTGGCCATCGCCGCCATCGCCACGGCAGTCTGGCTGGCTGTCGAGCCGGGTCTGGTGCGCGACTGCGCCTTTGTCACCCTCTTCATCTGCACTGTGTCGACGCTGCTCTTCAACGGCAATCCGCTGTTGCGCTTCGACGCCTACTACGTCCTTACCGACGCGCTGGACCTGCCCAATCTCGCCTTGCGCAGCAATGCCTGGTGGTCCGCGCAGTTAAGGCGCGTCCTCATGGGCGAGGCCGGCGTATCCGGCGCGCACGTCGCCCCGGGTGAGCAGAAGTGGCTCATCGTCCACGCACCCTTGTCCTGGCTCTATCGTGCCGTCCTGATCGCCGCGCTTGTGCTCTGGGTCGGCGCGATGTCGTGGCTCGCCGGCGTACTGGTCGCGCTGGCATTCTCCGTCTGGCTGCTGCGCCAACCCGTCGCCGGCATCGCGCATCTCATGCGTGCTGCCCTGCCGGCAGCGACACGCCGTCGCGCGCTCGCGATCGTCGCCGGCGCGCTCGCCTTGACGGGCGCGACACTCTTCGCCCTGCCGCTGCCCATCTCGACGGTGGCGCAGGGTGTGGTGTGGCCACCCGACCAGGCACAGGTGCGCGCCGAGACCGCGGGCTTCGTCGCGACCCTCGCCGCGACCGATGCGTCCGAGGTCCAGACCGGCCAGATCCTCTTCACCCTGAGCGAGCCGGCGCATGCCGCCGAGGCCGAACGAAAACAAAGCCAGCTCGCAGGCCTGAAAGCGCAGCAGTACGTTGCGCTCTTGCGCGATCCGCTCAAGGCGATGCAGCTCGACCATGACATCCGCCGCACCGAGGCCGAGCTTGCGCGCAGCAACGAACAGCTGGCGCAACTCGATGTGCGCGGGCACATCAGCGGGCGCCTGGTCTTGCCGCACGCTTCCGATCTGCCGGGCAGCTTCGCCGCCAAGGGGGCAATGCTGGGCTACATACTCGGCGACGGCCCTGCCAACGTGCGCGCAGTCCTGTCCGAACAGGAAGCGCAGCTCGTGCGCACGCGCGCACGCGCCGTCGAGATCCGCCTGGCCGAGACTGCCGGCCGGGCACTGCCTGCACAACTCGAACGCGAGCCGCCGGCTGCGACCCGCGTGCTGCCCTCCGCCGCTTTGGGCGATCGCGGCGGCGGACGCTTTGCGACCGACCCCGCGGACAAGCATGGAACCCGCACGCTCGAGCCGGTATTTCTGCTCGACCTGGCGGTCCCGACGCAACTGCCCGACCGCATCGGCGGCCGCGTCTGGGTGCGTTTCGATCTGGGCCTCGAGCCGCTCGGCACGCGCTGGCTGCGCCAGGCGCGCCAACTCATGCTGCGGCACTTCAATCCCGCCGGCCAGGTCTAAAGACATGCTCGCCGTGCCCATGCCCGACATGCAGCCCCTGCCAACGCCCGGCGTCGTGTGGGGGAACTATCCGGAGCGGCCCGCGGATACGAACCCGAGCGGGGTCGTCAGCCGGCTCGACCACGCATGGCAGGGCCTGCTGCGATTCTTCCCCGCACAGTCGGCCACGTCGCGACGGCATTTCGCCGCGCATGCGCTGACACGCGCAGCGGCGCTCCCGGACTGCGCAGATCCAGCCTGGTCGGGGCGCCTGACTGCCCTGCGCGCAAACCTCGCGCGGCAGGGCCTTGACGAAGCCAACACGCTCGAGGCTTTCGCCCTGGTTGCCGCCGCCTGCAAGCGCACCCTCGGATTGAGCCCCTACGCAACCCAGATCGAGGCGGCGCGCGTAATGCTCGGCAACAGACTCGCTGAAATGGCCACCGGCGAAGGCAAGACAGTCGCGGTGGCGCTGGCCGCGGCTGTCGCCGCGCTCGGTGGCACGCCGGTACACGTGATCACGGCCAACGACTACCTTGCTGCGCGCGATGCCGCCACGCTCACTGACTTTTACCGCGCTTGCGGCCTCACCGTCGATGCCGTCACGCAGCCCATGGACCGCGATGCGCGGCGACGCGCCTATCGCGCCGACATCACCTACTGCAACGCCAAGGAACTCGTCTTCGACTACCTGCGCGACGGCCTGACGCGCCCGCGCGGCATGAGCGACCTGCGGCACCGTGCGCGGCGCCTGGCGGAGGCCGACGCCGTCTCCGGCGGGCCGGTCCTGCGCGGCCTGTGCATGGCCATCATCGACGAGGCCGACACGGTACTGATCGACGAGGCCGGCATGCCGCTGGTTCTGTCGCAGGCACGACAAAAGCCCGACAGCGCAGCATACCTGGCCCCAGCGCTGGAACTGGCATCCACGCTCAAGCACGGCGTGGACTTTGAACTGCGTGCGGACCGGCGTGCAGTGCTGACCGATGCCGGTGCGGACAAGGTCGGTGCGTGGCAGGCCGCCTCCGGCCGCTATGCCGCCCAGCGCCGGCACCGTGAAGAAACCGTCTGCCAGGCGCTGGCTGCGCTGCACGTCTATCGGCGCGACTGCGACTACGTGGTCCGTGCCGGGCAGGTGCTGATCGTCGACGACCATACCGGCCGCGCCGCCCCCGGCCGCGCCTGGTCGCGCGGACTGCACCAGCTAATCGAGATCAAGGAGAACTGCCCGCCCAGCCAGGTCTCCGTAACCGTCGCTGAAATCACCTTCCAGCGCTTTTTCCGGCGCTACCTGCGCTTGGCCGGAATGAGCGGCACGCTCAAGGGAGCCGGGCGCGAGCTGCGTGACATCTACGGCCTGGGCGTGACGCCGATCGCGCCGCGCACGCCCGCGCAGCGCACCCTCGCGCACTTCCAGCTGTACTCCGGGAGCGTCGCGCTGTGGGATGCGGTGGCACGGCGCGCCGGGGAGGTGCGTGCGAGCGGCCGGCCCGTCCTCATCGGCACCGCCTCGGTGGCCGACTCCGAATGCTTGTCGCGAACGCTCAGCGCCGCCGGCCTGCCCCACGCGGTGCTCAATGCCCGCCACGACCAGGCCGAGGCCGCTCTCGTCGCCGAGGCCGGCAGACCTGGTCGCATCACTGTCGCAACCAGCATGGCCGGACGCGGCACCGACATTCGGCTTGGCGACGGCGTGGCCGAGCGCGGCGGACTGCATGTCATCGTCTGCCAGCACAACGGCGCACGTCGCATCGACCGTCAGTTCATCGGCCGCACCGCGCGCAACGGCGCGCCGGGCAGCGTCGACACCATGCTGGCGCTGGATTTCCCTCTGTTCACACGTTGGCTGCCGGGCTGGTGGCGAAGCATGGCCGGACGCCCGGCCGGACTGCCGACCTGGCTGCTGCGCGTAACCGTTGCCCTGCCGCAGTGGCTGGAAGAGCGTGACCAGGCCGCAAAGCGCCGCCTTGTCTGCGAGCAGGACAGCCGGCGCGAACGCGAACTCGATTTTTGCCAAAGGACCGCATCATGAATCCAAGGACGCGACTTCTAGTCCTCACCGCATCTTGCCTGGCATTCGGCCAGGCGAAATCTGCGCCGCAGCCCCTCGGTTGCCTGATCGAACCCCATCAGGTGGCCGAAGTAGGCAGCCCGGTGATCGGCGTGATCGCCGACATGCGTGTCGAACGCGGCGACTTCGTGCGTCGCGGCCAGGTCCTGGCGGTCCTGCGCTCGGACGTCGAACAGGCCGCAGTCAAGGTGGCCACCAGCCGTGCACGGGCAAGTGCGGAAGCCGGCGCGGCAGCGGCGAATGCCGCCCTGGCACGGCAGAAGCTGGCGCGCGCCGAGGACCTGGTGGCGCGCCAGTTCCTCTCGCCACAGTCGCTCGACCAGGCACGGGCCGAGGCCAACATTGCCGAAGAACGCCTGGCGCAGACGCGCGAGGCACGCGCCACGGCCGAGCGCGAGCTCGAACAGGCGCAGGCGCAACTCGGTCTGCGCACCATCCGCGCACCGAGCGACGGAGTGATCGCGGATCGCTATCTCTCGGTCGGCGAACGGGTCGAGGAAAAGCCGATGTTCCGAGTCGCGACGGTCGACCCGCTGCGGGTCGAGGTCGTGCTGCCGGCACCCCTCTTCGGCAGCGTCAAACCAGGCAACCTGGTCACGGTCACTCCTGAGTTTCCGGGCGCCGCGGCGCGCGAGGCCCGCGTCACACTGGTTGACCGGCTCGTCGACGGGGTCTCCAACACATTCCGGGTGCGCTTGGCCCTGCCCAACCCCGGCGCAAGCCTGCCGGCAGGCCTGCGCTGCAAGGTTGCGCTGGGCACCACGCCCGCCGACACTGCGCGCGGCACCCCGGGCGGCGCGCCACAGGCACCGCACAAAAACGGCCTGCGGCCGGCCGCATACACGCCCACCAGCGCAGGCCCGGCCGCGCAGCGCCCGCAACAGGCTCGCCCGCCGGCGCACGGACCGGCGCAGGGCATGAGTCTGCGCATGGACCGCAATCCGCCTGTGCCACCGCCCCGCCCCAGGGTATGACATGACGCGTCCGGAAAAGGCATAACACGATGTGGTGGCCTAGAAAGCGCCGCCCCCGCGCCGATCGCGCGCTGGCGGAACCGCTCGAGCCGCGCATCCTGTACGCGGCCGACCTGGCCGCGGCTGCCATGCTCACCGACATCACCCCCGCCGAATCCGCCGTACACGCACGACCGATTGACGCCGAGGGCGACTACGCGGCGACACCTGCTTCGACCGCGAGCGCGGCGCCACCGGCTGTCGAGGCGCCGGCACCCGCCGCGGTGCGCAGCACCCTACCCCTGAATTTCGAGGTCAATGCGGGCCAGGTCGACGCGTCGATCGACTTCATCGCGCGCGGCAGCGGTGTCGGTATCGCGCTTGCGGACGGCAACGCGACGCTGGTCCTGCGCGATGGCGAGCGCACCGATGTCGTGACCATGACCTTAGCCGATGCACGCGACGATGCCGTCGCGCACGCCGAAGGCGAGGTGACCTCGCGCAGCAACTACCTGATCGGCAGCGCCGATCGCTGGCTCCTGGGTGTGGCCAACCACGCCGCAGTGCGCTACGAAGGCGTATACGAAGGCATCGACCTGCGCTACTACGGCAACGAGCGCGCTCTGGAGTACGACTTTCTGGTTGCCCCCGG
>JBJXGS010000005.1:0-68558 GCA_046160545.1 Burkholderiales bacterium
CATGCTGCGTTGCCTTCCCTTCATTGTCGTTGCACTCACCGCGCCCCTTGCCGGCGTGGCGCAATCCCAGTCCGCCTGGCCCGAGCGCCAGGTGCGCATCGTCATGCCGTTCCCGGCTGGCGGCGCATCGGACGTGATGACGCGCATCTTGGCCGAGCGCCTGCAGGCCCGCTTCGGCCAGTCCTTCGTCGTCGAGAACCGCACGGGCGCGGGCGGCAACATCGGCATGGAAGCCGGCGGCAAGGCCGCGCCCGACGGCTACACGATCACCTCGGCCACCATCGGCACCCTGTCGATCAACCAGCACCTGCACGCCAATCTTCCCTATGACCCGGAGAAGGGCTTCGTCTACGCGACGACCTTCTGGATGAACTGCAACATGGTCATGGTCTCGCCGACCCACAACCCGGCCAAGACCCTCCCGGAGTTCATCGCCTGGGCCAAGTCCCAGCCCAAGGGCGTGACCTACGGCTCTTCCGGGGTCGGCACCACGCCGCACCTGGCTGGCGAACTGTTCCGGCTGCGCACCGGCGCTCAGGCGACCCACGTTCCGGCGCGCGGCGCGCCGCAGACCATCCCGATGATCCTGTCCGGCGACCTGACCTTCGCCATCGACAACATCGCCAGCTATACCGCCTACCTGGCCAACGGGCAGGTGCGCCCGCTGGCCACCACCTGTCCCGAGCGCTGGCCGACCTTCCCGAACGTGCCGACCATGGCCGAGTCCGGCATGCCGGACTTCGTCATCACTTCCTGGGGGGCGCTGGTGTTCCCCGCGGGCACGCCCGCGGCCATCGTCGATCGGCTCTCTGCGGCCGTCGCCGAGATCGGCGCGGACAGCGCGATACAGCAGCGTTTCCTCGCCGCCGGCGCGCGCCTGGTGCCGCGCACGCCGGCCGAGACCACCGCGTTCGTCGTCTCCGAGCGCAGCAAGTGGCGCGAAATCGTGCGCCTGTCGGGCGCCAAGCCCGAGTAGGGGCGCATGGCTTCCCGCCTCAACAGCTGGCTGGCCGGAGTGCGCGTGCTCGACCTGACGCGCTACCGGCCCGGCCCCTTCGCCTGCATGCTCTTGGCCGATATGGGCGCCGAGGTGCTCAAGATCGAGGGGCCGGACGGCGACGACATGCAGCACCTGGGGCCGCGCGATACGACGGGCGAGCCGATCTTCTACGCGTCGATCAACGGCGGCAAGCAGGTGCGGCGCATGAACCTCAAGGACGCCGAAGCGCGCGCCGAATTCCTGCAACTGGTCGACAGCGCCGATGTGCTCGTCGAGTCCTTCCGTCCGGGGGTGATGAACCGGCTGTCGCTGGGCTTCGAAACGCTGTCGAAGCGCAATCCGCGCCTCATCGTCTGCGCGATGTCGGGCTACGGCGCCGATGGTCCGCTGGCCGGCGCGGCCGGCCACGACGCCAACTACCTTGCGCAGACCGGCATCCTCTACCGCAACGGCCGCGGCACCTGCAGCTACTTCGATCCGCCCTTGTCGGACGACGTCGGCGCGCTCTTCGCGGTCATCGCCATTCAGGGCGCGCTGCGCGAGCGCGAGACAAGCGGCCGCGGCTGTCACATCGACACGGGGCTGGCGGATGCGGTCTGGCCGCTGCAGTCCTTCCAGCTGGCGGACTTCGGCCGGCGCGGCTACGCGCCCGGTCCCGAGGACACCTATCTGAACGACGGCGCGGCCTGGTACCGCGCCTACCCGACCCGCGACGGGCGCCACGTGGCCATGGGTTCGGCGGGCGGCGTGTTCTGGCAACGTTTTTGCGTGGCGGCCGGGCGCAGCGACTGGATCGCGCGCGAGCACGAGCCGCTGCCGCAGCGCGCGCTCATCGCCGAGGTCGGTGCGCTCATCGCATCGATGACGCTTGACGAGTGCATGGAGCGCTTCGGCCCGGCCGACTGCTGCCTGTCCCCGGTGCTTTCGCTGCCCGAGGCGCTGGCCAGCGAGCAGGTCGCTGCCCGCGACCTGGTGCGGCGCGGGCCTGACGGTGCGTTGCAGGCGCTCTTTCCCGCGCGCATCGATGGCGCGGCGCCCGCGCTGCGCGAACTGCCGCGCACCACCGATGGCGGATTCTCCGAGAAGGTTGCGACATGAGTGTGTCTTCCCCGACCCGCTGGCCGCCTCCGGCCGGCACAGATTCTTCTTCAGCGACAGCGCGCTGCCGATCGTCGGGGCGACCGGCAGTCAGCTTTTTCCGGTGGTGATACTGTGATTCCACGCACTCTTTTCGATGCCGAGCACGAGGCCTTTCGTGAAACCGTGCGGCGCTTCATCACCGAGCGGGTCATGCCGCATCACGCCGAGTGGGAGAAGGAAGGCCAGGTGCCGCGTTCGCTGTGGCACGAGGCCGGCAAGCTTGGCCTGCTCCTGTGCAACGTGCCTGAAGAATGGGGCGGCATGGGCGGAGATTTCCTGCACAGCGCCATCCTGATCGAGGAATTCGCGCGCGCCGGTGCCACCGGCCCGACCTTTTATCTGCACTCGGACGTGGTCGCGCCCTATCTGGTCGATTTCGGCACCGAGGCGCAGAAGCGCAGGTGGCTGCCGAAGATGGCCACCGGCGAGGTCGTGGTCGCACTCGGCATGAGCGAGCCATCGGGCGGCAGCGACCTGCAGGCCATGCGCACCAGCGCGCGGCGCGACGGCGACGAGTACGTGATCAACGGCCAGAAGGTTTTCATCACCGCCGGCCACAGCGCCGACCTGCTGCTGCTGGCCTGCAAGACCGACCCGCACGCGCGAGCCAAGGGCGTGAGCCTGATCCTGGTCGAAACCGACCGGCCCGGATTCACGCGCGGGCGCAGGCTGGAGAAGATCGGCTGCAAGGCGCAGGACACTGCCGAGCTCTTCTTCTCCGACCTGCGTGTTCCGGTCGAGAACCTGCTCGGCAGCGAAGGTGGCGGCTTCGGCATGCTCATGACCCAGCTCGCGCAGGAGCGCCTGATCCAGGCCATACGTGCCATCTCCAGCGCCGAGGCGGCGATCGCCTGGACCCTCGAGTACGCGGCCCAACGCAAGATGTTCGGCGGCACACTGGCCGATTTCCAGAACACCCGCTTTGTCCTGGCCGAACTGCACGCCGAGGTGCTCGCACAGCGGGTCTTTGTCGACCGCTGCATCGAGCTGCACTTGCAGGGCGCGCTCGACGCCATCGACGCGGCCGCGGTCAAGCTCACCACGACCGAGCAGCAGGGCCGTGTCATGGATCGCTGCCTGCAGTTCTTTGGTGGCTGGGGCTACATGTGGGAATACCCGATCGCGCGCGCCTTCGTCGACGCGCGCATGGCGCGCATCGGCGGCGGTGCGGCGGAGGTCATGAAGCAGATCATCGGCAATGCGCTCCTGCCGCGCCCGCGCGAGGAGAAGGCGCGGTGAGCGCAGCGGCCCTGGAGCCGACGCCGGTCGCGACGCAGCAGGCCGCGCGGGAGGAACCTGCCCAGGCCGTGGGCGGTGCGCCCGCGGCGGCCGTCGCGGGCATGGTCGCGGGCCTGAGGTCCCTGATGCTGGCCGCCGAACCGTCGACGCGCGACATCGCGTTCTCGAACATCGCGCGCGCCGCGGGCGGGCTGTCGCGCGAGAATTGGTCGCTGGACGCGCGCTGGACCGATGCGCAGGGCGCGCATGCACAGCGCCTGATGCTCATGCGCGATGCGGCCGGAACGCTGCTGCCGACCGATCGCGCGCGCGAGTTTGCCGTCCTCAAGGCCCTCGAGGGAACAGGCCTGCCGACGCCGCGCGCACACTGGCTGGATGCCGACGGCCGCCATCTCGGCACGCCCTCCATGGTCATGCAGCGCCTGCCCGGCGCGTGCGACTACCTGGTCCTGAACGGCGCGCGCCCGCTGGCCGAACGCATGGCGCTGGCGCGCGACTTCCTTGCACTGATGGCCGCAATTCACGCGGTCGACTGGCGCGAATGCGGCCTGGGCCAGGTGCTGGACCAGCCGGAAGGTGCGCCGTCGCGCGCGGAGCTGGCACGCTGGGAGGTCGAGTACCGGCGCGTTCAACTCGAGGCGCACCCGGAACTCGATGTGGCGCTCGCCTGGATGCGTCGCCACGCACCGCAGGCCGAGGCTGTGGTGCTGGTGCACGGCGACTTCAAGCCCGGCAACGCGCTGGTGGGTGACGCGGGCATCATGGCCAAGCTCGACTGGGAAACCGCGCACCTGGGCGACCCGCTGGAAGACCTGGGCTGGGTGACCAATCCGGTGCGGCGTCGTGAACATCAGATCGAAGGCGCGTGGGAGCGCCGTGAAATTGTTGCGGCCTATCGCGAGCGTACCGGGCGCCGCGTCGACGAGGCGGCGCTGACCTGGTGGAACGTGTTCGCGATCTGGAAGCTGGCGGTGATCCAATTGACCGCGGTGGCCGAGTTCGTGGCCGGGCGCTACGACCGCGTGTTCCAGACGCCCAGCTGGCTGTATCGGCCCATGTTCCGGCTCATGGACAGCGCGTCATGAGGCCGACGGTCGAGGAGCAGCTGGCCGGCACCTGTCGCATCCTGGAGACGGTGGTGATGCCGGCCTTGGCCGATCCCTATGCGCGCACCCTGCTGGCGGGCCTGATCGGCAACCTTGGCATGCTGGGTCAGGCAATACCCGCCATCCACGGCTTCTTGCGGGAGGACAACGGCGCCACCTCCGACCTCCTCGCCGCGCTGCGCGCGGGCGTGTCGCCGGCCTTGCGCGAACGCATCGACGCGATGCTCGCCATGCCCGCGCCCGATGCCGCCGATCGCGCGGCTCTTGAGGCGCGCAACGACGTACTACGTGAACTTCTGTCGCAAGCCCTCCTTGACGACACCCTGCCCGAGCCATCGCGCCAGGCGGCGTTAGAGCACCTGGCACGGCGCGCAGCGCGCGCGCCCATGCGCTACGTGGCCACCACCGCTCCCGCGCCCAGGAACAACTGAGGCAAACTCCGCGCACCGAGACGCCCCATGCTGACCCCGCTTGACGACACCCTCTGGCACCAGCTGCCGACCACCTTCGACCATGTCGGCACCAGCGACCCGCGCTGGTTCGACCGCTACTGGTTCGCGATCTACTCGGGCGACGGCCGCGTCGCCATCCAGGTCACGATGGGTGCCTATCGCAACATGAACGTGCTCGACGGCGGCGCGGTCATGATTGTCGATGGAAAGCAGTACAACCTGCGCGTGTCGCGCTCGCTCAACGGCAGTGTCGAGACGGCCTGCGGACCGCTCACCATCACGCCGGTCGAGCCGCTCAAGGCCTTCGAGATCGACATCGCAGCGGGCGCGCACGGGCTGTCCGGCCGCATCCGCTGGACCTGCGTCGAACCGGCGCGCGAAGAACATCCCCACTACAACCGCCTGCACGGTCGCGAGGTCGAGAACTATCGCCGTTTTGACCAGATCGGGCGCGCCAGCGGCTGGATGGAGTGCGCCGCCGGCAAGGTTGAATTTACCGATTGGTGGTCCTGCCGTGACCATTCCTGGGGCGTGCGACGTGGCATGGGCATCGAGGAGCCGGTGACCGGACCCAAGGTGGCGCTCAAGGACAAGGGCCACGTGATGTCCTTCCTGTTCTTTTCGACCGGGGCAATGAGCGGGCACCTGCTCTTCATGGGGCGCGGCGACGACGCGCCCTACACCACCGGAGTCATCACCGAGCGTGCCGACGGCGCCGCGCACGAGGCCAAAAGCATCAGCCTCAAGGTCGACCTGCACCCGGGCACGCGGCGCTTTCGCGAGGCCCAGGTGAACGCGGACTTCACCGACGGCACGACCCTCGAGCTCACAGTATCCGCGCGCGGCGCCTCGATCGCCATGCAGGGCCTGGGCTACAGCGGCGGTTACAGCGACGGCCGCGGCCTGGGTGCCTGGCGCGGCGCGGACCATGTCGAGGCCGACGTGTGGGATGTGTCGCACCCCGCCAAGGTCGTGGCGGCCGACGGATCGACCAAGGAGCACTGGCACCGCATCCAGCCGGTCGCGCTCTGCGCCCGCCTGATGCCGGCGACCGGTGGGACCGTGCAGGTGAGCCAGGGTACCGGCAGCATGACCCTGACCATCGCCGGCAAGCTGCCCGCGCACCTGGCGCTGGCCGAGGGCGGCGCATGATGATGACAAGCCCGAGCACAATCCCGAACACGGACCCAGCCGCACCATGACCCTCAAAGACAAGAGCTGCATCACCGGCATCGGCGAGACGGCCTATATGCGCGGCTCGACCTCGAGCGCATTCGAGCTGCAAATCGAAGCCTCGCTCAAGGCCATCGCCGATGCGGGTCTCAAGCCGACCGACATCGATGGGGTGATCCCGATCGGCATCGTCAGCGGCACGGCCGATGATTTCATCGACAACTTCGGCTTGCCCGATCTGCGCTTCTCGGCCGTTGTGCCGCACGGCGGCGCAAGCCCGGTCATGGCCCTGCAGGCCGCCGCCGCGGCAGTCGCCGGCGGGGTGTGCCGGAACGTCCTCATCACCTTCGGGCGCAATGTCAGCGCCTCGTCGAACAAGGCCGGCGCGCGCATCCACAACATGCCGCAGTTTCATTACGTGACCGAATTCGAGCACCCGATGGGTGCAAGCGCGCCGGCACAGCTCTATGCGCCGATGGCGCGCCGCCACATGGAGCTTTACGGTACGACGGTCGAGCATTTCGGCGAAGTCGCCGTGGCCTGCCGCGAGCACGCGCTGCTCAACGGCAACGCGGTGATGAAAAAGCCCATCACGCTGGAAGACCACCGCAACTCGCGCATGATCGCCGACCCCTTTCGCCTGCTCGACTGCAGCCTGGAGTCCGACGGCGGCGCCGCGGTCATCGTGAGCAGCCCGGAGTGCGCAGCCGACGCGCCGCACAGGCGCGTGTTCATTTCCGGTGTCGCGACCGGTCACCCGGATTCACCGGGTTCGATCACGCAGCGCGCCGACATGACGAGCCTGGGGATCGGCAAGGCCGCGCCGCGCGCCTTTGCGATGGCCGGCGTCACCCCCGCCGACATCGACGTGGCCGAGATCTACGACTGCTTCACCTACGCTGTGATTCGCCAGCTCGAGGACATGGGTTTCTGCAAGAAGGGCGAGGGCGGACCCTTCGTCTCCGGCGGGCGCCTGAAGCTTTCCGGGGCGCTGCCGACCAATACCCACGGCGGGCTTCTTTCGCAGGCGCACGTCTGGGGTTTGAATCACATCGTCGAATTGGCGCGCCAGTTGCGCCACGACGCCGGGCGCGCCCAGGTGCGCGACGCCGAAGTTGGTGTTGTCACCGGCTACGGCGACCTGGGCGACGGCGCGCTCGCCATCATGCGCAGGGAGTGAGACGATGAGCCAGGCTTCGAACACGGCAATGAATTCCGGGCAGTCCGTGCCGGATCGCCCGGTCCCGCCGTCCAGCGCGCTGTCGGCGCCGTACTGGGAAGGCGTGGCCGCCGGTCGGCTGCTGCTGCAGCGCTGCGGCGCCTGCGGCGTCCTGCGTCACTATCCGCGCCTGCTGTGCACCTCTTGCTACTCCACGGCGGTGACCTGGCAGGAATCCAGCCGCCGCGGAACCATCAACAGCTGGACCGTGTCCCACTACGCCTACCACCCTTCGTTTGCCGGCGACCTGCCCTATACGCTGGTCACCGTCGACCTGGAAGAAGGGCCGCGCGCGCTCGGGCGCTGGCGCGGGCCGGCGCCAGCAATCGGCTTGCGGGTCATGGGCAATTTCGAGGCGCGGCCGGGAGGGTTCGACCTCGTGTTCGTGCCGGCGTCCTGAGTCGCCTACCTACGGCCAGACGGGCAGGCCGGTCAATCCGGCGGACTCATCGCATCCGGCCATGAGATTGGCGTTCTGCAGGGCCTGCGCCGCAGCGCCCTTGCCGAGGTTGTCGATCGCGCCCAGCGCCACGACGTGCCCGGTGCGCGAGTTGATCGCGTAGGAGACGAACGCCAGGTTCGATCCCGTTGCCCAGGCCGTGTGCGGGCTGCGCCCGTTCTCGACTGCGATCAGGCGCACGAACGGCTCGCCCGCGTATGTGGCTCGCGCTGCCTCGATCAGGCGTTCGATCGTGACCCCGCTTGTCGGCCGTGCGTAGCAGGTGGCGAGGATGCCGCGCTTCATGGGCACGATGTGCGGCGTGAAGGCCACTGTCACCGGGCGCCTGGCCACCTGCGCCAAGGCCTTTTCCATCTCCGGCACATGCGGATGCGCGACCAGGCCATAGGCGAACATGTCCTCGCTGGTTTCCACATAGCCGAAGTCGCTCGCGCCACCGCGGCCGGTGCCGGTGACGCCGGACTTGGCGTCGATCACGATCCCCTCGGTCTCGATCAGGCCTTCCTTGAGCAAAGGTGCCAGCGGCAGGAGGGACGCAGCCGGAAAGCAACCTGGGTTGGCCAGGCGCGTCGTCGCGCGGATCGCCGCGCGTTGCCCGGGCAACTCGGTGAGTCCGTAGGTCCAACCATCAACAAAGCGGTGATCGCCACCGACATCGACAATGCGGACCTTTGCCGGCACGCGCGCCAAGGGCTCACGCGTTTTGCCGGTAGGTAGCGACGCGAAGAGCAGGTCGAGGTGTCCCACCTTTTCCGGCACGAAGGCTTCGATGACCAGTGCGCCAGCCGCATGGCCGGACAGTGCCGGGAAGCGCGCGTCCAGGCGTTGCCCGGCCGTGGACTCGCCGCCGACCCAGGCGAGTTCGAATGAGGGGTGGCTTGCGACCAAACGCAGCAACTCGCTGCCGCCGAAGCCGCTGACGCCGACGATGCCTATTTTCATGCCTGGATCCTGATCTGGTGAATGGGTCTATATACCCGCATCCTGCCGCTGCAGTGCACCGGGCCATTGAAGCAGGCTGGTATCAGCGGTCAAGAGCGTCGCTTCGAACACGATCGCGGTCGCGACGATAAAGCGATCGGCCGGGTCGGGAGAAAGCCGGTCGAGATCCAGGGCGCGCATCGCCACATGGCCGTCCAGTGGAAGTTCTGTCAATCCGGCATCGATCAGCATGTCCCGCCATGCCTTCACGGGTGAAGATAAACGGAGCCGCTGGTTACCGGACAACAACCCTGCTTCCCAGAAACTGATGGCCGACACCGCCAACTTCCCGGCAGCCAGTGCCACGTCGGCAGCAGCGCGCGCGCGGCGGCCCAGGCGCTTGTCCGCCTCGGAAAGCCATATCAATGCGTGTGTGTCCAGGAGGATCACTTCATTGCATCCCATGTGCCCGTGAACGCAGGCTTGATGATGTCGCCGAGAATCTTGATCTTTCCCTTGTTGATCCCGTACAAGGTCTTGGCGCGCGGTTGCTTGAGTGGACCCAGTTGGGCGACAGGCTTGCCATTCTTGGTGACGATGATGGTTTCGCCGGTGCGCGCGACCTGGTCCATCAGCGCGAGGCACTTGGCCTTGAATTCCGAGGCTTGGATAAGTGTCATGTTAGAGCTCATGGATAAGATTGACCACTATTCTGACCATGGTCACTATTATAGTCAATATTTCCTCGAATGCGCGGAAGTTACGTCTTTGACCTGTTGGGAGCTTGCGCCTAGACTGTCCCGCTTTCCAGCTCGGCCAACCCGTTCATGCTCGCCCTGCGCAAGACACGCCCCGCCCCGGGTCTGGAGCTCTGCGAGGCACCCGAACCACGCCCGCCGGGCGCTGGCGAAGTGCTGCTCCAAGTGCGCGCCACCGGGGTGTGCGGCACCGACCTGCACATCGACGAATGGACGCCCTCATACCGCTTCGCCGCGCCTTCCCTGCCGGTGACAGTCGGGCATGAGTTCAGCGCCACGGTGCACACCCTGGGCGCCGGTGTGACCGGGCTCGCGCCCGGAAGTTTGGTTGCGGTGCGTCCTTCGGTGGTTTGCGGTACCTGCGTGGCCTGCGTTATCGGCGACTTCGATGCCTGCACGACGCGTCGCGGCACGGGAGTGACGCGCGACGGCGCCTTTGCTGCGCGCGTGCTGGTCCCGGCGCGCAACTGCGTGCCGGTGCCGGGGGGGCTGGATGACGAAGTCGCGGCGCTGGCCGAGCCGATGACAGTGAGTCACGAATCGGCGCGCACCGGGGAGGTGCGGCCGGGGCAGCGCGTGCTCGTCCTCGGTCCGGGCAACATCGGCCTGGGAATCGCGGTGTTTGCGCGCGCAGCGGGGGCTGCGCAAGTCGTCGCCGCCGGTCGGCACGATGTCCATCGCCTGGCCACCGCGCGCGCCATGGGCTTCGACCATACCCTCGACTTCGGCGACGACGACATGTCGGTGCGCCTCGCGCCGTTGGTCGCCGAGGGCGGCTTCGACGTCGTGTTCGAGGCCACCGGTGCCGCCGCGGTGATCGCGCCGGCGCTGGCCGCGCTCAAGCCGCACGGCATCCTGGTGGTTACCGGCATCCACGCCGCGCCGGTACCGATCGACCTGACGGCGCTATTGCGCCGGCATCAGCAGATCCGCGGCTCGTACCGTGCGCCGGAGGCCGCCTGGAGCGGCGTGCTCGAATTCATGCGCTCGCACCAGGCAACCTTGCGGCACATGATCACGCGCGTGTTGCCGCTGCATGAGGCGCACGAAGCGATCGCGTTGTCGCGTTCGCGCATGGCCACCAAGGTCATGATTCGGCCCGCGACATGAGCGGCCGGGCCCCGGGCGCGGCTTTCCTCGCCTTGTGGAACGGTGTAAGCGAGAGCGCGCGCCACGAGTACGAGACCTGGCACGCCATCGAGCACGTGCCGGAGCGCACCGCGTTTCCCGGGTTCATCGAAACCTGGCGCTATCGCGCCGCCGCCCGCGGGGCTGGCTATTTCAGCTGCTATTGGCTTGCGCACACCGACACCCTCGGGACGCCGCAGTACCGCGATGTGCTTTCCAACCCTAGCGCGTGGTCGGCGCGCATGCGCAGCCTCCTGACCGACATGGTGCGCATGCCTTGCAGTGGGGTCGGTGCCGCGGGCGAGTCGCTTGGCGCGCATACGCTGGTGTTGCGCCTGCGGCGATCGAATTCCGCGCAAGACACTCTCGACCGCATTCTGAGTCTATGCCTCGAACGCGACGGGATCGTCGCGGCGCATTGGGGCACCGCCGCGCTGGCCGAAGACCATCCGCTGGCATCTGCTGTGGCCGACAGCAACGCCGTCGCGATGCTCCATGGTACGGACCCTGCCGGGCTCGCACGGGTGCAAGAGCTGCTCTCGGCAACATTTCTCACCCAGGACATCGCTGTCAACGATGCCGGACGATTCGATCTGATCCAGGTAGTGCGGCACGCCGATGTTGCAACACCCGACGGTGCGCGCCGCCGACCGCGCGACGACCTCATGCGGCGTTACAGTTCGAAAGACGAGTGAAGGAACCCTGTATATGAAGAAGCGTTTTGACCGCATCATCATTGGCCTGGCCGCGATCCTCGCAGCCTCGGCTTGCCTCGCGCAGACGCCGGACTGGCCGACGCGGCCCCTGCGCCTGGTCATCGGCTACCCGCCCGGTTCTTCACCGGACGTGACCGCGCGGCTCCTCATCGATCCGCTTGCGCGCGCGCTCGGACAGCCCGTCGTGGTCGAGAACCGGCCGGGCGCAGGCGGTGCGATCGGCACCGACGCGACCGCCAAGGCCACCGACGGGCACACCATCGGCGTGGCCGGCAACGGGCCGCTCACGACCGCGAAGCTTCTCAACAGCAAGCTTGCCTATGACCCCACGCGCGACCTGGCGCCGCTGGCCATCATCGGTACCTCGCCGCTGGTATGGGTCACGGCCAAGGGCGCGACGAGCGCGCCCGTCGACATCATCGCGCAGGCGCGTGCTGCCGGCGACAAGCTCGCCTACGGGTCGATCGGCGCGGGCTCGGGCGGGCATCTCGGCATGGAACTCATCAAGGAGCAGTTGGGGCTAAAGGCCCTGCACGTGCCCTATCCCGGCGGGCCGCAGATACTCACCGCGATCATCGGCGGCACCATCCACATGACGCTCCTGCCGCCGTCGACGGTGATGCCGCAAGTGACGGCCGGCCGGCTGGAGGCCATCGCGGTGTCGTCGGCGAAGCGCAGCCCGCTCGCGCCGACCCTGCCTTCGATGGAGGAGGTCGGCGCCAAAGGGGTGGACATTGAGGTGTGGAACGCCATCGTCGCGCCTGCCACGCTACCGGCGGCGCATCAGGCGCGCCTGTCGCAGGAGCTGGGGCGCATCATCGGCTCGCGGGAGATCCGTCAAGCGCTGCTCTTGCAGGGCTGGAAGGATGGCGAGCCCGGCGCCGCCGCGCTGGCGCGGCGCATCCAGTCCGACACCCGGGTATACGCCGACCTGATCGCCAAGAAAGGCATTCGAACCGAGTGAAACACCGGCATTCCTGCGCTGGGTCTAGCGCGATGACGCAGCGATCGCCGACCTTCCGGCCCCGGTCATCCCGCCCGTGCTCGGCGCGATGATGCGCAAGGTCCTGGCTGTCGCTTTGGTGTGCCTGGCAAACCTCTTGGCTCCTGCCACTGCGTACGCGGAGTGGCAGTTGGTCAGCGCGGAAGACGGCATTTTCCGCGCCTACGCCGACCCCGACACGATCCGTCGCGCCGGCTCGGGCGTGCGCATGCACGGGCTCCTCGACTTCGTGCGCGGCGACTTCACGCCCGACGGACGCGCGCTCTTCTCCACGCGCGTCTATCGCGAATACGACTGCGTTGCACGGCGTGTGCGCCTGCTGGCGTACGTGGACCTGGCCGGGCGCATGGGCGAAGGCGAGGCAGTCGCGATGAGCGATAAGCCGGGCCGCTGGGAGGCGGTGAGCGAGTCCTCGCTGGACGAGCGCTACCTGAGTCTGGCCTGCGCCGCGCGCTAGGGTGCCTGCGCGGCGCAATGCGGCAATCGCAAACTCCGGTCAGGCAACGCGCGGTTGCCCGACTATTGCGACACCGGCACCCGGTGCAACGCCTGCCACACCCGCGCCGGTGTCGCCGGCATGTCCAGGTGGGCGATGCCACGTGCACGCAGCGCATCGACGATGGCGTTCATCAGGACCGGCAATGCGCCGGTGGTGCCGGCTTCGCCGGTGCCCTTGGCACCCAGCACGTTGGTCGGGCTGGGCACGCAGTGTTCGATGGTCTCGATGGCCGGCAATAGTCCGGCGCGCGGCATCACGTAGTCCATGAAGCTGCCGGACAGGAGCTGTCCGCTCGCGCGGTCATAGGCTGCGTGCTCGCCGAATACCTGGCCTGCGCCCTGCGCGATGCCGCCGTGCAACTGCGCCTCGACCAGCGTGTGGTTTAACACCGTGCCGCAGTCATCCACCGCGACATAGCTGGCGACGCTGGTCGCGCCGGTCTCGGGGTCGATCTCGACTTCGGCCACGTGCACCCCGCTCGGGAATGCGCGCGTCAAGCCGACCTCGCCCTCGGCATCCAGGGGGTGCGGCACGCTGCCGCGATGCTCGCGGATCAGGTCGGCCAGGGCAATGCCCAGGTCCGTGCCCTTGACCCGGTACATGCCGCCAGCAAACTCGATGTCCTCGGGCGCGGCTTCCAGGCGCCTGGCCGCGAGCAGCCGGCCCTTTTTCACGACTCCCTGCGCGCCCAGGTGGAACGCCGAGCCGAACTGCTGCATCGAGCGCGAACCGACCACGCCGTTGCCCACCAGCGTTGCCGAAACCGGGTGGTCGGTGATGAGTTCAATGGCCTCGGGCGGCAGGCCGAGCACGCGCGCGACGATTTCCGGAAACACCGTCTCGTGGCCCTGGCCGTGGTTTTGCGTCACCGTGTGCAGAAGCACGCGGCCATCTGCGGCGATGCGCAGCGCCACCTGGTCCTTGGGCGCCGCACCTCCGCCGGAGGGTTCGAGGAACAAGGCCAAGCCCAGACCACGCAGGCGTCCGCGCGCTTCGCTCTGTCGGCGCCGCGCCGCAAAGCCGTTCCAGTCC
This sequence comes from Burkholderiales bacterium, assembly GCA_046160545.1. Classification (GTDB taxonomy): domain Bacteria; phylum Pseudomonadota; class Gammaproteobacteria; order Burkholderiales; family JAEUOS01; genus JAEUOS01. Next base: position 13,847 of record JBJXGS010000005.1, read on the forward strand.
GAGGCTGCGAGTGCGCGCGCCATCAGGCCGGGGAAATCGCCGGAGTCATAGGTCGCGCCGGCGGCGTTCTTGAATGGCATGGCCTCCTTGGGAATCGCATTCTTGAGCCGGATCGCGACGCGGTCCAGGCCAAGCTGCGCAGCAGCCTCGTCGACCAGGCGCTCGACGGCGTAGGCCATGTCGGGGCGCCCCGCGCCGCGGTAGGCGGTCGTCGGGCAGGTGTGCGTGAGAACGCAGCGGTGGCGCCCGTAGCCGGTCGTGACCCGGTAGGCGCCGCCGATGGTGAGGCTGCCGTTCATGGTGTTGATGAGCGGCCCGGCGGCCGTGAGATAGGCGCCCTGGTCGGCCACCCAGTGCATGCGAAAGGCGCGGAACGTGCCGTCGGCATCGAGCGCGAGTTCGGCATCGATGACGATGGCGCGGCCGTGCGCCTCGATCATGAACTGCTCGGCGCGCGACCCGACCCACTTGATCGGACGCTTCTGCGCGCGCGCCGCCCACAGAAGGATGACGTGCTCCATGTAGGTGCCCGAGCGCGCGCCGAAGCCGCCGCCGACATCCTGCGCGTGGATGCGCACCTGTGCGGGTGTCAGGCCCATGATGTGGCAGATGCCCGGGCGCATCATGGGCGCGCCCTGGTTGGGCGTGGTGAGGTCGAAGCTGTCCGTCGATGAGTCGTAGGCAGCGAGCGTCGCGCGTGGCTCCATCGGGCTGGCCGAGACGCGCTGGCTGTCGAGCTTGAGTTTCACGACGTGCGCGGCAGCGGCGAAGGCGGCGGCGGTGGCTGCCTCGTCGCCATACTCGAAGTCGAAAACGACGTTGCCGGGCACGCTTTCGTGCACCAGCGGCGCGCCGGGCTTGATCGCGTCCTCGGGGTGCGCGATCGCGGGCAGGTCCTCGTAGTCGACCACGATCGCCGCGGCCGCGTCCTCGGCAGCGCGCGCAGTCGTCGCGACGACCAACGCCACCTCCTCGCCGACGTGGCGCACGCGTTCGCGCGCCATCGGCAGGCGCGGCGGCACGATGATCGCGCTGCCGCCGCGTCCCGGGTAGCTCACCATGGTGCCTGGCGGCTTGAAAGCCGTGCCGGCCAGGTCTGCCCCTGTGTAGATCGCGACGACTCCCGGCATGCCGCGTGCCACGACGGTGTCGATGGCGCGAACAAGTGCAGAAGCGCGGTCGGCGCGCACGAAGGCAGCGTGCAGCTGTCCGGGCAGGTCGACATCGGCCGTATAGCGACCGGTACCGGTGATAAGGCGTCGGTCTTCGCGACGGCCTGTGAATTTGGTGGGCGCTGACATTGAGGGCATCGGGTGAGCCGCGGGGAGGGCCGATTGTCGGGGAGCTGGGCCCTGGACGCAACTTTCTCGACATAATCGGCTGCGGCGAGTCGTGGTGCGCACGAATCCTGCTTCAAGTGCGACTTGAACGCCCTCTTCATCCAAGGCCTGCCAATGAAATCCATCCGCTCGCTCCTCATCGCCAACCGCTCGGAGATCTCGATTCGCGTCATGCGCGCCGCCGCCGAGATGGGCATCCGCACCGTTTCGATCTACTCGCGCGAGGACCGCTTCGCGCTGCATCGCTTCAAGGCCGACGAAAGCTACCTGGTTGGTGATGGCAAGAAGCCGCTGCAGGCATATCTGGATATTCCGGATGTCATCCGCATCGCGCGCCAGGCGCGCGTCGACGCCATCCATCCCGGTTACGGCTTTCTGTCCGAAAACCCGGACTTTGCGCGCGCCTGCGCGGCGGCCGGCATCATCTTTGTCGGCCCGACGCCCGAGGTGATGACCACGCTGGGCAACAAGGTCGCCGCGCGCAACGCCGCGGCGGCGGCCGGCGTGCCGGTAATGCCTGCCACCGTCCCGCTGCCGCGGGATATCGAGGCCTGCAAGCCTCTTGCGGCCGAAGTCGGCTATCCGCTGATGCTCAAGGCCAGTTGGGGCGGCGGCGGCCGTGGCATGCGCGTCATCGAGTCCGAGTCCGATCTGGTGGGCCAGGTGGAAGCGGCGCGGCGCGAGGCCGCCGCCGCGTTCGGCAACGACGAGGTCTACCTGGAAAAGCTGGTGCGACGCGCGCGCCACGTCGAAGTGCAGATCATGGGCGACAAGCACGGCAACCTGGTGCACCTGTTCGAGCGCGACTGCTCGGTGCAGCGGCGCAACCAGAAGGTGGTCGAGCGCGCGCCCGCGCCCTACCTGGATGCCGCAGGGCGGACCGAGCTGTGCGAGTCGGCCTTGCGCCTCGGCCGCGCGGTCGGCTACACCCATGCCGGCACCGTCGAATTCCTGATGGATGCGGATACCGGCAAGTTCTATTTCATCGAGGTCAACCCGCGCATCCAGGTCGAGCACACCGTCACCGAGCAGGTGACCGGCATCGACATCGTCAAGTCGCAGATCCGCATCAGCGAGGGCGCTACGATCGGCGCGCCCGACTGCCCCGTGCCCGCGCAGGCCGACATACGCCTGAACGGCCATGCATTGCAGTGCCGCGTCACCACCGAGGACCCGGAAAACGGCTTTACCCCGGACTACGGGCGCATCACCGCCTACCGCTCGGCCGCGGGTTTCGGCCTGCGCCTGGATGGTGGCACCGCCTATACCGGGGCGGTGATCACCCCCTATTACGATTCGCTCCTGGTCAAGGTGACCGCCTGGGCGCCGACGGCGGCCGAGGCGATCCGGCGCATGGACCGGGGCCTGCGCGAATTCCGCATTCGCGGTGTCGCCACCAACCTGCAGTTCGTCGAGAACGTCATCAACCACCCGGACTTCGCTGCCGGGACGGTCACCACCCGCTTCATCGACGGCACGCCGGAACTGGTGCGCTTCGCCAAGCGCCGCGACCGTGCCACCCGCGTCCTGCGCTTTCTGGGCGAGGTGACGGTCAACGGCCATCCGGACATGAAGGGGCGCGTCAAGCCGGACCTCACGCACGCGCACCTGGTCAAGCCGGCGCTGGACATCAGCGGCCCGGTGCCGCTCGGCACGCGCGACCTGTTGCGACGCATGGGCGCAACGAAGTTCGCACAGTGGATGAAAGACGAGCCGCGCGCGCTCGTCACCGACACGACGCTGCGCGACGCGCACCAGTCGCTTTTCGCCACCCGCATGCGCACAATCGACATGCTGCGCATCGCGCCCTATTACGCGCGCATGGCCGGCGGTCTATTTTCCCTGGAGTGCTGGGGCGGCGCCACCTTCGATGTGGCGATGCGCTTTTTGCGCGAGGACCCCTGGGCACGCCTGGCCGCGCTGCGCGAGGCGGTCCCCAACGTGCTGTTCCAGATGCTGCTGCGCTCCTCCAACGCGGTTGGCTACACCAACTACGCCGACAACGTCGTGCGCCATTTTGTCGTCCAAGCGGCCGCTGGCGGGATCGACCTCTTCCGCGTCTTTGACTCGCTCAACTGGGTCGAGAACATGCGCGTGGCGATCGACGCGGTACTCGAGACCGGCATGCTGTGCGAGGGTGCGATCTGCTACACCGCCGACATCCACGACCGCACGCGCAAGTACGATCTCGGCTACTACCTGAAGCTTGCGCGCGAGCTCAAGGCCGCCGGTGTGCACATCCTTGGCTTGAAGGACATGGCCGGCGTGTGCCGTCCGCGTGCCGCACGCGAACTGATTCGCGCGCTCAAGGATGAAACCGGCCTGCCGGTGCATTTCCATACCCACGACACCTCGGGTGCCGCTGCCGCCTCGGTGCTGGCCGCGGTGGAGGCCGGTGCCGATGCCTTCGACGCCGCGCTCGATTCGATGAGCGGGCTCACCTCGCAGCCGAGCCTGGGCGCCATCGTCGCCGCGCTCGAGGGTGATGCGCGTGATCCGTGCGCCGGTGCCGAGGGTCCCGGCCGGCTCGACCGCGCTGCGCTCCTGCAGCTTTCCGAATACTTCGAGGGCGTGCGCAAGTACTACGCGCCTTTCGAGGCCGACATCCGCGCCGGCACCGCGGACGTGTATCGCCACGAGATGCCCGGCGGGCAGTACACCAACCTGCGCGAGCAGGCGCGTGCGATGGGCCTGGAGCACCGCTGGTCCGAGGTGTCGCGCACCTATTCGGATGTCAACCGACTCTTCGGCGACGTGACCAAGGTCACTCCCACCTCCAAGGTGGTGGGCGACATGGCGCTTTCGATGGTCGCCAACGGCCTTACGGCCACCGACGTGATGGACCCGGAGCGCGAAGTCGCCTTCCCTGAGTCGGTAGTGGCATTGTTCAAGGGCGAGATCGGTTTTCCTCCCGACGGCTTTCCTGACGAGGTGTCGCGCAAGATCCTCAAGTGTGGTCGTCCCGGCGAGATACTGCCGCAGCCGCCTACGCCCTATCGCCCCGGCGCCAACTTGCCGCCGGTCGATCTCGAGGTGGCGCGCGCGGAGGCCGAGAAGGCGGTTGGTCGCCACGTCGACGACCGCGACCTCGCCTCCTACCTCATGTACCCGAAGGTGTTCACCGAATTCGCCGCGCATCACCGCCAGTACGGCGATGTCGATGCAATCCCCACCTCGGCGTACTTCTACGGCATGCACGATCGCGAGGAAATCGCTGTCGAGATCGATCCCGGCAAGACCCTGGTGGTTTCCATGCAGGGCACCGCGCCGGCCGAGGAAGAAGGGATAGTGCGGGTGTTCTTTGAACTCAACGGGCAGGCGCGCACCATGCGCGTATCCAAGGCCGGCGCTGCGCGCAAGGCTTTGCGGGAGCAGGCGGAAACCGGCAATGCGAAGCACCTGCCGGCGCCCATGCCGGGAATGATCGTCACCGTGGCAGTCAAGGCGGGACAGGCGGTCAAGGCGGGCGACCCGCTGTTGTCCATTGAGGCGATGAAGATGGAGTCGCAGATTCGCGCCGAACGCGACGCCACCGTACGCGCGGTGCACGTCAAGCCCGGCGAGACCGTCGCCGCGCACGACCTGCTGCTGGAGTTCCAGTAGCGCGCCAAGGCCCGCGGGCGGCGCTAGGATTGCGGCATGGCTGACCTGCCGCAGGGCGCCGTGCCGCGCCGCATCGCCCATCTCGACATGGACGCGTTCTACGCGTCGGTCGAGCTGCTGCGCCGCCCGGAATTGCGCGGCCTGCCGGTGGTTATCGGCGGGCGCCACCCGGGCCCCGACGGCGCGCCGCGATCACTGTCGGAATACGCCGGGCGCGGGGTGGTGACAACCTGCACCTACGAGGCGCGCGCCTTTGGCGTGCACTCGGCGATGTCGATGATGAAGGCCCGCGCGCTGTGCCCGCAGGCGCTGATGCTGCCGGCCGATTTCGACGAATACCGGCGGCTTTCGCGTCTGTTCAAGGGCGCGATCGCGACCATCGCACCCGAGATCGAGGACCGCGGCATCGACGAGGTCTACATCGACTTGACGCAGGTGGCGGGCGAGTCGCGCAGCCTGGGCCTGGCGCTGAAGCGCGCGGTGCGCGAGGCCACCGGGCTTACCTGCTCGATCGCGATCGCACCCAACAAATTGCTGGCCAAGATCGGCTCCGAGCTCGACAAGCCCGACGGACTGACGCTGATCGAACCGGATGATCTCGCGGAGCTGATCTGGCCACTGCCGGCCAAGCGCATCAACGGCGTGGGCCCCAAGGCCAACGAACGCCTGGCCCGGCTCAACATCGTCAGTATCGGTGACCTGGCACGCGAACGACCGGAATTTTTGGTCAAGAATTTCGGCGAGCGTTACGGCCGCTGGCTGCATGAATGCGCCTGGGGGCGCGACGAGCGGCCGGTGGTGACCCACCAGGAACCGGTCTCGCGCAGTCGCGAGACCACCTTCGAGGAAGACACCCGCGACTGGGACGAAATCGCCGCCGTGCTCACCAAACTGTGCAAGCAGGTCGGTGAGGATCTGCAGCGCCGCGGCTACGCGGGCCGCACCATAGGCGTGAAGCTGCGCTACGACAATTTCCGCATCGTCACCCGCGACAACACCGTGGCCGAGCCGGTCAATGATCCGGTGGCGATTCGCCGCGCCGCCTTCGCGGCGCTGGCGAGGGTGGCGCCGGAGCGGCGTCTGGCGCGACCGATACGGCTCATCGGGGTGCGGGTGGGTGGGCTCGCCAACGAAGCCGAACGCGGCAGCGAGAGCGCAATCGCGCCGGGACACACGCCGGACCTGTTCGGCTGAAGCGGGTCGTACACGGCGGACCGATCCTGCTCAAGTCGCAATACTTCGCGAGATGCTAGAGAGCCGCGGCGACTTTATCGGCTCCGACAAGGAAGTCCTTGAATGCACGTACCGCTGCGCCGATCTGCGCGGCGTCGACATCCAGATGCGTGACCAGGCGGGTGCGCTGACCGGCAAGCGCCTTGATCCCGCAGGCGTTCAAGTGCGCCTGCAAGGCCGCGACGCGTGCTGGCGGGATGCGCACAAACACCATGTTGGTCTGCGGCATTTCGACTTCGAGGCCGTCGATATCCGCAAGGCCGCGCGCGAGCTGATGCGCATTGGCATGGTCCTCGGCCAGGCGCGCAATGTTGTGCTCGAGCGCGTAGATGCCGGCTGCCGCGAGCACACCGGCCTGACGCATGCCGCCGCCGAGCATCTTGCGCCAGCGCCGTGCGGAGGCGATCAGGTCGCGCCGGCCGACCAGTACCGTGCCGGCTGGTGTTCCCAAACCCTTGGACAGGCAGGCCGAGACCGTGTCGAAACCGGCCGTGAGTTCGGCCACCGGCAGGCCCAGCTTGACGGCGGCGTTGAAAACGCGCGCGCCGTCCAGGTGGGTCGACAGAGCGCGCCGCGCCGCGAGCGCCAGTGCCGCTTCAAGGTAGGCGCGCGACAGCACCTTGCCGCCGATGGTGTTTTCCAGGGTCAGCAGGCGCGTCCTGGCGAAGTGCGCATCGTCGGGCTTGATCGCGGCCTCGATGTCTTCCAGCCTGAGCGACCCGTCGCTCTTGTTGGCCAGCGGTTGCGGCTGGATGCTGCCCAGCACTGCGGCGCCGCCCCCTTCGTAGCGGTAGGTGTGCGCTTCCTGTCCGACGATGTACTCATCGCCGCGCTGGCAGTGCGCCATCAGCGCGGTGAGATTGCTTTGCGTGCCGGTGGGCAGGAAGAGGCCGGCTTCCTTGCCGAACAGGGCCGCGGCCAGCGCTTCGAGTCGATTGACGCTGGGGTCGTCACCGAAGACGTCGTCGCCCAGTGGCGCGTCCTGCATGGCCGCGCGCATGCCGGGGCTGGGCTGGGTGACGGTGTCGCTGCGCAGGTCGATGGTCATGGCGGGCTTTTGCAGATGTCTTTTCGAACAGGTGGCGGCGCCAAGGGTAGCAGGAGTGGACATTCCCGGGAGTCGCGCAGCTGGGCCAGCCCGAATGCGCGAGCGCAGTCAGCGGCTCAAGGTATGGAACCCGTGGCACCACCGGTTTGCGCGGCCGTGTTCTCAGCCAGCTGGCGTCGCAACACCTTGCCCAGCGCATTGCGCGGCAGGCTGTCCATGAATGTGATGCTGGCAGGCACCGCGTGCGCGGCCAGTCGACGGCGCGCGTGCGCCAGGAGTTCGGCCGCCAGTTTTTCGGCGCTCTCGCGCGCCGGGCCGCGCCGCACCACGAAGGCGTGGATGGTCTGCGCGCTAGTCCATTGCGGCAGGCCGGCGACGGCTGCTTCCTGCACTGCCGGGTGCTCGTAGAGCACCTCCTCGATGTCGCGCGGATAGACCGGGTAGCCAGCGGAGAAGATCACGTCTTTCTTGCGGTCGATGACCGTGAAATAACCGTCTTCATCGACCTTGGCGATGTCGCCGGTATGGAGCCAGCCGTCCTTCAGCGCCAGCGCGGTGTCCGCGGGCCGGTTCCAGTAGCCGCGCATGACCTGCGGGCCGCGCACGATGAGTTCACCGGGCGTGTCGATGCCGACGTCCTGCCCGGTCTCGGGGTCGATGACGCGCGCTTCGGTGTCGGGTAGCGGCAGGCCGATGGTGCCGGGCCGGCGCCGCGCGCTCAAGGGGCTGACATGGGTGGCCGGGCCGGCCTCGGTCAGTCCGTAGGCCTCGACCACGCGGCCGCGGGTGAGTTTCTCGAACTCCTCCTGCACCTCCAGGGGTAGGGGTGAGCCGGAAGACACGCAGACGCGAATCGAAGCCACGCCGTACTTGCGCACCCCGGGGAAGTGGCTCAGGGCCTGGAACACCATCGGCACGGCCGGAAAGAGGGTTGGCTTTTTCGCGGCGATGGTCGTAAGCGTCTCCTCGACATCGAAGCGCGGCAGGAGGATCAGGGTCGCGCCGATGAGCGTGGCGAAGTTGACGCAGCCGGTGATGCCGTAAGAGTGCGAGAAGGGCACCACCGCCAGCACCCGCTCGTCACCCGGGCGCGCATCCGGAATCCAGTGGCGCAGCTGCAGCGCGTTGGCCGCCAGGTTGGCGTGGGTCAGCATCACTCCGGCGGGCGTACCGCCGGTGGTGCCGCTGGTGTAGGCGATTACCGCCAGGTCCTGCATGCCGGGTGCGGGCAGCGGAGCCTGGGTGCCGCGCGCGAGCACGCCGCTAAAGCCGTGAATGGTGAGTCCGGCCGGTCGCGGCGGCGCGGGCCCCGTGGCCGCACCAGGCCCGCCGATGGCAGTGCTCTTGCCAGTGAGCGTATAGAGGATGCGCTTGTGCCAGGGCAGCCAGGCCTGGAACGCTGTCAGGATCACGCGCGTCAAGCCCGCGGCGCCGGCGAGTGCCTCGATCTCGCCGCGAAACGAGGACAGGGCGATGAGCACGCGTGCGCCCGCATCCTGCAGGCGAAGGACGAGCTCATCGCGCGAAAACAGCGGATTGACGAACACCGCCACCGCGCCCAGCTTGAGCACCCCGTAGTAGGCGATCAGCGCCTGCGGCGAATTGGGCAGCACGATGGCGACCCGCTCGCCGTGGCCCACGCCCAGGCGTTCCAGGCCCGAGGCGAAGCGGTTGGAGAGCCGATTGAGCGCCCGGTAACTGATCTCGCGGCCGTAGAACTCGCACGCGCTGGTCCTGGCGAAACGCCGTGCCGCGGCCTCGAGGGTGCGCGTGATCGGCGTCGCCGGCGGCCGGATGCGATAGGGCGTGCGGTTGTCGTAGTGCTTGAGCCAGGGACGTTCGGTTTCCAGCGCGCGGGCGCGGGCGCGGCGTTGCGCGCGCTCCTCGGCCAAGCGTGCCGGGCCCAGGAAGCGCTCGATGGCGCGGTTGACTGCGTCCGGTCGTTCGACCATCACCTGGTGCGCCGAGACCGGGATCACCACCTCCTCGGCACCCGGCACCAGCTGCGCCAGCCCGCGTTGCGAGGCCTCTTCGAAGAGCAGGTCGCGCTGTCCCAGGATGATGAGGGTCGGCACGGCGATGCGTTTCAAGAGCTCCGTGCCGTCCCATACCGACAAGGCATTGCGGTTCTGCGCCGTGACCACGTGCGAAGGCGGGTACAGGCGCGCCACCGGGACGAAGCGTCGCAGCGTTGCCAGGAGCGGCGCCGGCAGGCGCAGCAGCGCGCGCCCCGCCCACTTGAGGCGAAACGCGACCGCCGAACCGATGATCACCAGGCGCTCGACGCGCTCCGGGTGGTGATTGACGAACCATGTCGAGAGTGCGCCGCCAAACGAATGCGCCACCAGCACGAAGCGCTCCGGCGCACCGACGGCCGCGAGGATGCGCTCGATGTCACCGACCAGTTCGGGCACGTCATAGCGCGTGCGCGGCGCGTCGGACAAGCCGTGGCCTCGCAGGTCCAGCGCGATGACGCGACTGTCGTAATGAAAGTGGTCGAGCTGATGCTGCCAATAGGCGGCGCGCCCGCCGAAACCGTGGATGAATACCAGCGTGCGCAAGGCGTCGCGCGGGCCGGCATCGATGACCGAGAAGCGCAATGGCCGCTCGCGCGGCGGCGCGCTGGATGCGTCGCCGGTTGCGGGCAGGGCAATGGTACGGCGATAAAGGTCGGCGTCGAAAGCCACGGTGGCGCATCATGCACGCTCGGGGCAGGCGAGGTCAACCGCTTGGCGCGCCTACGACCGGATCGATCCGGCCTCAGCCGCTCTTGCGCCGCCGCTTGGCCGGGACCGCTTCATAGCCAACGAGAACGAAGGCTTCAAAGGAAAGCGGCTTGACTGCAGAGAAGTGCCGTCGATCGGCTGTCAGGATGCGCGGACATCGCAGTCGATCGGCCAGGGCCATGACCGCGCCGTCGGCCAGGCCGAGTCTCAACGCGGGATAGCGCAGGTGCAAGGCCTGAACGTAGCGGGCGTCCTCGTGGTCAAAGGCCTCGCATTCGTAGAACCCGGCGACGATGGCGTCGAGGAATTTCGTGGCTGCAGCCGGATTGACGCGCTCAGCGAGCATGTAGTCGATCTCCGAGAGGATCGCCGCGCTGACGAGACGAAGCGTGCCGGGTGCGAAAGCCGCCGCGACGAACGATGCGTGCTCGGCGCTGTCGGCGTCGTACAGCGCGACGATGCCGCTGGTGTCAAGGATCAGCGGCGACGCCACGATCCCGAGCGCGCCGCATTGGCCAGGATTTCGCGGGTGCGTGACGCGGTGTCGGCGCGGCCGCTGCGAAATTCGCCGATGCCCGGCGGAAGTGCGGGGCGCGAGTTTTCGACCTCGTAGCGCGCGACGGCTTCGCGCAGCACCTGGGCCTGGGTCAGGCCGGTGCGACGTGCGAGGCTGCGCAGCCGCATGCGGGTCTCTTCGTCGAAGAATACGGTGGTTCGGATCATGGCTCGGACGGATCGCAAGCTATGGGGATTCCATACTACCATATATGGAATCCCCGGTTTCCGACCGGATGTGCTCCGCCCCTGGCCCGTATCAGGCCTGCCGCTCGACGAACTCGATGCCCTTCAAGCTGATCGCCGCTGACTTTGTGCCCCCATGACGTTCCAGGCGCACAAAGTCCAGTGTTTTCATGCGCATCAGGCGCGGCAGGACAAAGCCCAGGAGTTCGGCGTCGGGATAGGCCGCCGCGCCGGGGAACACCGCGCGTGCCAGATCTGGCAGCGGGTGGCGCTGTTCGGAGCGCGCATACAGCGCCTTGAGGATGCTGGTCTGCAACTTGTCCAGACGAATGGCTTCGGTGGGCAGCAAGGGTTCGGGGATGGTGGAGATCAAGCGGGAAGCGTAGCGCGCCGCTGCAACGTCCTGGGCTTGAATAGCCTGGGAATCCTGCGTCGTTTCGGCGGAACTGTCCGCTGGACTCATGTGCGCCATGCGGCCAGCTCCACCTGCACCTGCGCGTTTGCGCTACGCAGCCACACTTCACCATCCTGGATGGTGCATTGCAGGTCCATCGAGCGTTCAGCCATGCCAGCGAGTTCACGCGCGGTGTCGGCGTCGATCGCCTGCACCGACAGATTGCGCGCGCGAGCAAGCTCGGGGCCGGTGTCCTTCCACCACTTGGCGGCACTGGCTGAGTAGGGATACACGGTGACCCGGGAGGCTTTGCCACAGGCCTTGAGGACGGCACGCGGGTCTGGCTGGCCGACTTCGATCCAGTGGCGGATGGCACCGGTCAGGTCCGCCTCAACCAGGTCGGGCTCGGCCACGTCCGAGAGCCCGCGCCCAAACGCCAGGGACTCGCCGGCATTGAGCGCGAAGGCCAGCACACGCACCATCATGCGTTCTGCGGTCTCGGAGGGGTGGCAGGCGATGGTCAGCGCATGGTCGGCGTAGTAGTGCCGGTCCATGTCGGCCACTTGCAGAGCGGCCTTGTAGATCGTGGATTTCAGGGCCAAGGGAGGAAAAATGCGCAGGAAGAGGCATGCATCATGCCCTAGAATCGATCGCATGCGCAGCGATGTTGCCGCGACCTCTCCAACCCTGCCTGCCGGCGCGCCGCTCGGCTGGCAGGACATGCGCCATCTGTTGCTGGTCGCGCTCTTGACACTGCCCTTCGCGGGTCAGGCGGCGGGCGCGTCTGGGGTGCTGTCGCTGGCCTTCCTGGTGGTGATCGCCGTCATCGACCTGATCATCGGAGATCGTCCGTCGGCGGCCGTGCCGCGCGCCTGGCCCGGGCCGCGTCAAGCCTTCCATTCCGCGTTCCTCTACCTCTATGCCTTGGCGCAGTTCGCCCTCATCGGCTGGGGCCTGATGGTGGCCGCCGGCAAGCCGGACCTGTCCGGCGCGCTGTGGATGGGTGTGGCGATCGGTTTCATCAGCGGCGGTTTCGGCATCACCATCGCCCATGAGTTGGGGCACCGCGCATCGCGCTTCGACCGCGTGCTATCCCAGGTCATGCTGCTCTCCGTCTGCTACGCGCACTTCTACATTGAACACAATCGTGGGCACCACGCGCGGGTGGCAACACCTGGCGACCCCGCCAGCGCGCACCTGGGTGAATCGTTCTACCGTTTCTTCCCGCGCACAGTCTTCGGCAGTTTTGCGCATGCATGGCGCCTGGAGGCGCTGCGCCTGTCGGCGCATGGCCGCAGCGCATGGGGTCCTCAGAACCGCATGGTCCATTACATGGCGGCGCAGATTGCGCTGTGCGCGGCGGCCATCTACTGGGGCGGAATCAACGGACTGGCGTTTTTCCTGTTCCAGAGCTTCGTCGCCTTCACCCTCCTGGAGCTGGTCAACTACGTCGAGCACTACGGGCTTAAGCGAGAGCGCAACGCCGACGGGCGTTACGAGCCGGTGGCGCCGCATCACTCGTGGAACTCGGACACCTGGTTCGGCAACGCGATCCTGGTCAACCTGCAACGCCACTCCGACCACCATGCCGACTCGTCGCGCCCCTACGAAACCCTGCGCTCGATCGAAGCCGCGCCGCAGCTGCCGACCGGCTACGCCGGCATGATTCTCCTGGCACTGGCGCCACCCCTGTGGTTCCGGGTGATGGACCCGCGGGTGGCGCGCTGGGCCGCAAAGAGGACTGCGCCGTAGGTTTTGACGAGCTGCTTGACGCTTTTCCGCGTCGTTGGCACCATGTGCCCCCGCCGTTGAGCCGCAGGCTCGCCCGGCGCGCCCAACAGAGGAGAGAGTAACCATGGCCAGTCGCAAGCCCGCCGTACGCAAGACAGCCGCGCGCAAGTCCGCCGGCAAGACCCCTCGCAAGGCGGCCAAACCCGCCTTCACCCTGACGAGCCCCGACTTTCGCTCCGGCGGCAGCATCGCCATGGAGCAGGTCTTTGGCGGCTTTGGCTGCACCGGCCAGAACATCTCGCCGGCCCTCTCGTGGTCCGGCGCTCCGGCGGGCACCAAGAGCTTCGCGTTGATGGTGCACGATCCGGATGCGCCGACCGGTGGCGCCGGCTGGTGGCACTGGCTGGTCTTGAACATCCCGGCTGGCGCGACCGGCCTGCCCAAGAACGCCGGCACGGCCGACGGTGCCAATCTCCCGGCCGGCGCGGTCCAGGTGACGACCGACTTCGGCGGCCCGGGCTGGGGCGGCCCCTGCCCGCCGGTCGGTGACAAGGCGCATCGCTACAACTTCACGCTCTATGCCCTGTCGGTGGACAAGCTCGACGTCGCCGGCGCCAGCGCATCCCTGGTCGGCTACATGGTCAACGGCAATGCCATCGGGCGCGCGACGCGACAGGGCAAGTTCGCACGCAAGAAGTAGCTTGCCGGCGGGCCGCGCGGCGAGGCGGTAGCATCCGGGTCTCTTTATTCATGAGACCGTTTCGATGCCCGCCACGCTGATCTTCGGCACGCAGACAATTCCACCCGAGCAGGTGGAAGAACGCGCGGCCCGCACCGCTTCGGCGCTGGCCGCGCACGGCATCGGTGAAGATGCCGTGGTGGCGCTGATGCTGAGAAACGAGCCTGCGTTCATCGACATCATGCTCGCGGCGCGGCGCCTGGGCGCGTATCACTGTCCGATCAACTGGCACTTCAAGGCTGCCGAGGCCGGACACATCCTGCGCGACTCCGGTGCGGCAATCCTGATCGTGCATGCCGACCTGCTGCCGCAGATCGCCGACGCCATCCCGGCGCAGCTGCCGGTGATCGTGGTGCGTCCGGAAGAGGCGACGGTCGAGGCCTGCGGGCTCGACGCGGCGACCTGGCCGGCGCATGCACTCGGCTGGGCCGACTGGATCGGGCAACACCCGCCGTGGCTTGAGGCGCCCCGTTCGCCGCGCGGGCTGATCGCCTATACCTCGGGGACCACCGGTGTGCCCAAGGGTGTCAAGCGCCGCCCGGCGACGCCCGAGATGCTCGCCGCCGGCGCAGCGCTGGCGCTCGAGATCAACGGCATCGGCCCCGGCATGCGTGCCCTGTGCTCGGCGCCGATGTACCACAGCGCGCCCAACACCTATTCGTCCCAGACCACGCAGAACGGTGCGCTCCTGGTGCTGGAATCCAAGTTCGACGCCGAACGCACGCTGGCCTTGATCGAGGCGCATCGCCTCACGCACGCCTACCTGGTCCCGACCATGTATGTGCGCATGCTGCGCCTGCCGGAGGCGGTGCGGCGCAAGTACGACCTGTCGTCGATGAGCTTCGTCGCCTCCACCGGGTCGCCGTGCGCGCCGGATGTCAAGCGCGCCATGATCGACTGGTGGGGCCCGGTGATCCACGAGAGTTACGCGTCGAGCGAGTCGGGCTACATCACCCACATCAGCGCCGAAGAGTGGCTCAGGAAACCGGGTTCTGCGGGGCGGCCGGCGACCAACGGCACGGTGCGCATCTACGACGAGGCGGGCATGCCCCTGCCGCCCGGCGTGGTGGGCCTCATCTATTGCCGCCAGCCGGCCTATCCGGACTTCGACTACAACCACCAGAGCGACGCGCGCCGCGCGATGGAGCGCGACGGTCTGGTGTGCCTGGGCGACATGGGCTGGCTCGATGCCGACGGCTACCTCTATGTCTCGGACCGCAAGTCCGACATGGTCATCGCCGGCGGGGTCAACATCTATCCCGCCGAGATCGAGGCGGTGCTGATCGGCATGGACGGCGTTGCCGATTGCGCGGTATTCGGCATTCCCCATGAAGAATTTGGTGAGGCACTGGCGGCGGCGGTCGAGTTGCGCCCCGGGGCCGAATTGACCCCGGAGGCAGTGCGCGTGTGGCTGGGTGAGCGCATCGCCGGCTACAAGGTGCCCCGCGTGGTGACCTTCCACACCGCGCTGCCGCGCGAGGACAGCGGCAAGATCTTCAAGCGGCGCTTGAAGGCGCCTTACTGGGACCGCGCCGGTCGAAACATCTGAGATACCGAGCGGCGTGCGTCAGGCCAGGGTTTCGGCGCCCGCCCCGTTGATCGCCAGGCTCACGCGCGGCATGCAGGCTCCGCCGAGCGCCGCGTGCAGGTAGCAGGTGTTGGCGGCGTAGAGCAGCAATTTCTGCATGACATCATCGGGCTCGTCGGCGTTGACGAACAGGTGTGTGTCCACCGGCAGGGCGCCGGCACGCTCCCCGGCGCTAAACGGATTGACCTGCACAACGCGCACCGCACGCACCTTGTGCTTGCGGTACTCGATGTAGCGCAGCAACTGGGTGAGATAGCAGAACGCGATCCCGCCGGCGTAGAGCGCCAGCCCGGACGGTGCGCGCGCGGCGTTGGCCGCTTCATCGGCCAGAAGGGCGAAGCGCGAGCCGCCCGGCTTGGCGATCCAGGACTCCGCGCGAACGCCGCTGCCGGGCAGTGTCGCTTGGCCGGCGCCGCCGATGATGATCTCGATGCGCTCGCTTTGTCCCGGCAGGCTGGGCGACTTGGGCGGCGCGCCGTGCACCTTGGAGATCAGGTCGGGCAGGTCCGCTGCGCCGGTCAAGGGCGCCGGTGCGACCGCATGGGCCTTGAAGGGGTCGACCACATCGCCCCCCGGAAAGGCATGCACGCCCTCGACCGGGTGGCGGCGACCATTGACGTACAGCGCGAAGGTGTTGGCCAAGGGCGTGCGCAGCGCCGCGATCGCCGGCGAGGCGTCAAGCGCGCTGCGCACCAGCTGCTTGAGCGTCGCCGCGGGCGCGCTGCTGGACAGGGCCAGGTCGAGTGCCGGCGCTTCTGCCGAACCGCGTCCCGTACCCGCAAAGAATGATCCGGTGAACGCGTAACGGTGCTCGGTCGCAAGACTCGCCGCCTCCAGGCGCACCTCGTGTGCCCCCGCGAGCGCGACGATGCGGCCCAGCACATCGGCGATGAGGCCCGCGCTGAAAAAGCCCAGGGGAAACGGCGCCAGGTCAGTGCCGCCCAAGGCCGGCCCCTCGTCGCTGGTCAGGCGCCAGCGCGCGCCGTCCGCGCCTTCGACCACGGCTTCCTTCTGGTGTCCGCCTATGGCGCGGGCCTCGACGCGCAGCGCGCCCTGGCCTGGGCCGGTGCCAGCCAGCGGTGAAGCACCGCGCGCGGCCAAAGTGCGAAAAGCGAGCGGGTGGCCGCTGGCCGCGATGGAGGTCGAGGATTCGATCATGGGTTCGGAGCGGGATTGGGAGAGCATGCGATTATGCGCGCGATGATCGGTGCCGGGCGCGGAATCCGTAGCGAGTGGTCGCTCGTACATCTTGCGCGACACCGCCGTTTTCCGAGAGAAGAAAGGACCTGCCCATGCTTGACCGCCGCCGCTTCCTGACCGCCTCGCTCGCCGCGCCGCTACTTGGCGCCGCGCCGGCATTGCGCGCGCAATCCACACCACCGGGAGTCGAAGCCCTGCTCGACGCCGCCGTCAGCGGTGCCCACCGCAGCAGTGCCAACCGTGCCCGCGACATCTATCGCAATCCCAAGGAAACGCTGCTATTTTTCGGCCTCAAGCCGGAAATGACCGCAGTCGAACTGTGGCCCGACGCTGGCTGGTTCACCGAGGTCATAGCACCGGTCCTACGCGAGCGTGGGCGTTTCATCGCCGCCCACTATCCGCTGGAGCACCGTTCCACCACGCGCGGCTGGCGCGCCTTGCGCGAGGGGTTCGAAACCAAGCTCAAGGCCCATCCCGGCGTCTACGATCGCGTCGTCATGGCCGAGATGGCGACCCCCGACCAACTCGTCTTCGCGCCGCCCAGTTCGGTGGACATGGTGTTCTCGTTTCGCAGCCTGCACGTATGGGCGTACCAGGAGACCGACGACATCGTTCTCAAGGCCATCCATGCCGCGCTAAAACCCGGCGGCATCCTGGGCATCGAGGATCATCGCGCCGTCGAAGGCACGTCCAAAGACCGCCAGGTCAGGAGTGGTTATATGACCGAGTCCTACGCGATCGCCGCATGCGAAAAGGCCGGGTTCAGGCTTGCCGGGCGCTCGGAGGTCAACGCCAATCCCCGCGACACCAAGGATTATCCGGAAGGGGTTTGGGCCCTGCCGCCCAGCCTGTCCGCGAAGGACCGCGAAAAGCACCTTGCGATCGGCGAGAGCGATCGCATGACGCTGCGCTTCGTCAAGGCCTGAGTCCGGCCAAATGTAAAAGCACTGTCCGGTTCGTTGGCGCCATGCTATAAGTTCTCCTCAGCCGTGACGTAGCCGGAGGACCCGCATGTCACCAGCATTGCGCAATTTGTTGTTGGCCGTCGCGGCCTTTGCAGCCACCTTGCCCGCGGCCCCGGTCGCGGACGCGCATGGGTTCGGCCGCCGCGGCGGCTATTTCATCGGCGGGGTAGTCGTCGGCAGCGCACTGGCAGGTCCGCGCTATTGGCATCCGCATCCCTGGGGTCCGCCTGTCTACCACCCGCCACGCGTGATCTACGTGCCGCCGCCGGTCGTCTTCTCCCCGCCCGTGGTGTACCCGCCGGTGCCCCAAGTCATCTATACCGTGCCGGCGGCACCTGTGCAGGTGCAGATTCCGGCGATGCCGATGGTGACGGCGCCGGGCATTCCGGCGGCTCCTTCGGCCGCTGCGCCGCAGGCCATGTCCATGGAAGATCGGCTGCGCCGACTGCAATCCCTGTGTGACCAGGGGCTCCTTACCTTCATGGAATGCGAGCGTCGGCGCGAGCAGATACTCGCCGAGTTGTAGAAGATCCCCCCAGTCCCCGGCAGCCCTTTTCGGCTAGCCCCGAGCCCGGGAGTCCCTACTAGCGGACCGCTTTCTCGCGCAGCGCCGCATCCACCAGCGCATCCATCATCCAGCGCACCACGGCCTCGGTTTCGCGGTCGCTTACGCCACAGATGTCTTTGAGCACCACCATCGGCTCGATGCCGTAGACCACGGCGAGCGCCCGGATCAGGCGGTTCCAGGTGCGCGGCGCAAGCTGGCTTCGCAGGGGTGCAAGCGTCAGCTTGAGGATTTCTTCCCGCTGGCCGCGCCTGAATGGCTCCTCTTCGAGCAGTCCGGCGGCCTCCAGCGACTGGTGTTCGAGCGCGAGCTGCAGCGCGGCCCGCATATGCGGCTCGTACTCGCTGAAGAGCGAATACGTGCGGTTAAGAAGTTCGTGCAGCCGTTGCTTGGGTTCGCCCTGCTGCGGCACCGCGCGACGCACCGGCGCCAGCGCTTCGGCGATCACGGCGCTGATCAGCTTGGAGCGGCTGGGGAAGTAACGATAGGCGGTCGCCCGTGAAACCTCGGCGGCGAGCGCAACCTCGGCCACCGACGGGATGCGCCCCCGCCGTACCAGCGCAACCGCCTCGTCGAGCAGCCGCCGGAACACGCGACTGCGGTGTCCCGACCCGTGGTCCGGCAAGGTATAGAAGCTGGCGGCACTTTGACGCATCGCAGATTGACAAGACTTGTCGAGTCGTATTAGTGTCGCACACCCGAATGAGACTAGCGTCTCATTTATATCCGTTTTGCGGCGCAGCATACATCTGGAGAGGGGTATGCGTTGAGTACCAGCTTTGTCGAGCGCATTGCCGTCGAGACCGACGGCGCCGGCGAAGCCGTGCTCATGATCCACGGACTCGGTGGCACGTCGAATTTCTGGACGCCGCTCCTGCCGGCCCTGGCCCGCTATCGCACCATCCGGCCGGACCTGCCGGGCGCCGGCCGCTCGCATCGGGTCCAGGGGCCGCTGTCCATCGATGGATATGTGCGCGCGCTGATGCGCGTCTGCGGTGCCACGGGAGTTGAGCGCGCCCACCTGGTTGCGCACTCGATGGGCTGCATCATCGCCTTTCACCTGGCAGTGCAGGAGCCGCGGCTGGTCCGGAGCCTCGCTCTTTTCGGCCCGCTCACCGCGCCGCCGGACGTGAACCGTGCGCCGATCCGCGCGCGAGGCGAGAAGGCGCGCACCGAGCGCGAGGCCGGCATGCAGGCCATCGCCGATGCAACCGTGCAGTCGGGCACCTCAACCGAGACGCGCCGCATGCGACCGGTGGCAGTGGCTGCGGTGCGCGAGTCGGTGATGCGCCAGTGCCATGACGGCTATGCGCGCAGCTGCGAGGCCCTGTCCGAAGCGCAAGCCGCCGACCTGGCGAAGATCGCCTGCCCGGTCCTGCTCGTGACCGGTGACGAGGACGCGGTCGCGCCACCGCAGGCGGTGCGTGGCATCGCCGCAGGCATCGCCGACGCGCGGGCCGAAGTGCTCACACGCTGCGGGCATTGGACGGTATACGAGAAGCCCGAGGAATGCGGCTCGCTCCTCGGCAAATTCCTGGCACAACGAACCTAGGAGAAGCCATGAGCAATACTCTCTTTACGAACGTGCGCATCATCGACGGCAGCGGCGCCCAGCCCTATGCAGGCGAGGTGCTGGTGCAGGGCAACCGCATTTCGCGCATCGGTCGCGGGGCCCGCGCCATTCCGGCTGTCGGCGTCACGGTGGTCGATGCCGCCGGCGCCACGCTCATGCCGGGCATGTGCGAGGCGCACACCCACTTCGGCTGGGTCAACTCCAAGTCGCTGGACGCGATCCAGAAGTTGCCGCACGAGGAACACACGCTGTGGGCGGCGCAGGTGGCCAGACAGTATCTGGACATGGGCTGGACCTCCTGCGTCGGTGCGGCGACGCCCAAGCCGCGCCTGGACTGCGTGATCCGCAATGCGATCGAGTCGGGTCAGATTCCCGGGCCCCGCTACCTGGCCGCCAGCCAGGAAATCACCGTGAGCGGCTCGCTCGGCGATGATCTGTTGCCGCACCTGCCCTACCCGGAGCTGGCCTTCGGCTGCATTGTCAATGGTCCGGATGAGATGCTCAAGGCCGTGCGCATGTTCCTCAAGTACGGCGTCGACTCGATCAAGCTCAACCTCTCGGGCGACAACCTGGTTCCCGGCGCCGACGCAACCACCACCTGGATGAGTGACGAGGAGGTTGCCATCGCAGTGCGCGAGACCAAGGTGCGTGGCAAGCGTCTTTCTTGCCACGCACGCTCGACCGAGTCGGTCAAGCAGGC
This sequence comes from Burkholderiales bacterium, assembly GCA_046160545.1. Classification (GTDB taxonomy): domain Bacteria; phylum Pseudomonadota; class Gammaproteobacteria; order Burkholderiales; family JAEUOS01; genus JAEUOS01. The sequence continues at coordinate 33,993 of JBJXGS010000005.1, forward strand.
GATGCGCCACGGCTTCGACATCATCTATCACGCGAGCTTCGCCGACGAGGAGGCGCTCGACATGATGGAGGCGCAGAAGCATCGCATCTTTGTCGCGCCCGGCCTGTCGGTGATCATCCGGCTGCTCTACGAAGGCGGGGTGGTCGACATCGACAACCAGGCGGCCAAGAACATGGGCTACGAGCGTGAGCTCGAGGCCGCCTGCAACAGCATGAAGGCGATGCTCAAGCGCGGCATCCGCGTGCTGCCCGGCGGCGACTACGGCTTCGCCTGGGCGCCGCACGGCGAGAACGCAAAGGACCTCGAGTACTTCGTCAAGTACCTCGGCATGACGCCGATGGAGGCGATCGTTTCGTGCACCAAGTGGGGCGGCGAGATGATGATGCGCGGCAGCGACCTGGGGCTGGTCAAGGAGGGTTACCTGGCCGACCTGTTGCTGGTCGACGGCGATCCGCTTTCCAACCTCGCGCTGCTGCAGGATTCCCGGCGCATCCTCGCGGTGATGAAGGACGGCCAGTTCCACAAGTCGCCCGAGATCCGCGCCGCACGCACCCGCTGGGGACAATCGGCCGCATGAGCGTTCCCGCACCGCCGTCCGAAGGGAGCGCTCGTCCTCCCCCGGGGAGCATGTCGCGCAGCGGCAGGAGGGCTCCGCGGTGAGTCGCTGGTTGCGCGCCATCTGGAGCGTCGTCATCGGCGCTCCGATCGCGGTCTTCACCGTGTGGGGACTGTGGGACAACGCGCGTCTGTTCCTGATCACACTGCTCAACGGGCTCACGCTGGCCTCGTTGTACTTCATCGTCGCCAGCGGTTTCACGCTGGTCTTCGGCCTGATGAGGAACGTCAACCTCGCGCACGGATCGCTCTATCTGCTTGGCGGCTATGTCGGCTATATGGCCGCCACCGCGTCCGGATACTTCGTCCTCGGGCTTGCGGCCGGATTCCTGGTCGCCGCGTTGGCCGGGCTCATGTTGCAACTGCTGATCTTCCGCCATATGCAGGGCGAGGACCTGCGCCAGACGATGGTCACCATCGGCCTGTCGATTGTCATCGCCGATCTTCTCCTGTGGGGGATCGGCGCCCAGGTGCATCAACTGAGCGCGCCGGACTTCCTGTCGGGCCCGCTGCGTGACATCCCCTTGATCAAGGCCTATTCCAAGTACCGGATGGCGCTCCTGCCGGTGGGCATAGCCATCGGCATTCTGCTCTGGCTCTTCCTCAACAAGACCCGCATCGGCATGATGATTCGCGCCGGGGTGGATGACCGTGCGATGCTCGCTGCCACCGGTGTGAACGTGAACCTGGTCTTCGCCGCCACCTTCGCCATCGGGGCCGGCCTGGCGGGCTTCGGCGGCGTGATCGGCGCGGTAGAACTGTCCATGGTACCGGGCGAGGACGTGCGCTTGCTGCTCGCCTCGCTGGTGGTGGTCATCGTCGGCGGCATGGGCAGCGTGGTGGGTGCCGCGGTCGGTGCGGTGATCTTGGGCGTGGCCGAGACCTTCGGCCTGGCCTACGCGCCGACCTACAGCGTGGTGTTCACCTTTGTCATCCTGGTGCTCGTGCTCGCCTTCCGGCCGCGCGGCATCCTCGGGAGCGCGGCATGAGCGGCGCCCAGTGGCGGCAGGCAATGAACGCCGGGGCCGGGCGGCTGGCGATGGGCAGGGCGACGCCCGCAGCCCCGGCTACTGCGCGCCGAGGGTCCGCGACCACCGGTGTGGCGGGCAGTGCGCCCGGCCGAATCGCGTCGCTCGTCTCGGCCATGAAACCGCGGCACTGGCTGGTGCTGTTGCTGGTGCTGGCGTATCCGCTGTTCGCGACCAACTTTCTGGTCTACCAGGTCGGTGCCCAGTCGCTGGCGCTGGGGCTGATCGCCCTCTCGCTCACATTCCTGGGCGGCTACGGCGGCATGATTTCGCTGGCGCAGATGACGGTGGCCGGCGTCGCCGGCTACATGCTCGCCGTATTCGGTGCCAGCGGCGAGGCGGCGTTGAGCTTTGGCTGGGCGTGGTGGGTGGCAGTGCCGATCGCGATCCTGGTGGCGGTTATCGTCGGCACCTTCGTCGGCTGGCTGTCGGTGCGCACAGAAGGCATCTACACCATCATGATCACACTGGCGATGGGAGTGGCGTTCTACTACCTGTGCCTGCAGAACTACACGGTGTTCAATGGCTTCCAGGGCTTCCAGCGCGTCTACGCGCCCACCGTGCTGGGAGTGAACCTGCGCGACCCGGTGGCCTTTTACTATCTGGCGCTTGCCTGTGCGCTGGGTGGCTACTGGCTGGTGCAATATGTGCTGCGCGCGCCCTTCGGTGTCGCCCTGCAGGGCATCCGCGACAACCCGCGGCGCATGAATGCGCTCGGTTTTCACGTCACCGCGCACCGCGTCGCGGCCTACGCGTTCGCGGCCGTGCTGGCTGCCGTCGGTGGCATCCTCTTCACCTGGTACAACGGCCTGATCACGCCGAACTCGGTGGGCACCTCGTGGCTCATCAACGTGCTGATCATCGCGGTGCTGGGCGGCATGAAGCATCCGATCGGCGCTTTCATCGGCGCGATCATTTTTGTCCTGTTGCAGACCTTCGCGATCGACATCATCGACCGGGAGCGCTTCAACCTGGTCATCGGCGGGGTCTTCCTCGCCATCGTGCTGTTCTCGCCGGACGGGCTGCTGGGCCTTTGGGCCAAGTTGCGCGGGCGGCTGTCAACCCGGCGGCCTTGAGGCCGCGGTCAACCCCAAGGAGGAGCAATTCATGAAGCACAGCAAGAGACTGTTAGTTCATACGCTCGCCGCAGCCGCGGTGCTTGCCGCGTTTTGCGGACCGGCGCAGGCGCAGCAGGGCACGGTGAAGATCGGCCTGCTGGCGACGCTCGAGGGGCCGTTCGCGGCCGGCGGCGCTGACGGCATGCGCGGGGCCGAGCTCGCGGTGCGGCAACGCGGCGGCGTTGTTGCGGGACGCAAGATCGAGCTCATCAAGGCTTCATCCGACGCCAAGCCGGACGTTGCCGTCAACGCAACCCGCAAGCTGGTCGAGCAGGACAAGGTCGACATCATGGTCGGGCCGCTGTCGGGTGGCGAGGGCATCGCGGTCAAGGAGTACTCCAAGACCCAGCCCAACATCACCTTCATCAACGGCTCGTCAGGCGCGCAGGCGGCGACGCTCGTCAACCCGTCGCCCAATTTCTTCCGCTTCAACACCGAGGGCGCGCAGTGGATGGTGGGCCTGGGCAAGGCGGCGATGGACAAGGGCTACAAGCGCGTGATGCTGATCGCCGAGGACTACGCCTTCCCCTATTCGCAGGTGCAGGGCTTCATGTCGGAGTATTGCCGCCTGGGCGGCAAGGTTCCTCTCAAGGCCTGGGTGCCGCTGGGCGGCAAGGACTACTCCTCCGTGATTGCGCGCATCCCGAAGGATGTCGATGCGCTGCTGGTCATCCTGGGCGGGGCGGACGCGGTCAACTTCCTCAACCAGTATGAGGCGGCCGGCGGCGACAAGCCCATGATCGGTGGTTCGATCACGGTGAGCCAGGACATCCTCAACTACAAGGGCAAGCGTCGCGACTCGCTGGTCGGAACCATCGCCGGCGCACCGATCGCGGACGCCTACGACCACCCGGACTGGAAGGCCTTCGTCGCCGACTACCAGAAGAACTTCCCGGTTTCCTCCGGCGCCTATCCCAGCCCCTCGCTGTTCGCCCTGGTCTATTACATCAACATGAAGGCCGCACTCGACGGCCTCGATGCGGTCAAGGGCGATCTCTCCGGCGGGCAGGCGAAGTACCGCGAGGCGCTGTCCAAGATGACCCTCAAGACCCCGGTGGGCGACGTGCGGCTGGACTCCAACCGGCAGGCCATTGGCACGACCTTCATCACAGAGGTGGTCAAGGATGGCAAGGGCAACCTCTTCAACCGCGTGCTGCGCAAGATCGACGGCGTCGACCAGATGCTGGGCATGAAGCGTGAAGACTTCAAGATGGGTTCGCGCGACGAGCCGGCCTGTCCGTAACCAGGGCATGAGAGTCCCCCGGCAATGTGGCCGGGGGACTCTCGCCGCTGCGCACCTAACCAACGATTCATTCAAGGCTTTCGGTCTCGCCCCGCATGGCTTCTGTTAACGAACTGCAAGAGCGCCAACTGCTCTCGACCGGGGATGCACTCCGGCTGGAGGGCGTGTCGCGCCATTTCGGCGCGTTGCGCGCCGTCGACGACGTGTCCTTTGCTGTTGCCGCCGGCGAGCGCCGCGCGGTGATTGGCGCCAACGGCGCGGGCAAGACCACCCTCTTCAATGTCATCACCGGCGACTTTCCCGCCACGACCGGGCGCGTACGCTTTTTCGGCGAGGACGTGACCGACCATGCGCCGCACGAGCGCATTCGCGCGGGCCTGCGCCGCACCTACCAGTCGAGCCTCCTGTTTCGCGAACTGTCGGTGCGTGACAACCTCTTTCTTGCCGTGCGCGGCGTCGCGCGCGGCCGATTCAGCCTTTTGCGGCCGGCGTACGCCAGCACCTCGCGCGCCGCGGCCGAGGATCTGCTCGAACGGGTGCGCTTGACGAACGTCGGCGACGATCCGGTCGCGACCCTGTCGCACGGCCAGCAGCGCCAGCTCGAGATCGGCATGGCCCTGGCCGGCGCGCCACGGCTGATCCTCTTTGACGAGCCGGCTGCCGGACTGTCACCGGCGGAAAGGCGCGAACTGGTCCTGTTGCTGCGCGCGCTGCCCGCGCACATGAGTTTCATCCTGATCGAGCACGACCTTGAGATCGCGCTGCGCGTGGTCGACCGCGTCACGGTCATGCACAACGGGCGCCTGCTCAAGGAGGGCACGCCGGCCGAGATCGAAGGCGACGCCGAGGTGCAGGAGATCTACATGGGCACGGCGGGGCACGCATGACGCCGATTCTTTCGGTCGAGCGTCTCGACGTCCACTATGGCCGTGCGCATGCGTTGCAGGAAGTCTCGCTCGAGCTCGAGCGCGGCGTGCTGGCCGTTGTCGGCCGCAACGGCATGGGCAAGACTACGCTGTGCAACGCGATCACCGGCCTGGTGCGCGCGCGCGGCAGCGTGCGCTTAGCCGGACGCGAAATCCTCGGCCTGGCGCCCAACCGCATCGCCGACCTCGGCATCGCGTATGTCCCGCAGGGCCGGCGCGTCTGGCCTTCACTGACGGTCGACGAGCACCTGCGGCTGGCCGCGGGCGTGCGGCGGCGCGCGCGCGGGCCCTGGGATGTTGCACGTGTCTACTCGACCTTCCCCAGGCTCGCGGAACGGCGCGGCAACGGCGGCGCCGAGCTGTCCGGCGGCGAGCAGCAGATGCTGGCCATCGGCCGGGCGCTCCTGCTCAATCCGACACTTTTGGTCATGGACGAACCCACCGAGGGCTTGGCACCGGTGATCGTGCAGCAGGTTGAAGGCATGCTCAAGTCGCTGGCCGCCGGCGGCGAGATCGCGGTGCTCTTGATCGAGCAGAACCTGGGTGTCGCCATCACGGTGGCCGACGTCGTCGACGTCATGGTCAATGGGCGCATCGCCCGCTCCATGCCGGTGGCCGAGATCGCCGGCGACCGCGCCTTGCAGCAGCGCCTGCTTGGCGTGCGCGCCGCCGATGACGAGGTCGAGGCTGTGCCCGCGCCCGAGCCCGTCGCGGACCAGGGCGTACCGGTCTACACCGTGAAGCGCGCCGAAGAGAACGAGTTGCCCGGTGCAGCGGAGCCGCGCGCGGTGCGCGCCTATACGCGCTGGGGCAACACGGACGCCGACCGGCCGCTGGCAAACGCAGCCGCCAGCGAGCCCGCCGCGGCGTCGGTTGCAAAGCGCGAAGAGGCGCGCGTCGTGGAGTTCCCGGTCGCGGCCACCGCCGGTCACGCAGCCTATGTGATCGGCACCTTCGACACCAAGGGGCGCGAACTCGGCTACATGGCGTCCTGTCTGGAGAAGCTCGGCCTGCGCGTGGTGACGGTTGACGTTGCGACCTCGGGCAGGCCGTCCTCCGCCAGAGTAAGTGCACGGGAAGTGGCACGCCATCATCCGCAGGGCGAACGGGCGGTATTCACCGGCGACCGCGGCAGCGCGGTGAGCGAGATGGCGGCCGCGCTCGAGCACTTCATCGTGCGCCGGCGCGACCTGGGCGGGGTGGTGTCGGCCGGTGGTTCCGGCAACACGGCGCTTGCGACCCAGGCGATGCGTCGGTTGCCGATCGGCGTACCCAAGGTCATGGTCTCGACGGTGGCCTCGGGCGACGTCAAGCCTTATGTCGGGCCGTCCGACATCTGCATGATGTATTCGGTCACCGACGTGTCCGGCATCAACCGGATTTCCGAGCGTGTCCTTGCCAACGCCGCGCATGCGCTGGCCGGCATGATCGCCTACGCGAAAAAGGACACCGGCGCCGCGCAGACCAAGCCCGCGTTGGGGCTGACCATGTTCGGGCTCACCACGCCCTGTGTGCAGGCGCTGACGCCGCTCCTGGAGGCCGACTGGGACTGCATCGTGTTCCACGCCACCGGCACTGGTGGTCAATCGATGGAAAAGCTGGTCGAGTCCGGGCTCATCGGCGCAGTGCTCGACGTGACGACCACCGAGATCGCCGACGAGATCGTCGGTGGCGTGCTCAGCGCAGGACCCGAGCGCATGGATGCGATCGCGCGCGCGCGCGTGCCCTATGTCGGATCCTGCGGCGCGCTTGACATGGTCAATTTCTGGGCTTTCGACACGGTGCCTGCGGCATTCCGCGGGCGGCGCCTGCATCGGCACAACGCCAATGTGACCCTGATGCGCACGACTCCCGAAGAGAACGCCAGGATCGGCCGCTTTCTCGCCGAGAAGTTGAATCGCATGGAAGGGCCGGTGCGCTTCGTCCTGCCGGAAGGTGGCTTGTCCGGGCTGGACATTCCCGGCGGATCCTTCTGGGACCCGGCCGCGAACAAGGCGCTCTTCGATGCGATCGCCGCTGCTTTCCGCACGGGGCCGGATCGGCGCCTGGTGCGTTCACCGCTGCACATCAACGATCCTGCCTTCGCCGAACAGTTGGCAGGACACTTCAACGAAATCAGCAAGAAGGGAAGAGCGGAACCATGGCCCGCATCGCGCGCAAGGAAATACTGAAACGACTGCGGTCCCGGATTCGCCGCGGTGAGCCGATCATCGGCGGCGGCGCCGGCACCGGGCTGTCGGCCAAGTGCGAGGAGGCTGGCGGCATCGACTTGATCGTCATCTACAACTCGGGCCGCTATCGCATGGCCGGGCGCGGGTCTCTGGCCGGATTGATGGCCTATGGCAATGCGAACGACATCGTGGTCGATATGGCGCGCGAGGTCCTGCCGGTCGTCAAGGTCACGCCGGTGCTGGCCGGCGTGAACGGCACCGACCCGTTCATGCTGCGCGAGCCGTTTTTGAAGCGCCTGGGCGAGCTTGGTTTCTCTGGGGTGCAGAACTTCCCGACCGTGGGGCTCTTCGACGGGGTGATCCGCAAGCAGCTCGAGGAAACCGGCATGGGCTACGCGCTGGAGGTCGACATGATCCGCGCCGCGCGCGAGTTGGATCTCCTGACCACGCCCTATGTCTTTGGCGAGGACGACGCGCGCGCGATGGCCAAGGCCGGCGCGGACATCGTTGTCTGCCACCTGGGGCTCACCACGGGCGGCGCGATTGGCGCCGAGACCGCGGTGACGCTCGCGCAGTGCGTGCCCTCAATCGAGAGCTGGGCCGCCGCCGCGCGCAAGGTCAACCCGGATGTGATCGTGCTCTGCCACGGCGGGCCGATTGCCGAGCCCAAGGACGCCGCCTGGATCCTCAAGCGCTGTCCCGGCGTGCACGGTTTTTACGGGGCTTCATCCATGGAACGCCTGCCGACCGAGCGGGCGATCACCGAGACAACACGGAAATTCCGCAGTATCAAGGCAAGGAGCGCATCATGAGCGGTGCACAATTCGGGCAGTTCATTCTGGGCCTCATCGTTGTCGCGATCGTTGTCGCGATCGGCGTCTGGCTACTCAACTGGCTTTACCTGCGCTCCTCGAAGGAGCGCGCTTTCGTGCGCACCGGACTTGGTGGGCAGAAGGTAGTGGTCAACGGCGGCGCCTTTGTGCTGCCTATCGTCCACGAGGTGGTGCCGGTCAACATGAATACGCTCAGGCTCGAAGTCACGCGCGGGCGCGAGAAGGCCATCATCACCCAGGACCGCATGCGCGTGGACGTCACCGGCGAGTTCTACGTGCGCGTGCAGGCGAGCGTCGAGGCCATCGCCGCGGCCGCGCAGACGCTCGGCCAGCGCACCCTGCAGCCGGAGATGCTCAAGGAGCTGGTCGAGGGCAAGTTCGTCGACGCGTTGCGTACCGTGGCTGCCGAGATGACCATGGAGCAGATGCACGAAAAGCGCGGCGAGTACGTCAAGCGCGTGCGCGCCGTGGTCGCCGCCGACCTGCTGCAGAACGGACTGGAACTGGAGACTGTGTCGCTGACCCAGTTTGACCAGACCGCGATGGAGTTCTTCAACCCGTCCAACGCCTTCGACGCCGAAGGCCTGACGCGCCTGACCGAGCAGATCGAGCGGCGCAAGAAGACCCGCAACGACATCGAGCAGGACACCATGATCCAGATCCGCAACAAGAATCTGGAGACCGAGCGCCAGGCGCTGGACATCGACCGCGAACTGGAGACGGCGCGCCTGGAGCAGGAGCGCGAGATCGAGACCCAGCGCGCCGGTCAGCGTGCCAACCTGGCGCGCGAACGGGCGACCAAGGAGCAGGAGGCCGAACGTGCGCAGATCTCCGCCCGCGAGGCGGTGGATCGCGCACGCCTTGCATCCGAGCGTGCTGTCGAAGAGGAGCGCATCGACAAGGAGCGCGAGGTGCAGGCGCGCGAGATCGATCGTCGCAAGTCCATCGAGCTGGCCGAGCAGCAACGCGCGATCGCGGTGGCAGAGCAGTCCCGCGCGCAGTCCGAGGCGCAGGCCGCGGCTGACCAGGCGCGTGCCCATGCCGTGGCTGAAGAGGAGCGCGTGTTTACGGTGCGCGAGACCGAGATGGCCGAGCGCAGGAAGCGCATCGACCTTATCGCCGCGTCTCAGGATGCCGAACGCGATGCGCTGCGCATCACGGTGGCTGCGGGGGCCGAGAAGGCGGCCGCCTCCGATCGCGGCGATGCGGTGCGCATGGAGGCCGAAGCCAACGCGGACGCCGAGAAGATCCGCGCCCTGGCCGCGAAGATCCGCCACGAGGTCGAGGCCGAGGGCGCCACGCTCATGAACCGTGCGCAGAACCTCCTGTCGCCGGAATCGCGCCAGTCGGCGATGCGCCTCAAGCTGATCGACAAGCTCGAAGGCATCATTCGCGAATCGGTGAAGCCGATGGAGCGCATCGAGGGCATCAAGATCCTGCAGGTGGACGGCCTGGGCGGCGGGCGCAGCAGCGGCGGTGCCGGCGATGCAGGCAACGGGAGCTTTGCTGACGGTGTCGTCAACTCGGCGCTGCGCTACCGCGCACAGGCGCCCCTGGTTGACCAGCTTCTGCGCGAGATCGGCGTGGAATCGGGAGACATCGGCAAGGCGGCACGCGGACTGCTCGATCGCAGCGATGCGGCCGCACTTCCGACTAAGGAAAGCGCGCCGACGTGATCAAGGTCTATACCTCCTCGGTCATCGACGCCCCGGCCGACGCGGTGTGGGCGCAGGTGCGCGACTTCAACGGCCTGCCCAAATGGACCCCGTTCGTGGCCGAGTCGCGTATCGAAGGCGCGCTGCCGGCTGACCGCATCGGCTGCGTGCGCAACTTCCGCCTCAAGGATGGCGGCGTGATCCGCGAGCAACTGCTGACGCTGTCGGACTACGACTACCAGTGCACCTACTCGATCCTCGAGAGCCCGATGGGCGTGACCAACTACGTCGCCACCTTGAAGCTCACGCCGGTGACCGACGGCAACCGCACCTTTGCGGAGTGGTCGGCGGAATTCGATTGCGAGCCCGCGCGCGAACGCGAACTGGCGCAGAACATCGGCGAAGGTGTTTTCCAGGCGGCGTTCAACTCGCTCAAGAGCCTCTTGCGCTGACGCCGGCATGATCCGCGTCACGCGCTCGGCGATCATCGATGCGCCCATCGAGCGGGTCTGGGAAATCCTGCGCGACTTCAACAGCCATTCCGCCTGGCACCCGGCGGTCGGTGAATCGCAGATCGAGAATGGCGAGCCGTCCGACCAGGTCGGCTGCGTGCGCAATTTCTTTTTAAAGGATGGCAACCACATCCGTGAACAGTTGCTGGCGCTGTCGGATCGCGATTTCATCTCGACCTACTGCATTCTCGACGCCACGCTGCCGATGCGTCATTACGTGGCCACCGCGCAGTTGAAGCGCGTCACCGATGGCGACCGAACGTTTTGGCACTGGCAGTCCACCTTCGAGGTGCCACGCGGGCGAGAAAAGGAATTCGAGGAACTGGTCGGCAAGGGCGTCTACGAAGGCGGGTTCGAAGGCTTGCGCGCGTACCTGCGGCGCGGCAGCCGGGCGGTGCCGGCCGCCGGCGCCTCCACCGGCGCGACGATGTCCGCGCAGGCCGTCGTGACCACCGCGTTCGGTGGGCCCGAGGTGCTGCGTCTGGACAACGTGAAGGCGGCCGCGCCCGGCGCGGGCGAGGTGCGCATCCGGCAGACGGCAGTCGGGGTGAATTACATCGACGTCTATATCCGCAAGGGGCTCTACCGCATGATCGAGCCGCCTTCCGCGATCGGCATGGAGGCGGCCGGCACTGTGATCGATGTCGGGCCAGGCGTTGCGCACCTGCTGCCCGGGGATCGTGTGGCCTACGCATGCCCGCCACCGGGTGCCTATGCCTCGGTGCGCACGCTGGCAGCGGGGCAGGTGGTACCGCTTCCCGACGACGTCAGCGATGAGACTGGCGCCGCGCTGATGTTGAAGGGCATGACCGCGGAATACCTCTTGCACCGCACCTACCGCGTGCGTCCGGGGACCAGGGTTCTGGTGCACGCGGCTGCTGGCGGTGTGGGCCTTCTCTTGTGTCAGTGGGCCAAGGCGCTGGGTGCCCTGGTCATCGGCACGGTGTCGAGCGAGGAGAAGGCGCGCCTTGCGCGTGCCAACGGCTGTGACTACCCGATCGTCGCCACCGGCTACCGCTTTGCGCGCGAGGTCAGGGAATTGACCGGCGGACGCGGCGCCGAGGTCATCTACGACGGCCTCGGCCGCGAGGCGGCGGCTGAGAATCTGGAAGCTTTGGCTACGACCGGACACTGGGTCTCGTTCGGTCAGGCCAGCGGAGCGCACGAACAGCTGCCGGATCTGGGCGCGAAATCGGGCACGCTGTCGCGCCCGGTGTTGTTCCACTTCACCGAGGATCGTGCGGTGTTGAACGAGATGGCAGAGCGTACCTTCGCCGCCTTGCGCGCAGGCACGATCAAGGTCCAAGTGCGGCACCGCTATCCCCTGGCTGCCGCGGCCGAAGCGCATCGCGACCTCGAGGCGCGGCGCACCACCGGATCCATAGTCCTGATTCCCTGACATGAGCGCGACCGCACCGATTACCGACGCGAATCCGACGATCGAGGAGATGGAAGCGCGGGTGGCCCGGTTTGCCGCGCTGCGGCCGACGCAGGACTACGTCGATGCCAGGATCCCCGGCTGCGAGCGCAGCACCTATCGGATTATTGGGAATCCGACTGATGCGCCTCTCGCGGCTGGCGACTTCCATGTCAACCTGGTGCGTTGCGCTCCTGGCAAGTCCGCCCCGCTGCACAACCACTTGACGCAGGAAGTCTTCATTGCCCTCACGGGGTCCTGGGATGTGTTCTGGGGTCCCACGGGTGAGCGCAGTGTTTTGCTTTCGCGCTGGGATACGGTGAGTATTCCGCCCGGGGTCTCGCGCGGTTTTCGAAACGTGAGTGGCGAGGACGCCTGGCTCATCGGCATTGCCGGGGGGCACGACCCGGGGAACATCAACTGGCCCGAGTCGGTGCGCGCCATGGCGCGCGCGGTGGGATTGGAACTTCCCGGCGCCCCTTGAGCCTGCGCTCCGGAACCAGTCGTCTGAGAACCCCTTCGGCAGCTGCGGTTGCTGCTCCGCCGCGGCATCGATCTGATTGACGCGCATCGGACTCGCGCGCTACACTTCTACGAGTATCAGGTGCCCGAGGCGGGTTCTTCGCCAAGGGATAATCGGGAAGTGCGGTGCGTGTATCGATGCCTCGAACACAACCCCGACGCTGCCCCCGCAACGGTAAGCGAGTCAACTCGGTCCACTGCGCCACTGTGCATACGCACGGGAAGGCGGACTGATCAAGAACCCTCGCGAGCCCGGAGACCGGCCTGGTGCAAGTGTTCCGTTTGCTGCGGCGGGCAGTGAAGTGCATTCGATGCGGGATTGCGGGAAGACTCGCAGCCGCGTCGCAACGCTTCTCTTGACGCATCGAGCGGGTTTATCGGGTTCTGCGCGGCTTCGCTGCTGCTCGAGGGGGATTGATGCGTATTTCAAACTGGCTCGCCGTGATGGCGTTGCTTTCACCGTCGTTCGTCCACGCGCAGGCGGCTGGTGATCCCATCAGCAAGGACAGTTCTTCCATCGTCCGATGGGCTACCGGTTACCTTGACTATCTGCCCGGTGCCAACTTAGACGCGCAATGGCAAACCCCGGGCAAGGCACTGGGACAGGCGGTCGGTGATTCGTTTGATGTCGTCGGACTCGGCGACGGTGGCCGCATTACCCTGACCTTTGGTGGTGCGATTTTCAACGGCCCCGGCGCCGACTTCGCGGTCTTCGAGAACGGATTCAGCGCCAACTTTCTTGAACTGGGGCGCATCGACGTGTCTTCGGACGGCGTGACCTTTGTCCGTTTCCCCGCGTTTTCCTTTACATCTTCGCCGGTTGGTGGTTTTGGCAGCCTTGACCCGAACAACATCTTCGGATTTGCCGGCAAGTATCGCCAGGGCGTGGGCACGCTTTTCGATCTGACTGAACTTGCGGGCACCCCAGGCCTGGATGTCAACAACGTTCGTTATGTGCGCATCGTCGATGTGATCGGCAATGGCAGTGCGCTGGACGACTACCCGGCCGCGTTTGGCGGCCCGAACCCGATCTACGACCCGTATCCGCAGGTTGGTTCGGCGGGATTCGACCTCGACGCGGTCGGGGCATTGCATTTCGCAGCAGCGCCAGTGCCAGAACCTGGCCAGTTCGCAATGCTTGGCGCCGGAATCCTGTTGCTCTCAGTTGTGGTGCGACGCCGCAAGCGTTCCGTCAGCCAGGCGTAAAGCCCGATCAAATTTCATAAGAGGATTCGTTCATGAAAAGAAAACTGCTTTCCATGTTTGCAGCGGCTGCGCTTGCCGCAATCGCGGGCGTTGCACAGGCGTCGACCAGCACCTTCGATGATCTCTTTCTGCCCGGCCCGAACACGAACTATTTTCCAGGTGGCGCGGTCAGTGGTGCTTTCCCGTTTTCCAGCGGCGGCGCGACTTTCAATCACGATTACACGAACTTCGGATTTCCCGGCTGCTGCGCGACTGGTTGGTCGTACTCGAACCACACGGACAACACGACACCGGGTTTCGGCAACCAATACAGTGCATTCGCCGGGTCCGGCCAGGGCGGGTCTGCCAATTACGCGGTCGGCTTCCTCGGGCCATTGGGCGTCGACTTGGGCGCACCCGTCACGCTCAGCGGTGCCTACTTCACCAATACGACCTATGCCGCGCTGTCCATGCGTGACGGCGACGGATTCGCCAAGAAGTTCGGTGGCCCGTCCGGAAATGACCCTGATTTCTTCAGGCTCACGATCAGCGGTTTCAACAACGCTACGCCCACCGGAAGTGTCGATTTCTATCTGGCCGACTACCGCTTTGCCGACAACACGCAGGACTATATCGTCCAGAACTGGACCTTCGTGAACCTGTCGAGCCTCGGGACTGTTACGCGCCTGGGCTTCGACCTAGCCTCGACCGACAACGGAGCGTTCGGCATGAATACGCCGGCCTATTTCGCGATGGACAATCTCGCGCCCGTACCGGAGCCTCATCAAGCACTCCTGCTTCTAGCTGGGCTTGCCTTGCTTGGCACGCTCAAGCGCAAGCGCATCACAGGCTTGCAAGCATAGAGTCCTGCGGACACCCCTCTGCGGTGACGAGTAGGAATCCGCGACGCCGGCTGCGAATTGCAGCAGGCGTCGCGTTCGCGCTGTGCGCGCAATGGGCTTGCGCTCAAACGGGAGAACAAGCACCGATTCGGGCCGATACGGTGCCCGAGGTGATCGTTACCGCCCCCCGTCTCTACGGGACGGTGCGCACCACGCCCCACGGTGTTTCGGTGTTCACCGCCGATGATATTCGGCGGTCGGCGGCGACCTCGGTCGCTGACGTTTTGAGCCGGGCGGCCGGCCTCAACCTGCACAGCTTTTTCGGCAGCGACAAGAGCACGCGCATCGACATGCGTGGCATGGGTGACACGGCGACCAGCAATGTACTGATCATGGTCGACGGTGTGCGCTTGAACGAGCTCGACCTGTCAGGCGCCGATCTCAGCACCGTGGCCCTGTCGCAGATCGAGCGTATTGAAGTCGTGCGCGGAGGCGGTTCTGTGGTTTACGGTGACGGCGCGGTCGCCGGCGTGGTCAACATCATTACCAAGCGCAGCCAACCCGAGAGCGCCAGACTGTCGGTCGAGCTCGGCGCCGGCTCGTACGGGATGGACGACATGCGCATCCATGCAAGTGGCGGCAGCGGTCCGGTGGCGTTGTTTCTCAACATGAGTCAGCTCGACACCGAGGGCTTTCGCAGGAATGGCGACTTGCGATCGCGCAATGTCTCGGGCGAAGTGCGTTTTTTCGGGGCGGGTGAGCTGCACTTTCTCGATGCCTACCTGCGAGCATCACACCACAAGGACGCCTACGGGCTGCCGGGCCCGGTCAACGCGGTGAATTTCGCGGCCGGGACTGACGCCCGACGCGGCACCAACGCACCGAACGATCGCGGCCAGACCGAAGACATCACCTGGACCGCCGGGGCCGGCGCCGACTTGGGGTGGGCGGGACGGCTTGAAGTGCAGAGCAGCTTTCGCGACCGGCGCAACGATTTCGTGATCGGCTTTTCGCCGCTGATCGCGCTGGAGCGGCAACGCTCGATCATTGTTTCCAAGCGTCTCGACCTGCAATTGCGCTACGACAAGGATTTTCGCGCCTTCGGCGGCGTCCACAGCCTGGGTTTTGGACTCAATGAGCAGGACGGTACCTATGCGCGCTATTCGAACGGCCGCTATGTTCCGGACCAGTCGGAGCAGAGGGTGGGCGAGGTCCGGGCGCAGGGTGCGTTTGCCACCTTGAAGCTACGCCTCAACGCAGATCTGGAGGTCACTGCGGGCATGCGCGAGAACCGGTTTTCAACTCGCATGGCTACCGAAAGATTCACACGCAGATGTGTTTTCATGCCTTTCCCTATTCGTGTCTGTACGCCCTACGTGTACACGCCGCAGAGTGAACGAGCCACGACCTGGCACAACCAGGCGTCTGAAGTCGGTATCAGCTGGCGAATGATTCCCGGCCTTACCGGCTATGCAAGCGCGACACGGCACTTTCGCAATCCGAACCTGGATGAACTTGCCCAGGCGGCGGTGGACCTGCGACCGCAATCCGGTCGCACCACCGAAGCCGGGCTGCGTTATTCAAAGGACCGCGATCTTGAAGTGAGCGTGGGCGTTTTTGAAATTCTCAACAACAGCGAGATCTACTTTGGCGCCGATCCCGCATCCGGCCTGTCGGCCAACCGCAACTATGAGTTGCCGACGCGCCGCCGCGGTGTGGAATTCGAAGGCCGCTGGCAGGCCACCCGGACGGTCATGCTGCGCGCCAATGGAGCGGTGATCGAGCCGCGCTTTGTCGGCGTCAACGCCGACATTCCGCATGTGCCTCGGCATACGGCCAATGCGGGCCTCGAATGGCGCGCCAGCGAGAACACCACCCTCTCCGGCGCCCTGCGCTACGTCGGCATGCGCTTCGATGGTAACGATTTCACGAATCGTACGCAGCCGCCGCTGCCGCGCTATCTCATCGTCGATGCTGCGTTACGGGTGGGGATAGGTGCGGCCGAGCTCACCGTCGGCATCAACAATCTGACCAACCGTGCCTACTCAACGCTCGGATACAGCGCCACCTACTATCCGATGCCCGAACGCAATGCGTTCGTGCGCTTGCGTTTCGGTTTTCCATAGATCCGGTGTTTCCGGCAGCGCCAGTCACTTGCGACCATTGCAAGTTCGACCTCATGGTGCATCGCGCGGCGGGTGGTGCGATTCAGGTAGTCTTGCAACGACGCCAACCTGGAGGATTCGATGCAGCTCACCATTCGCCTGTTTTGCCTGCTGCTCTGCATGTTCGCTGGCGGTTCTGCGCTGGCGTGGCCCGAGCGTCCGCTGCGCATGATCGTGCCCTATGCCCCGGGTTCGTCGCCTGACAACATCTGTCGCCTGCTGGCGCAGGAAATGGCCAAGTCGCTCGGCGTCAACATCGTCATCGACAACCGCGCCGGCGCTTCCGGCTCGGTAGGCACCGAAGCGATCGCCAAGGCCACACCCGACGGCTACACGATCGGCTACGGCAACATCGGCACGCTCACCACCAACCGCTTCATGATCGCCAAGTTGCCGTATGACCCGGACCGCGACCTGACCCTGATCGGCATGATGGGCGCGGTGCAGAACATGCTGGCGGTCAACAACAACCTGCCGGTGAAGTCTGTCAAGGACCTGATCGCGCTGGCCAGGAAAAGCCCTGGCAAACTGTTGATGGCTTCCGGCGGCGCCGGCAACACCGGCCACCTGGGCGGCGAACTGTTCAAGTCGATGACCGGCACCTTCATGCTGCACGTGCCCTATCGTGGCAGCCCGGCGGCGATCACCGACCTGATCGGTGGCCAGGTTGACCTGATGTTCGACAACCTCTCATCAGTCGGCGCACATGCCAAGTCCGGCCGAGTGCGCGGCGTAGCAGTCTCCGGCCTGAAACGCTCGCCGTCCTTTCCAGAACTGCCCACCGTCGCCGAATCAGGTGTGCCCGGCTACGAGACGCTGGCCTGGGGCGGTCTGGTCACGCCGGCCAAACTGCCGGCCGATATCGTGGCGCGTCTCAATACCGAATTGAACAAGGCCCTGCAAAGCCAGCCGGTCAAGGACGGCTACTTCACCATGGGTTTTGAGCCCTCCGGCGGCACGCCAGCTGCCTTCGCCGCCATGGTCAAGAGCGAGATCCCGAAGTGGGAGGCGGTCATCAAGCGGGCTGGTGCGAAGATGGAGTGATCGCCCTGCCCGCGCGTCGGGCTCTCTCGCCGGACACGCTGTTGTCGCGAGATTGTGTGAACGGCACGCTCGCGTCAGTAGCACCCAAGTCCGGCCGTTACCATCCAGCCACAGCTTCAAGACACCCTCGGTGCCACATGCCTGCCCAATACGACCTGATCATTCGCAACGCGACCATCATCGACGGTCGCCGCACCCCCCGCTTCACAGGTGACGTCGGCGTCAAGGGCGAGCGCATCGCCGCCATCGGCCGTCTGGACGCCGACCGTGGCGAACGCGAGATCGACGCCTCGGGCAAGGTCGTCGCGCCCGGCTTCATCGATTCGCATACCCACGACGACCGCTTTTTGCGCTCGCACCCCGCGATGACGCCCAAGGTGAGCCAGGGCGTGACCACCGTGATCGCCGGCAACTGTGGCATCAGTCTGGCGCCGCTGGTGGCGACCAACCCGCCCGCGCCGCTCGACCTGATCGACGACAGCGCCGCCTACCGCTTCGCCAAATTCGCCGACTTCATGGCCGATCTGGCCGCCAACCCGGCGGCCACCAACGCCGCCTGCATGGTTGGCCACACCACCCTGCGGGTGGCTACGATGGACCGCGTGGACCGCGTCGCTACCGCGTCAGAAGCCGCGCATATGGCGGCGATGACAGAAGAAGCCATGAAGGCCGGGGCGATCGGTTTTTCCACCGGCACCTATTACCCGCCGGCCGCGCATGCCAGCACCGAGGAGATCATCACCGCCGCGCGACCCTTGAAGGCACACGGCGGCCGTTACGTGACCCACATGCGCGATGAGGCCGACAATATCGTCGCTGCGATGGCCGAGGCCTTTCGCATCGGCCGCGAGGTCGGCGTGCCGGTCATCATCTCGCACCACAAGGTGGTGGGCTTGCGCAACTACGGCCGCTCTGAGGAGACCCTGAAGATTCTGACCGAGGCCAAGCGCGGCCAGGAGGTCTGTGTCGACTGTTATCCCTACATCGCCTCCTCCACCATGCTGCGCGCCGACCGCATTCCCCTGTCGGACCGCATCATCATCACCTGGTCAAAGCCGCATCCTGAATTCACCGGCGTTGACCTTTCGGAAGTGGCGCGTCGCATGGGCGTCTCGCAGGAAGAAGCGGTGGCCAGGCTGCTGCCCGCCGGCGCGATCTACTTCTCGATGAATGAAGCCGACGTGCAACGCATCCTCAAGTTCGAGGACACCATGGTCGGTTCCGACGGCATCCCGCACGACATCAAGCCGCACCCGCGGCTGTGGGGCACCTTCCCGCGTGTGCTCGGCCACTACAGTCGCGACATCGGCCTGTTTCCGCTGGAGACAGCGGTCTACAAGATGACGGGCCTGACCGCTGCCAAGTTTGGTCTGGCCGATCGAGGCGTGCTTGATGTTGGCGCGTTTGCTGACATCACCATATTCGATGCTGCCACTGTCAACGACGGCGCGACTTTCGAGCACCCCACCCAGCCGGCGCTTGGGATTGACAGCGTGATCGTCAACGGCGAACCGGTGTGGCTCGCGGGCCAGGCGACCAATGCAAGGCCGGGACGGTTGTTGCTTAACCGGACTTGACGCTCCTGACTCCCGGTGCGGCAGTATTGGCCGCGCTCAGGTGGAAGCAAGGCCGTACTTCGCTCCAGCTGCAGGTAACGCTTGCGCGGCTTGATCGACCGAAGCCGGCGTAGAATCGCCGCGCTGCTCGAGGCACGAAGAACAAAATCCCCGGCCCGGCGCGCCTTATCCACAGGAGGAGACAACTTGAAATACGCCACCCGCGCCCTGACGGCGCTTGCAGTGCTTGGCCTGGCTGCCTGCGCGCAGCAGCCCACCAAACCCAGCCCCCCGCCGCCGGCCCCGGTTGCAGCCACACCTGCGCCTGCGCCGGCACCCGTGCCCGCGCCGCAAGTCGCCAAGCCCAAGCCTGCTCCCGCGCCCGCGGTCGCCGCGGCCCCTGCCAAACCACCGGCACCACCGCCGGCATGGCAGCAGGGACGTACGGCAGGCCAGGCCTCGTCGCCTCTGGCACCGTTGCCCGGCAAGTTGGTCGTCACGCCGCCCAACGAGATTCCGCTGGACCGAATCAAGCTGCCGCCGGGATTCAAGGTTGAGTTGTGGGCGCACGGCATGCCTGGCGCACGCATGATGGTGCGCGGCGACAAGGGCAAGATCTATGTCGGCACGCGCATCATCGGCCGCGTCTACGAAATCAGCGACAACGGCCGCGAGCGTTCCTCACGCGTGGTCGTCGACAAGCTCGTGCAACCCGCGGGCGTCGCCTTTCGCAAGGGCTCCCTTTACGTGATGGCGATCGACCGTGCCCTGCGCTTCGACGGCATCGAGTCCAATCCGGACGCCAAGCCGGTCGACATGACCGCGGCGTTCCGCCTGCCGCCCGAGCAGCACCACAACTGGAAGTACATCAAGTTCGGTCCTGACGGCAAGCTCTACGTGCCTTTCGGTGCGCCCTGCAACATTTGCGTTCCCGGTGACGAGTACGCGCAGATCCGCCGCTACAACCCTGACGGCACCGGCATGGAAGTCATCGCTCGTGGCGTACGCAACACGGTCGGCTTCGACTGGCATCCGCGCACCAAGGAGCTCTGGTTCACCGACCATGGCCGCGACTGGATGGGGGACGACAGCCCCGATGACGAGTTGAACCGCATCTCCAAGACCGGACTCAACTTCGGTTTCCCGTATTGCCACGCCAGCGGAGTGCCTGACCGTGATCTGCCGAAGGCCAATGCCTGCGACGGCGTGACGCTGCCGGTCACGAACATGGGGCCGCACGCGGCCGTCATGGGAATCAGGTTCTACACCGGCAAGATGTTCCCCAAAGAGTACCGCGAGTCGATGTTCATTGCGCGCAAGGGCTCGTGGAACCGGACCAACAAATTGGGCTTCGATGTAGTCACCGTCACCGCCAGCAAGGACGGCAAAAACCCCAAGATCACGCCCTTCATGACCGGCTTCATGGATGAGCGCACCCAGCAATTCTGGGGACGCCCGGCCTACATCCTGCAGCAGCGTGACGGCTCGCTCCTGGTGTCTGACGAGCAGCTCGGTGCGATCTACCGCGTCTCCTATGCCGGCAAGAAGTAAGCTGGTCCGGCGTGCGGTTGAAACCGCGCGCCGGATCGCAGCGACGCCCGCGCTTTTCGCGGGCGTCGTTTTTTCTGGCCTGCCGGCGGCACCAGCACTGTCGCAAGGCTTGCCGGCCAAGGCGCAGGTCTGCGTCGCGTGCCATGGTGCGGACGGCAATTCGGCCATGCCGGGCAGTCCGTCCCTGGCGGCACAGCCGCGCCTGTTTCTCGAGAACCAGATGGTCATGATCCGCGAGGGACTGCGCGACATCGCGGTCATGCGCGGCATGCTCAAGGGTTTCACCGACGCCGAGCTCAGCGCAGTGGCGCGCTTCTATTCAGTGCAGCCTTTGAAGCCGCAGCGGCCGGCAGCGGACGCCCTGCGCGTGACGCGTGGAGCGGCCCTGTCCAAGGCGGGCATATGCGGCACCTGCCATTTGCCGGACTACGCCGGGCGCGAGCAGATACCGCGGCTGGCCGGACAGCGCGAGGACTATCTGTTCATCTCGATGCGCGATTTTCGCGACGGCACCGCGAGCGGACGCGACACAATCATGGCCGCGTCGCTGCGCGGAATGAGTGACGACGAGTTGCGCGACCTCGCGCACTATTTCGCTCTCAAGCCTTGAGCATGGGTGTGCGTCGTTCGATCGGTGCGGGAGTGCTCCTCGTTGCGGGCCTCATCGCAGGCTTGGCCGCTGGGGGCTTGCGTGCCCAGGCCGTGACTCCCGCATCGAATTCTTCCGCGCCAGCGGGCGCCCCTGCGGTGGACACGCCTCCGGCAGTCGTCGTCACTCCCTTGCAGGTGGCGCAGCCCGCGTTCGATACTCCGGCCTCGGTTGATGTGGTGGGCGCCACGCAAATCGGCGGCGCGCAGCGCCAGGTCAACCTTTCAGAAACCCTGTCGCGCGTACCGGGCCTGGTGGTGCAGGATCGGCAGAATTTCGCCCAGGACCTGCAGATTTCCTCGCGTGGCTTCGGCGCGCGCGCCACCTTCGGCGTGCGCGGCATTCGCCTCATGGCCGATGGCATTCCGGCCAGCATGCCCGATGGCCAGGGCCAGGTTTCGCACTTCAGCCTCTCCTCTGCTGCACGCGTGGAAGTTCTGCGCGGTCCATTTTCGGCGCTGTACGGCAATGCTGCTGGCGGGGTCATCTCGATTACAACTGCCGACCCGGTCGCAGGCTGGCGCGTCGCGCCTTCTCTCATGACCGGCAGCTTCAATACCTGGCGTGCCGGGCTGGCGGTCTCCGGCGGCGATGCGACGTTGGGTTTCGTTGCCGACATCGCGCGCTTTCGCAGCGACGGCTACCGGGATCACAGCCGCGCTGACCGCGAGTCGGCGAACTTCAAGCTGCGCGCGGCAGCAGGACCGGCGACGGCGGTCACCGCGATCCTGAATCACCTCTCGATGCCCGGCGTCGAGGATCCGTTGGGCTTGACGCGAGCCGAAATGCAGGCCGACCCGCGCCAGGCGACGCGCAACGCCTATCGTTTCAACACACGCAAGGACACCGGCCAGACACAGACCGGCGTGGTTGTCGATCACGCGATCACGAGCGCTGATCGGCTGCGCCTGTCACTGCACGCTGGCGAGCGGCGCGTGCGCCAGTACCTTGCCATCGAGCCGGGTCCGCAGGCCGCCGCGACGCACTCGGGCGGTGTGGTCGATCTCGAACGCGGCTACGGCGGCGTCGACGTGCGCTGGGTGCGTCAGGGCTTTCTTGCAGAAGGGGCGTATACGATTACCGCGGGCCTGAACTTCGACGCCATGGACGAACGGCGTCGCGGCTTCCAGAACTTCGTCGGCGCCACCCTGGGCGTGCAAGGCGCGCTCAAGCGCGACGAGGACAATCGCGTTACGGTCTTCGACCGCTTCGTGCAAGGCGAATGGCAGTTCGCCTCGCGCTGGCGTGCTGCGGGCGGAGTGCGTCATTCTCGAGTGAGCTTCGACTCGCGCGACAGCTTTATCGCCGGTGCGAATCGCGACGATAGCGGCAACGTGGTCTTCAGCGCCACGACGCCTGCGGCCGGGCTGGTCTTCCAGGTAAGCGAAAACCTCAATGTCTATGCTTCGGCCGGGCGCGGCTTCGAGACGCCAACCTTCAACGAACTCGCCTACCAGCGTGTCGGCGCCGGGCTCAATTTCGGTTTGCGCCCGGCGCAAAGCCGGCAGGCGGAATTCGGGGCCAAGGCCCGCATGGCGGGAGTGCTTGTCAACGCCGCGCTTTTCGCCGCGCGTACCTCGGACGAGATCGCGGTGCTCACCAATAGCGGAGGACGCTCGGTGTTCCAGAACGTGGGCCGTACTTCGCGCGACGGCGTCGAACTGGGCGTCACGGCACCACTGGGCCGGGGCTTCACGCTCTATGGCGCCTATACCCAGGTCGAGGCGCGCTATCGCGACGGTTTTCTCACCTGCGTGGCGGTGCCCTGCGCGGCGCCGACCGTGCCCGTGCCGGCTGGCAACGCGTTGCCGGGTATTCCACGCGAAACCCTTTTCGTCGAACTTGCCTGGCGCGACGCACGGCGCGGATGGCTCCTCGCGCTCGATGCGCGGCGCGCCGGTGCCGTTGTGGTGGACGACCGCAATTCCGATACCGCGGCGGGCTATACCCTGGTCAATGCGCGCGTGCAATGGCAGCGCCCGGTTGGCGACTGGGTGCTCGGAGCTTTCGCACGCATCGACAACCTGGGTGATGCACGCTACGCCGGCTCGGTGATCGTCAACGAAACCAATGGTCGCTTTTTCGAGCCCGCACCAGGGCGCCATTGGGCTCTCGGCGTCTCGGCCGCATGGCGCTGGCAGCGTTGAAGCCATTGTGATCCGCCTGATCCACGCAACTCGTCGCGGCGTCGATTGGTGACTGGGGATTGGTGCAGCCGTAACCCGTGCGGCGCTAAAATGACAGCCCATCCGCCGGCATCGAGCCGGTTGCGCCGCAAGCGCTCGGATTCCTGGGTTTCCTGATCCGGCTTAAGCGCTAAAGTCGGCGCGCGGTTGATCCTCGGGCGTCACGCTATGCGGCGAAGCGAACCCGCAGGTTCTGGTGCCGTGGTTGTTGGCAGAGGGCGAAAGCACTTGGCATGAGCGACGAAAAGCAGTGGGCATTTCCGGAATCGCTGCGCCCCAAGGCGGACGCGCTGGCCTTCGACCTGGAGCGCGCCCTCGATGCCATGGTGTTGCTGCGCAGCGAGGTTCCGGACGAGGCATTCACAGCCGGCATCCTCGGCACGGAACGCTCGGGTTACGGGATCGTCATCGATGCGGGTGGCCTGGTCTTGACCATCGGCTATCTGGTCACCGAGGCGCGCTCCATCTGGCTCACCACCAATCGTGGCCGAACCGTCGCCGCCACGGTGATCGCCTACGACCAGGCGACCGGGTTCGGTCTGGTACAGGCGCTCGCGCGGCTGGATTTGGCGCCGATTCCGCGCGGCACGGCCAGCGCGCTGCAAAAGGACGATAACGTCACTGTGTTGGGACACGGCGGGCTGGGGCACGCGCTCGCGGCCCAGGTGCTGGCCAAGCGTGAATTTGCCGGCTACTGGGAATACGTGCTCGACGAGGCGGTGTTCACCTCGCCTGCACATCCGCAATGGGGCGGCACTGCGCTCCTGGATGAGAGCGGGCGCTTGGCCGGGGTGGGCTCGCTTCTGGTGCAGGAAGAGAGCGACGGCGAAACCCGTCAGGTCAACATGTTCGTCCCCATCGACCTGCTGGAGCCGATACTGCCCTCCCTTTTGGCGACCGGCAGCAACGGCCTGCCGCCGCGGCCATGGCTGGGCTTTTACGTGCAGGAAGCCGAAGGGCGGCTGGTCGTAGGTGGGGTGGCCGAAGGCGGTCCGGCGGCCCGCGCTGGTGTCAAGGCGGGGGACCTGGTGCTGGGAGTTGGCGACCAGCGGGTGCGCGGGCTGGCGGTCATGTTCCGCAAGGTTTGGTCCCTGGGCGCGGCCGGGGTCGAGGTGCCACTGTCCCTGGCGCGCGATGGCGATGTCCTGAGAGTGAGTGTTCGCTCTGTTGATCGGACCGATCTGCTCTGGAAACCGCGCCTGCATTGAAGCGTGGCACATGTTGATCATTTTTTGCTGGACAGGGCGTGCCGACGCGGTATATTTTTGACCACGCGGCGTTCCACCCACGGGATGTTGTCAGCGAAGCGAAACCGGCATACATGACTGATCACGAAGCAACGGGCGACCGGTTCATGCGCTTTCACGCGCTCTACACCGAGATCGTCAAGGAAGAGTTCGACGCGCTTGAGTTCGCCGAGGACGACTTCTATGCTTTTCAGGTGCTCGACCGCGCGTTCCGGTGCGATAACCAGGAATTGCGCAACCTGGCTGCCCACCTGCAGACCCAGCGTGAGGCAGCGCTCGAGACCATCACTCTGCGTGCCTCCGAGATCTTCGAGCAAACCAAGCGCCTGCGCACCCTGGAATTGAAGGTCCTGGAACAGCGTGGCGAGTCCGGCGACCTGGCAGCCCTGGAAGGGGACGGCGGTGCGGCGGTGGTGGCGCCCGCCAAGTCCGAGGTGACCGTCGAATTCCCGGGCACGGGTCCGCAAACCGTTCCGGACCTGGCGCCCAAGCCTCCAGAAACCGCAGCCGCCGCAGCCGCAGCGCGGGAGCGCCGCCGCCGCAAGGGCTGGTTCTAGGTTTTTGCGTCGCGTTCGCGACGCCAGCAACGATTGACTTTCCATATGCCTGCCAAACGGGCGACGCCGGATGGTAAGTTGCCGGATTTGCTTGGCAGGCTATGATTGTTGTCCCGCGATTCCTAAGGACCACCTAGCATGCTCAAACTCTACTATGCACCGGGCGCATGCTCGCTCGTGCCCCACATCAGTCTGGAAGCAGTCAAGGCGGCCTGCGGTGAGGATTTCGAACCCGCGTTGATCAAATTCCAAAAGGGGGAGCACAAGACCCCGGAATACCTGGCGCTCAACCCGAACGGGCAGGTGCCCGTGCTGGTGGCAGAGGGCGGGCCGCTGACGCAGGTTCCGGCGATCAGCGACTACCTCGATCGACGCTTTCCGGCTGCAGGCTTGCTGCCGACTGAGCCCTGGCAACGTGCGCAGGCGCTCTCGCTTCTGGTGTGGTTGAACAACTCGGTCCATCCCACTTTTACGCACGTGTTTCGGCCCGAGAAGTTCGTCGAAGGCGAATCTGCGCAGGCCGATGTCAAGCGCCACAACCTGGGTGTCTACCGTACCCTGCTGGAGCGCATCCAGGGAATGGTCGAAAAGGCTTCGCCATGGCTGAGTGGCGCAAAGCCCGGCGTGGTCGACTACTACGCTCTGGTGCTGTTCCGCTGGGGCGGCATGGGTGGTATCGACCCCGACCTTCTGCCTGCCTACCGGGACTACGCGGCGCGCCTTGCCGCTCTGCCGCCGGTCGCTGCGGCGCTTGCGCGCGAGGGGCTGCCGCTCTCGCTGTACAAGAAGCCCGCCTGAGGGCGGTAGCACCGGCACGCGCGCCGCGTCCGTCCCGGGCGCCCGCGCGACTGCACGACTTGTCGCACAATCCATGATTGCGGCGCGCTGCCGGCGGCGCAATGCAGCCGGCAGCGAAGGTCGCGCGCCCGCGAATCGAGGAGGAAATTGCATGCGCATCACCGAGTTCATGGTCTCGAGGAAGGACCTGAAGACCGTGCGCTCGGCGGCTCGCGAGGTGCCCGGCGGGCCCGATAAGTCTACGGTCCGGCTGCGCGTCGATCGTTTTGCGCTTACTGCCAACAACATTTCCTACGGCGCCTTTGGCGAGGCCATGCATTACTGGGATTTTTTCCCGGCGGCCGAGGCCGGCTGGGGCATCATCCCGGTGTGGGGTTTTGCCGAAGTCGAGGCGTCCGCGTGCGACGGCGTGGTCGTTGGCGAGCGCTTTTACGGCTATTGGCCGATGGCCAGTCACGCAATCCTGACACCGGACCGGGTCACCAAGAGCGGATTTGCCGATTGCGCGCCACATCGCCGCGCGCTGCACGAGGTCTACAACAGATACCAGCGCTGCGCCGGCAATCCGGACTACCGCGTGGAGGACGAGGCGCACGTCATGCTGCTCTGGCCGCTTTTCGCGACCTCGTTTTTGATCGATGACTTCCTGGCCGACAATGATTTCTTCGGTGCGCGGACCGTGGTGCTCTCCAGTGCCTCGTCAAAGACCGCCATGGGGACGGCATTCTGCCTGTCCCATCACGCGCGCGGCAGGCCGGGACTCGAAGTCATCGGCCTGACCTCGGCGGCCAATCGCGCCTTTGTCGAGCGTCTCGGTGTCTACGATCGTGTACTTGAATACGATGCGCTGGCGGCGTTGCCAGAGGAAACCGCCGCGGTGTATGTCGACATGTCCGGCAGCGCGCGCGTGCGCGCCGCGCTGCACGAGCACTTCGGCTATCACCTCAAGTACTCCTGCGCTGTCGGCGGCACGCACTGGGAGTCGTTCGGCGGTGCGTCCGGGTTGCCCGGGCCGCGGCCGGTGCTGTTTTTTGCGCCGGCGCAGATCAAGAAGCGCAACGCAGACTGGGGCGAGCCCGAGCTGCAGGCACGCATTGGCGCGGCCTGGAAGGCCTTCATGCAGCCGGTCAGCGGTGCTGCCGGCCACGCGCCGTGGGTGCGCGCCATCGAGACTGCCGGATCGGCGGCGGTTGAAAAGGTCTATCGCGACCTGCTGGAGGGGCGTGTGCCGCCGGATGAAGGGCATATCCTGTCGCTGGCCGCCTGATGCCCTTTTGGTCCGCGCGCGGGGTGCCGCGTCGACCGCCCCTACTCTCTGATTGAAGGTCTTGACGGACACGTACGCGCCTTTTCGCCATCGCGACTACCGGCTCTTCATCGCGATGGTGCTGATCAGTTCTCTCTCGCAGCAGGCGCTGGCGGTTGCGGTCGGCTGGGACATCTACGAGCGTACCGGGTCGGCTCTCGCGCTTGGCTGGGTGGGGCTGGCGCAGTTCATTCCCGTGCTCGCATTCTTCCTGCCAGCCGGGCAGCTGGCGGATCGCCACGACCGCAGGCTCGTGGTGGCGGCGAGTCTGGTGATCTGGGTCGGCGCCTCGCTCCTTCTGGTTCTCGCGGCATGGCACGCGCTGCCGGTGGCCTGGATGTACGCCGCCGTTGCCCTGGTCGGCCTGTCGACGGTGCTCAATCGTGCCGGGCGCGATGCCCTGCTCGCGCAATTGGTGCCGCCCGAGATCCTGGCCCGAGCGGTCATGTGGAATAGCACCGTGTTTCAGACCGCGTCGGTGGTCGGGCCGGCGCTGGCAGGGCTCCTGATCGCCAGCGTCCATTCTGCCGTGGCGGTCTACGTCATGAACCTGGCCGGGATGCTCGTGGCCATGGGGCTTGCGCTGGCCATCCGCGCACGCGCCGCGCACGTCGAGCGACGCCCTTCGACATGGCGCGACCTGTTCGGCGGCCTGGCCCATGTGTGGCGCACCAAAGTCATCCTGGGTCTTGTGAGCATCGATCTTTTCGCGGTGCTCCTGGGGGGGGCCACCGCCCTCATGCCGATCTTTGCCAAGGACATCCTGCACGTGGGCCCTGCGGGCCTGGGCTGGCTGTCGGCCGGGCCGGCGATCGGCGCGGTGCTGGCCGCGCTGGCGACCGCGCGGGGCTGGCGCAGCACGCCGCCACATGCCGGCCGCGCCTTCTTGTGGGCAGTGGCCGTGTTCGGCGCCGCGACCATCGTCTTCGGCCTGTCGCGATGGTTCTGGTTGTCGCTGGTGGCGCTGATCGTGCTGGGTGCAGCCGACAACATCGGCGCGGTGATCCGCCAGACCGCAGTGCAACTTTTCACTCCGGATGAACTGCGCGGGCGCGTATCAGCGGTCAACCGTGTCTTCATCAGTTCTTCCAACGAACTGGGCGCGGTCGAGTCCGGTGTGCTGGCAAGCCTGACCAGTCCGGTCTTCGCGGTGGTTGCCGGCGGTGTGGCGACCGTGTGCATCGCCGCCTCGGCGACGCGCATATTCCCGCAACTGCGCGACCTGAAGACGATCATGCGCTAGCGGTATCCCGCCGGCATGATCGTGCTATGTTGCTCGACCCACTTCGACAACTGATCGCCATGTCGCGCCTTTTTTCCAACCGTCAGAGACAGTACGACATGGGCGTTCTGCCCAGCGAGCTCCTGGCCCGCGATGCGGACGCAGCGGCGCTCCCGGCCGCCGGTCCGGGCGATGTCAACCGGGCCGCGTCCGACAGTGTCGCAGTGGCATTCGCCGAGTACGAGGCGCTGTTCGCCACCCACCTGGAAGGCGCGGTCGCGCCGCGCCGTGCGCCGCTGCCTGATGATCTCGTCTTGCGCGCGCGCAACCTCAAGGCCTCGGCGTATTTCCTCGATGCGACGCTAGCCGGTGTGTGTGCGCTCGAGGACGCCGATTGGCAGGGCGCAGATCGATCCGCCCATACCCATGCCTTTGTCTTCGTAGTCGAGTTCGGGCGCGAACCAGGGCCTGGGGAGCCGGGCGACGCATGGATGCGCGGCACCAACGTCAAGCGCACCGATGTGCGGGTGGCCGAAGTGGCCGTGGTTCTAGCCGGATATGTGCGCGCGCTCGGCTACGCCGCACGCGGCCATTGCGCCGGGGCCACGCAGGTGGTTCTGGAACGCCTGGCGCAGCGCGCCGGTGTGGCCAAGGCAGTCGATGGCATGCTGCGCCTGCCGTTCACGCGGCGTGGCTTTGCGATCGGTGTGGTCACGACCGACATGGCCTTGGCCGCCGACCTGCCGATCGCCGCGTCCGCTTCGCTGGACTGGCCGGACGCCGATGCCTACATGGGCAAACCCGGCACCCGCCCCGGCTGGCAGGAAGCCGAAGAGGCGACGCGCCCCATGCACCTTGGTCGCTATCCGATGGAGACCATCAAGCGCGTGGCCGAGCCCACGACCCTGGTATTGCGCGACGAGATCATGCGTAACAGCAAACGGGCCGACCTCTTTACGCGGGCCTTGGCGGGTGACCTGGGTGAAAAGCCCAAGGCCGAGCGCATGCGTTTCGCAACCAAGCATCCGCTCGCCCTCGCAATGACGCCCCTGATCCGCAACATGGTGCCCTTGCAGGGTTCGCGCGAGCCGTTGCTGCCCACCGGCATCGGCGGCGATCTGTCCGACGCGCGCCGCAACGCCGATGCGATCAAGGCGCTGGGCTACTACCTGGGCGCGGATCTGGTCGGCATCTGCGAGGCCGAACCATGGATGTATTACTCGCACGACGCCGAAGAGGGCAAGCCGATTGCCGCCTATCACCGCCACTGCGTGGTGATGCTGATCGACCAGGGTTTCGAGACCATGGAGGGAGCCTCGGGCGACGACTGGATCTCGGGCGCGCAGTCGATGCGTGCCTACATGCGCGGGGCACTCATCGCCGGCGTGATGGCGGCACACCTGCGGCGCCTGGGATTTTCGGCGCGCTCGCAGACCAATGCGCATTCGGAGGTGCTGCACATCCCGGCCGCACTGATGGCCGGCCTGGGTGAGCTTTCGCGCATCGGCGAGCTGGTCTTGAATCCCTTCATCGGCCCGCGCTCCAAGAGCGTCCTGGTGACCACCGATCTGCCACTGGAATTCGATCTGCCCATCGACTTTGGCCTGCAGGCGGTGTGCAACATGTGCTTCAAGTGCGCTCGCGAGTGTCCATGCAACGCGATCCCGTTCGGGCCCAAGGTGATGTTCAACGGCTACGAGATCTGGAAGCCGGATGTCGAGAAATGCGGCAAGTACCGCCTCACCAACATGAAGGGCTCCGCGTGCGGGCGCTGCATGAAGACCTGCCCGTACAACCGCGAAGACCTGGTCGAGTCCGATCGCTTGCTGGACCTGTCGATCCGGGTGCCGTCGGCACGCCGCGCTCTGATTGACTACGACGACAGCATCGGCGGGGGCATTCGCAACCCGGTCAAGCGCTGGTGGTTCGACCTGGAGATCGTCGATGGCGTGTGCGTCACCCCGCGTGGTGCCAACGAGCGCGACCTGGACCTGGGGCGCGGCGACAAGCTCGCGCGCGAGCAGAAACTCGCGTTCTACCCGCCGTCGGTGCAGCCGGCCGGCGGGACAACGGTGGCCGATGTGGTGCCGCTGGACAGGGTGGCCGGGCAAAAGGCCTACGCCGAAGCGGAGCGGCCCATGGCTGCGCGCAGGCGCCGCGCCGCCAAGTAGACAACTGGCCGCAACCGCATCACCTAAGTGCCCAGAGGCATGAACGTACCGCTCGAAACAGCCCATCCTTCGCGCGTCACGCCACGGCAGGTGCTGGCCGACTTTGGCGGCCTCTACGCCGCCAACGCGGTCGTCGCGGTCCTGTTCGCGTGCTCCGGCCCGGTGGCGATCATTCTTACCTCCGGTTCGCGTGGTGGCCTGACGGAGGCAGACCTGGGGTCGTGGATCTTCGGCGGCTTTTTCCTGAACGGCTTTCTCACTCTCGTTTTGTCGCTCGTGTACCGGCAGCCGCTGGTGTTTTTCTGGAGCATCCCCGGCACCGTGCTGGTGGGTCCGGCGCTGGCGCACTTGAGCTTTGCCGAGGTCATAGGCGCTTTTGTCGCGACCGGTCTGGTCATCCTTTTTCTGGGGCTGTCAGGATGGGTGCGACGCGTCATGGACTGGTTGCCCATGCCGATCGTGATGGCGATGGTCGCCGGCGTATTCCTGCGCTTCGGGCTGGACCTGGTGCGCGCGTTCGAGAGTGCGTGGTGGATCGCCTTGCCGATGACGGCGGCATTCGTCATCCTCACAGCATTGCCGAAGTGGGGCCGCGCGATGCCGCCACTGATCGGCGCGCTCCTGGTAGGCGGGTTGGCGGTGTGGGCGTCGGGGGAATTCAACCCGCCTGCCGGTGACCTCTTTGCGCTGGTCCGCCCCAATCTCTATGTCCCGCAGTTCTCGTGGGCAGCCATGGTCGAGCTGGTGCTGCCGCTCACGATCACGGTGCTGGCGGTACAGAACGCACAGGGCGTCGCGATTCTCACGGCCAACGGGCACCGCCCGCCCGTCAATGCCATCACAGTCGCCTGCGGCGCCGGCGCGATCGTGACCGGACTCTGCGGCACGGTGTCGAGCTGCCTGACCGGACCGGTCAACGCGGTCATATCCGCCAGTGGCGAGAAGGAGCGTCACTACACTGCAGCATTGTTCGTCGCCATCCTGGGCATGGCCTTCGGCCTCCTGGCGCCGTTCTTCATCCGCCTGATGTTCGCGACCCCACCAGCCTTTGTTGCCGTCCTGGCGGGGCTGGCGATGCTGCGCGTCCTGCAGACCGCCTTCGTGGTCGCGTTCCGCGACCGCTTCACGCTGGGAGCGTTGGTCTGCTTTCTGGTGACGGTAGCCGATGTGCCAATCTTCAATATCGGCGCCGCGTTCTGGGGACTGGTGCTCGGCATGGTGACCACACGCCTACTCGAGGCGGACCCGCCGGGACCGTCGGCGGCGAAGTAGGGCGGGCGGCCGGCGCGTCGAAGCCCCGTGCGGCCGGGCGCATCAGCGCAGGAGCGCCTCGACCTCTGCCCGCGAAGGCATGCTGCGCCCACCGCGTCGTGCGGCCGTGAGGGCACCGGCCGCGCTCGCAAAAGCGATCGCATCGGCCGCGCCGGCACCTTCGGCGATACGCAGCGCATAGGCGCCGTGAAAGGCATCGCCGGCTCCGGTAGTGTCAATTGCATAGACAGGGAACGCGGGCAATGAACGCAGTTCCGCCGGCGCATCCGCAGTAATCCATTCGCAGCCGCGCTCGCCGCGCGTCACCACCGCGACCCGTGCGCCAAGCGCGATCGCTTCCTTCAAACCTGCATGGGTCGCAGCTTGAGTAAAGCCTGCGAAGCCGGGCTCCGAGAAGACCGCATGATCGGCCTGGGCTACCAGGGTTCGCAAGGTGTCGCGATCACCGGCATCACCGTCCAGCACGCCCGGAATTCCGGCCTTGCGCGCGGCGGCGAGCGCCTTCTCTGCTCCCGACGGCCAGCGCACATCGGCCAGCAGCGCACCTGCTCCGTCGAGACGGCCAAGCGGCAGCCAGTCGCCCGCATCCCGCAGCACGTCGCCGCGCATCCCGACAATGAGGCGCTCGCCGCTGCCGTCGACCAGGATGACCGAGTGCGACGAGCGCATCCCGGCAATGCGTCGCATGTGCGTGGCGTCGACGCCATGGCGCGCGAAATCCAGCGCCATGGCATCGGCGATCGCGTCATCCCCGGCCGGCCCCCAGAATTCGGCCTGTGCGCCGAGGCGCGCGATGGCGACCGCGGCATTGGCCGCCATGCCGCCGCCGAGTTCGAAGTACTCGCGCGCCGCCACCTTGGCCGGTGGCGCGACGACGCGCTCGAGCATGAAGACGCGATCGAAAGCGGTGTGGCCGACGCAGACGATACGCATGGGGCGATTATGCGGGGCAAGCCAACTCGGGTAAAGTCCGCCTTCCATAAAGCGCCCTGCCCGGTTCCGCGTGCGTCCCTTCCGGTTGTTCAAGATCCTCTGGATCGTTTTCCGGTTCGGACTCGACGAATTCTTCATGGCGGCTGCGCGCCCGGGGCCGCTCAAGTCCGCCTACCTGGCCGTATGTTTCTGGCGGCGCTTCGATACGCCGCGCGGCGAGCGCCTGCGCCTGGCGCTGGAGAACCTGGGGCCGATCTTCGTCAAATTCGGGCAGCTCTTGTCGACGCGGCGCGACCTCATGCCCGCCGACATTGCCGACGAGCTGGCGCGCCTGCAGGACCGCGTGCCGCCCTTCGATCCGGCGCTGGCCGAGCGTCAGATCGAGCTTTCGCTGGGCAAGCCACCCGCGCAGCTGTTTCGCTCGTTTGACCGTACCCCGGTAGCCTCGGCCTCGATCGCGCAGGTGCACTTCGCGGTGCTGCACGACGGCCGCGAGGTCGCCGTCAAGGTGCTGCGCCCCAACATGCTGCAAGTGATCGAAAGCGACCTGGACCTGATGCGCCTGGCCGCCGGGCTCGTCGAGCGCCTGTGGGCCGACGGCAAGCGCCTGAAGCCGCGCGAGGTGGTGGCCGAATTCGACACCTACCTGCACGACGAACTGGACCTGGTGCGCGAGGCCGCCAATGCCAGCCAGCTGCGCCGCAATTTCGCGCCCGACGGCGCGCGCGGACATCTCCTGATGGTGCCCGAGATCTGCTGGGACTACACCGCGACCGCGGTGTTGACCATGCAGCGCATGCACGGCATCCCGATATCGCGCATTGACCGGCTGCGCGAGGCGGGGGTCGACCTCAAGAAACTGTCCCGCGACGGCGTCGAGATCTTTTTCTCGCAGGTATTTTCCGACGGCTTTTTCCACGCCGACATGCACCCGGGCAACATCTATGTGTCCGACGATGCGCAGACCCTGGGGCGTTACATCGCGCTGGACTTCGGCATCGTCGGCACGCTGTCCGAATTCGACAAGGACTACCTGGCCAAGAACTTTCTGGCGTTCTTCAATCGCGACTACCACCGCGTCGCCACATTGCATGTCGAATCCGGCTGGGTACCGAAGAACACCAATGTCGAGGCGCTCGAAGGCGCGGTGCGCGCATGCTGCGAACCGGTGTTCGACAAGCCCTTGAAGGAGATCAGCCTCGGTCAGGTGTTGCTGCGCTTGTTTCAGACCTCGCGGCGCTTCAACGTGGAGATACAGCCGCAACTGGTTTTACTGCAAAAGACGCTCCTAAATATCGAGGGCCTGGGGCGCGAGCTCGACCCCGAGCTGGATCTCTGGTCCACCGCCAAGCCATACCTCGAGAGCTGGATGAAGGACCAGTTGGGCTGGGCTGGCTTCACCCGTTCGCTGGAGCGCGAGGCCCCCAACTTTGCCAAGATGATCCCGCAATGGCCGCGCCTGATCAGCCGCGCACTGGAGCGGGCCGCCGCGCCACCTGACGACGCGCTGCTCAAGCGCCTGGTCGACGGGCAGCGGCGACTCAGTTCGCGCCTGGCTTGGATCGCCGCCGCGCTGGCAGCGGTGGTCGCCTGGGAGCTATGGCGCTTTATCGGGCGTTGACGACCGGGGGCGGCTTGGGAATAATCGGCTGCTGCCCCAGCGGACTCCAGTTGACATCATGCTGATCGGATTCATCGCCCTTTATTTGCTGGTCTCGGTCGGCATCGGCCTGTACGCCGCGACCCGCGTGCATACCGCCAAGGACTTCGCCGTCGCCGGACGCAGCCTGCCCCTGCCGGTGGTCACCGCGACGGTGTTTGCGACCTGGTTTGGCGCCGAGA
>JBJXGS010000006.1:0-3158 GCA_046160545.1 Burkholderiales bacterium
CATGTGGTCGGCATGTATGTCTCCATGCCGATCCTCAAGGCCCTGTACCACGTGATACCCGATCGAGTGTTGGCCGAGGGCGCCGGCGCGGTATGGACCATGCAGGTGCAGGGCCGGCGCGACGACGGCTCGGCATTCACCTCGTCGATGTTCAACTACTCCGGTGGCATGGGCGCGCGCCTGACCAAGCCGGGCCCATCCGCCACCTGTTATCCGACCGGAGTGGCCGCGGTGCCGGTGGAGATTCTCGAAGCGGCCATGCCGATCGTGTTCGACCGCAAGGAACTGCGACTCGGCAGCGGCGGCGCTGGACGCACTCCGGGCGGCGATGGCCAGGTGATCCAGTTCCATCTGCGTACCGACAAGCCCTGGACACTCAATGCCGTGCCGAGCCGACTGGGTGAAGGCCCGGAAGGACTGGGCGGCGGCATGCCCGGTGCCGGCGGACACTTCCGTGTGAACGGGCGCGACGTATCCGAAGCACGCAAGCTCACCCTGCAACCCGACGATGTAGTGGTACTGGAAACACCCGGAGGTGGCGGCTACGGGCCGCCGACAAACTAAAAGCACTCAAACGCAGCACAACCAGGAGACCTGAAATGCGCACCTTGACCAAGCTGGCCACTTTGAGCCTCGCATTGCTGTCCGCCGGAGCGGCGGCACAGACTTACAAAATCGGCATATCCGCCGGCCTGACCGGCTATGCCGCCACCGTCGACCGCGCCTGGACAGACGGGGTGCGCATTGCAGTGGAGGCGGTCAACGCGCGTGGCGGGGTCAATGGCCGCAGGCTGGAAGTCGTGGTCGAGGACAACCGCTCCGAGCCGCAGGAAGCCGTGACCGTATACCGCAAGATGATGTCTTCCGACAAGGTCGATGCCTTCCTGTCGGGCTGCGTTTCGGCTGGCAATCTTGCGGCCGCGGGCATGGTGGCGCGCGCCGGCATCCCCATGATGCTGTGCTCGATCCTGCCGCAGAACGAGGAGCACCTGAAATGGGCCTTCTCGACCCTGCCGCTGGCACGCTTCGAAGTGGAAAAGCGCCTCGAATACCTGAAGGACCACACGCAGATCAAGCGCGTGGGTGTGCTGCACGATCCCACGCCCTACGCGAACCTGCAAAAGACGGTGGCCGAGAAGTCAGCCGCCAACTACGGTCTCACCCTGGCCGGCGTGGACCAGTACAAGCAGGACGATGCCGACATGTCGGTGCAGATCGGCAAGATGAACGCCGCCGGCGCAGGCGCCATCCTCAAGATCGGCATCGGCGGCACCACCTTGACGGTAGCCAGGAACATCAAGCAACTGGGGCTGCCCACCTTGATGTTGACGTCCATCGAGGACCTCGCGGTGTTCCGCCCCGTCGCCGAAGTACTGGGCGACAAGTTCTTCTTCGTCGCCGCTCCCTCGCAGGTGGTCGACGCCCTGCCCGAGGGCGCGCTCAAGAAGGCGATCACCGACTTCCTCGGACCGTGGAAGGCCAGGCATGGCGAGCGCGACCCCAACTGGGCGGGTCGCGGCTGGGATGCGGTCATGCTGACCGTCGCGGCAATCCAGAAGGCCAATTCCTTCGAAGGTGCCAAGGTACGTGACGCGATGGAGACCATCACCGGCTTCCAGGGCACCACCGGCGTCTACAACTTCTCGCCGACGGTGCACCAGGGCATCACGCAAAACCCCTTTGCCCTGGCCACCATCCAGAATGGCCGGGTGCGCATCGTCAAGTGAGGCGCTGCAGAAGCGGATTTGCGTCGATATGACCGCCCGGACATTGCGATGAGCGCAGCGGTACTGGAGGTGCAGGGCCTGTGGGCGCGCTACGGCAATGTCGAGGCCCTGCACCCGGTCGACCTGACCCTCGGGCGCGGCGAGCTGGTGGCCGTGCTGGGCCCCAACGGTGCGGGCAAGTCCACCCTGCTGCGCGCCATCATGGGCTTGACCGCGGGCGGTGGCCGCGTGCTCTTCGAAGGCGCACCGCTGGCACGCAACGACGCGCGCGCCGTGACGCAACAGGGAGTAATCCTGGTCCCCGAAGGACGCGGCGTGTTCGGGCCCATGACGGTGCGCGAGAACCTCGACCTCGGCGCCTACCTCCTGGGCAACCGCGCCGGCGAAATCGCCGCGCGCCTGGAGCGCGTGTTCGCCCTCTTTCCGCGCCTCAAGGACCGCCAGACCCAGTTGGCGGGCTCGCTATCCGGCGGCGAGCAGCAGATGCTTTCCATCGGGCGCGCCATGATGGCGGGGCCGCGATTGCTCCTCCTCGATGAGCCGTCGCTGGGCCTGGCCCCCCGGTTGGCTGCCGAAATCCTCGAGACCCTCGGAAGCCTCAACCGCGCGGGACTGCCCATCCTGTTGGTGGAACAGCGCGCACCGCTGGCATTGAAGCTCGCCCGGCGCGCCTATCTTTTGTCCGTCGGCCGCGTGGTCGCCGAAGTCACGCCCGATGAGATCACATCCCCGCATGACCTTGCCCGCTACTACTTTGCCGCCGCCTGAGCCGAGCCGCGGCAGCATGGCTGCCAGGGTCGGCTGGATCGCCGCAGCGGCGCTGCTGGGCTATGCATTCATCGCCGGCGGCTACCTGGTCACCGTGCTTTGGTTCGCAGCCCTGTATGCGATCTTCGTCACCGGGCTCAACTTCTTCATGGGCTACACCGGCCAGGTGTCGTTCGGGCAAAACGCCTTCGCAGCCATCGGTGGCTATACCTCGGCGGTACTGACCACCACCTACAACTGGCCGGTGTTCGCGGCCATGCCCCTGGGGATTGCCGGGGCCGCGTTGCTGGCCTTGCTGATCGGCTATCCGACGCTGCGCCTGCGCGGCCACTACCTCGCCATGGCCACCCTGGCGCTGGGCATGATCGTGCAGGAAATCGCCGTGCAGTGGGACCGTGTCACCATGGGCTATACCGGCATCGCTGCGATCCCGCCGCTGGGTGCCTTCGGCCGCGAACTGCCCTCCGAGCGCTGGCAGCTCGCGGCCCTGATCGTGGCTCTGGCGCTGTGCATCTGGGTGTCGTCGCGCTTGAAACACTCGCGCCTGGGCCACGCACTGGCGGCGATCGCCGGGTCCGAGGACGCGGCACGCGCGCTGGGCATCGACGTCGCGCGCTACAAGCTGATCGCCTTCGTCATCGCGGCGGTGTACGCGGCCCTGGC
>JBJXGS010000007.1:0-14158 GCA_046160545.1 Burkholderiales bacterium
GTGCGGAATGGCGCAACCTATGGCCTGAATCCTTGGGTTGATCCCAGCATCAGTCGGTGCTGGCGCACAGCGCAAGACATGATCATAGCGCATATCTACGGAAAGGAATTGCGATGAATATCGATACTTCACGACTCACTTTGCACCTGGGCCCGCGGCAGATCGTGCGCCTGCCGCATTCGCGCGGCGCCCGCGTCGCCTGCCGGCGCGGCACTGTCTGGATCACCCAGGACGAGGATGCCAGCGACATCATTCTTGCGCCGGGCCAGGTCCACGCCAGCGCCACCGATGGACTGACCCTGATCTACGGACTTGACGATGCCGAAATCGACATCGAGGAGTCCGCTACCGCCGCCTGAGGGCGGCCAAGGAGGTCGACATGCTCGCCCCTTATGCAACGACGCATCTGGTTCATGACTACCCCGCGCACCTGATCGAGGAGGTGCGGCTGTCCGACGGGCGCAGCGTCACGCTGCGCCCGGTGTTGCCGCAGGACCAGGCGATGGCACGTTCATTTGTGCGCCATTTGTCGCCGGAATCGCGCTATGCGCGCTTCTTCGCCGGCATTCCGGATCTGACTCCGAGCATGGCCGCTTACCTGACCCAGGTTGATTACACGCGTCACTTGGCCCTCATCGCCGAGACCGTCAGCGATGAAACCGAAGTGCAGGTCGGCGAGGCGCGCTATGTCATGACCGACGACGCTGGCGGCGCGGAATTCGCGATCGCGGTCGACGACCAGTGGCAGGGCAGTGGCGTCGGCTCGAAGCTGATGGAGGCGCTCGAGCGGGCCGCGCGACTGGCCGGCATCACGCATCTGTACGGCGACGTGCTGGCGATGAACCGCAAGGCACGCGACTTCATGGAGCGGCGCGGCTTCGCATTTGCGTCCAATCCCTCCGACGCGACCCTGCTGCGGGCGACACTGGTGCTCTGAAGCCCCACTGCGATGGCCAGCGGGCGGGCGTGGCACAATTTGCGCATGGCCGGTCCGACCCGCGAATTCTGGCAAGACAAGTTCGACAAGCAAACCACGCCCTGGGACCGCGGCGCGGCCAGTCCGCAACTGGCGGCCTGGCTCGCCGACGGCAGTCTTGCGGCCGGCCGCATCGCGGTGCCTGGTTGCGGTTCGGGCTATGAGGTGGTCGAGCTTGCCGGACACGGCTTTTCGGTGACCGCGATCGATTACGCGCAGGCTGCAATTGCGCGCACCCGCAATGCACTTGATGCGGCGGGCCGGCAAGCCGACGTGCAGATGGCCGACGTATTGGCCTGGAACCCGCAACAACCGTTCGATGCGGTCTACGAGCAGACCTGCCTGTGCGCGCTGCACCCGGACCATTGGGTTGCCTACGCGGCGCAATTGCACGCGTGGATCAAGCCCGGCGGCAGGCTCTTTGCCCTCTTCATGCAGGGCTCGCGCAAGGGTGCGGCAGAAGGCTTCGTCGAAGGCCCGCCCTATCACAGCGACATTCACGCGATGCGCGCCCTGTTCGACGCGGGGCGCTGGGACTGGCCCAAGCCGCCCTATGCGCGCATCGCGCACCCGATGGGCATGGCCGAATTGGCCGTGATCCTGACGCGGCGCGCCTGACGCGTCGCCATCCCCTCCTTTACAAGCGAGAACAGCCCGTGAACGGCGCGGAATCACTGGTACGCACCCTGATCGCCAGCGGTGTGGATGTCTGCTTTTCCAATCCCGGTACCTCCGAGATGCACTTTGTCGCGGCGCTGGACCACGTGCCCGGCATGCGCTGCGTGCTGGGGCTTTTCGAGGGTGTGGTCACCGGCGCGGCCGACGGCTACTGGCGCGTCGCTGGCAAGCCGGCCGCGACGCTCCTGCACCTGGGCCCGGGCCTGGGCAACGGACTGGCGAACCTGCACAACGCAAAAAAGGCGCGCTCCGGCATTGTCAATATCGTCGGCGAGCACGCGGCGCACCACATCCGCCACGACGCGCCGCTGACCGCCGACATCGAAGGCATCGCGCGGCCAATGTCGCACTGGGTGCGCACGAGCTGGAATGCGCGCGATGTTGCCGCCGATGGTGCGCGCGCCGTCGAGGCCGCGCGCACCGCGCCCGGCCAGATCGCCACGCTGGTCCTGCCGGCCGACACCGCGTGGAACGCTGCGGACGCTCCAAGTGTTGCGCGTGCACCCGCGCCACGCACGCAGGTGACGCCGGAAGCCGTGCGCGCCGCGGCCGCCGCGCTCAAGATCCCCGGCGCCGCGCTTCTCCTGGGCGGCATCGGAGTGCACGAGCAGGCGCTGACCTGGGCCGGACGCATTGCCGCAGTCACCGGTTGTCGCCTGCTCTCCGAATACAACTGCCCCCGCTACGATCGCGGCGCCGGCCGGGTGATCACCCAGCGCGTTCCCTATGTGGTCGATCTGGCCGTCAAGGCCCTGGCCGACCTGCGCTCGGTCGTGCTGGTGGGGGGGCGTCCGCCGGTGAGCTTCTTCGCCTATCCGGACAAGCCCAGCCTGCAGGCACCCGCTGCCTGCAGCTTCACCCGACTGGCTGGTGTGGAGGAAGACATCGTCGGTGCGCTCGAGGCCCTGGCCGCCGAATTGGGTGCGCAGGCAGCCGCACCGGCGCATGTGGCTAGGCTCGATCCGCCCGGGCTGCCCACTGGCAAGCTCACCCAGGAAGGCATCGCAGCGGTGTTGGGTGCGCTCATTCCCGAGGAAGGCATCGTGGTCGACGAATCGGTCTCGACCGGGCGTGGTTTCGCTGCGATGACCACGCATGCCCGGCCGCACGACTGGCTCACCGTCATGGGCGGCTCGATCGGCTTTGGCCTGCCGGCCGCGACTGGTGCAGCCATCGCCGGCGCCGGGCGCAAGGTCATCGCACTGGAAGGCGACGGCAGCGGCATGTACACCCTGCAGGCGCTGTGGACTATGGCGCGCGAGAACCTGCCGGTCACGGTGCTGGTCTTTGCCAACCGCAGTTACAACATCCTGAAAGGCGAACTGGCCAGCGTCGGCGCAGGCGTGCCGGGACAGCGTGCCACCGACATGCTCACTCTGGATCGGCCCGATCTCGACTGGCGTTCCTTGGCGCGCGGCATGGGCGTCGAGGCAGGACAGGCCACCACGCTCGACGAACTGGCAACGCAGATGCAGCGCGGCCTGGCGGCCGCGGCACCTTACCTGATCGAGGTTGTCCTCTAGCTCCTGCCGGCGAGGTGCTGCCCGCGGCTCACAGACCGAGCAGGCGCTTCAAGTTCTCGGTATCGAGCGCTCCGGCGAACTTGCCGACTTCCTCGCTGCCGGGCTTCTTGAAAACGGTAAACGGCACCGATTCGCCGCCCAGCTGCTTCCACAATTCGGTGTTGGCCTTGACCTTGGAGGCGAGTTCGGCCGGCAGGTTGTCCGGCGGGATCAGCCCGCCCTGCTTGGCCAGGAGGCTCTTTTCGTGTGCGGTCATGGCGGCGGCCGGGTCCTGCGCCGCGAGCAGCGCCGCACCCTGCGACGCCGACTTGGTGCCGATGAAGGCGACCGGGATCCACACCATGCGCAGCTGATTGGCCAGGGGCAAGGCGGCTTCCCACAGATGGCCGCAATGCGGGCATTGCGGGTCGAAGAACACGTAAATGGTCTTGGCAGCCATCATGCTGCCAACGGTGAAACCGCTGCCCTTGGCGGCCTGTTCGAGCAGGCCTCCCGCAGGAGCGGCCGCTCCGCTCGCCGCCGGCGCCGGGGAGGACGATCCCGATGCAGGCGCTGCGGCGGGTGCCTTCGGTGCGGCAGGTGCTGCCGGCGGGGGGCTTTCCTTGCAGGCGGCCAGTGTCAGGCTGAAGAGGCCGGCCATGAGCCAGAGGGGCGGGCGATGCAACATGGGATATCTCCGTGGCGAAAACGATGCGACTGCAAAGTCGGGAACAGACCTGAAATTATCGCGCATGCGCCGCCTGTCGCGACGCGGGCCGGCCGTAGAATCGTGACTCGAGGATTACGCCTCGGCAGCTAACACGCTCATGCAGCCGATCATCTACGAACGAACCCGCTCCGGGGCGATCGCCCTGAACGACCCGGGCGTTCCGCTGTCGACCGGATTTCGTCGCCTGCTGCGCTTGATCGACGGCAAGCGCGAGGCCCATGCACTGGCCGCCGAGATGTCCCATCTGGATGTCGAGGACCTGGTGTTGTGGACCGCGGAGCTGCTGCGCCAAGGTCTGATTGCACGCGTCGGCGAGGTAGAGGTCGACGAAATGGCGTTTGGCCTCACCAGCGAACTGCCAAAAGGCGTGGTGTCCGAATTCTTGCCTGACGCGGCCGCCGATGCACTCATCAGCGATATCCTGGCCGACCTGGCGAAGGTGGCGGGCGCGGCGCCTGCGCCGGAAGTCACACAGCGACTCAAAACCACCGGGCGCATGGCGGTGATCGAGTCTGTGCCGGCGTTCAAGGAACTCCATAGCAACGGCTTCTATGTCTATCCGGACGCCGATGTGGGGTTGCCGGCCAAGGCGCGGGCACTCATCGCGGGACATCTCGCGCCGCAAACCCGCATTCTCGAACTGCTCTTTTCGCGCGCCGGGCTTAGCGTTTCGACCGCGGTCGACCGCGATGCCATGCGTGCCGCCCTGGGCGCGGCGTTAAAGCCGCACGTCATGGTCATCGATACCGAAATGCCGCGCCTGGATGCGTTCCGCACCATGGAGGCGCTGCGTGTTGACGCCGCTTATGCGGCAACCCGCATCGTCCTGCTTTCGGAGAAGCGCGGCCAGGCCGATCTGGCCAACGCGATGATGCTCGGTGCCTTTGCGTTCATCACCAAGCCGATCCGCAAGGAGGTCCTTGACGCTGCTTTGCCGCGCATCATCGGCAGTGGCAAGGCTTGAAGCGGCCGCGTCGCGGGATGGACGCTCGCCACGCTCGATGCGCGGCATGCGGGCCGACCCGCGGAGCGGCTCAGACTGAGCGGGTGATGCCGCCGTCCACGCGCAGGTTCTGTCCGGCGATATAGGCCGCGTCCGGCGAGAGCAGGAAGGCCACAGTGCCGGCGATCTCGGAGGTCTTGCCGTAGCGCTTGAGCGGAATCTTCGCGCGGCGCTCTTCCTTCTCGGGCAGGCTGTCGATGTAGCCCGGCAGAAGGTTGTTCATGCGGATGTTGTCGGCGGCGTAGCGATCCGAGTACAGCTTGGCGAAACTGCCGAGCGCAGCGCGCAGCGGCCCCGAAACCGGGAACAGGAGGTCGGGTTCGAAGGCGGCAAAGGTCGAGATGTTGACGATCGCGCCGCCACCGGCGCGCGCCAGGGCCGGGGTCGTCAGGCGCGCCATGCGCACCACGTTGAGGTATGCCACGTCCATGCCCGCGTGCCACTGGGCGTCGCTGATCTCCAGCAACTCGCCCTTGGGCGGGTGGCCGGCGCTATTGACTACTGCGTCGATGCGGCCGAAGCGCTCCTCGGCCGCGGCCACA
This sequence comes from Burkholderiales bacterium, assembly GCA_046160545.1. Classification (GTDB taxonomy): domain Bacteria; phylum Pseudomonadota; class Gammaproteobacteria; order Burkholderiales; family JAEUOS01; genus JAEUOS01. Next base: position 5,432 of record JBJXGS010000007.1, read on the forward strand.
AAGCGCGCCAGCGCGTCAGCGTCGGTGGTCGATCCGGTGAAGCCCAGACCGCCCAGTTCGCGACCCAATGCCTCGCCCTTGCCGGAGGAAGACATGACGGCCACCTGCCAGTCGTCTCCTGCCAGGCGGCGGGCGATCGCAGCGCCCATGCCCGACCCTGCGGCGGTGATCAGGACAACTTTTTGCTTCGCCATCGGAATCTCCGTCTTGAGAAGCTCCGGATTATCGGCCGCGCCCGCCGGTGCGATGTGGCGGTGCCTGGCGTGCGCCCTGGGGTTGGCGCGCAAACGGCGACCCGCCTCGCGACGGCGGCTTGCCGTGCGGCTGGCTGCCCGAATTGCTGCCCGAACCGCTGCGTGCGGTACTTCCGCTCCTGGCCGAACTCCCGCTGCGGCCGGCCCCGCGCGCTGGCGGCCGGTTCGACCCGCGCGAACCGGTCTGGATCGGCTCGGGGCGCACGTTGGGATCAGGCTCGAAGCCGGGCACGACCACGCGCGGAATCTCGCGCTTGATCAGGCGTTCGATGTCGCGCAGGAATACGCGTTCGTCGATGCACACCAGCGACACCGCGGATCCGCCGGCTCCGGCACGGCCGGTGCGGCCGATGCGATGCACGTAATCCTCCGGGATGTTGGGCAGGTCGAAATTGACCACATGCGGCAGTTCAAAGATGTCAATGCCGCGCGCGGCGATGTCGGTGGCGACTAACACCTGCAGCTTGGCCGACTTGAATTCTGACAGGGCGCGCGTGCGTGCCGCCTGGCTCTTGTTGCCATGGATCGCGAGCGACGGAATGCCCTTGGCGTCAAGGCTCTCGGCCAAGCGGTTGGCGCCGTGCTTGGTGCGCGTGAATACCAGCACCTGGAACCAGTTGCCGTCGCGGATCAGCTTGGTGAGCAATTCGGTCTTGCGGTTGCGGTCCACCGGATGGACGGTCTGCTCGATGATGTCGACGGTGGCGTTGCGGCGCGCGACCTCGATGGAGGCCGGCTTGTTGAGCAGTGTGTCAGCCAGCGCACGGATCTCGTCGGAGAACGTGGCCGAGAAGAGCAGGTTCTGGCGCTTCTTGGGCAGGAGCGCCAGAATGCGCTTGATGTCGGGGATGAAGCCCATGTCGAGCATGCGGTCGGCTTCGTCCAGCACCAGGATCTCGATCTTCGACAAGTCGGCTGCGCGCTGCTCGTGCAGGTCGAGCAGGCGTCCCGGGGTTGCCACCAGGATGTCGACCCCGCGCTTCAACGCCGCGATCTGCGGATTGATGCCGACCCCGCCATAGACGACCGTCGAGGCGAGCTTGACGTACTTGCCATAGGTGCGCACGGATTCCTCGACCTGCGCTGCCAGTTCGCGGGTCGGGGTGAGGATCAGGGTGCGCGGCGCGCGGCGTGTGAACGGCGAAGCCGGACGGATGTCCGAACTCAGACGCTGGAGGATGGGCAGGGTGAAGCCTGCGGTCTTGCCGGTGCCGGTTTGCGCTCCGGCCAGGATATCGCCGCCTGCCAGGACCGCGGGGATCGCCTGGAGCTGGATGGGAGTGGCTTCGTCGTAACCCTGCTCGCGAACAGCGCGCAGGATGGGCTCGGACAGGCCGAGGTTCTGAAAGGACATGGTTCTCTTCGGGTGGGTGGGCCCGACCCGGATGAGGGTGGGCGGCGGCGCGATTGCTCGCGCGAGGCGGGAAAGGGTCGCCGCAGTCTGCTGCATCGCAGCAGGGGCGCCGATGCTCCCGTACAGAAGCCCCTATTGTAACAGGCCCGCCCCGGAGATGCGGCCCGGTCTGCAATATCGTTCCGAAGGGTATGAAAACTAAGGAAATTCCGAACTTGTCAACCGATTCACGCGGGCCGCGTTTTTTGCTAGACTCCGCCCGGGTTTAACCTACCCGATAGTAATAACAGCGGAGTTTTCCGCAAACTTTCCATTTCTGAGGAGTTACCATGCAAAAGCTGCTCGCAATCATGATCGCCGGCGTCTTCGCCGTCACTGGCACCACCACTGTCTTCGCCCAAGACAAGAAGGCCGATGCCAAGAAAGAAGAAAAGAAAGACGCGAAGAAAGACGCGAAGAAGTAATTCTTCGTTTTTTCTTGAAAAGCGGGCCGCAAGGCCCGCTTTTTTTCTGTCCGCCGAGTAGATGGCCGTCGCTGCGATGCGTGGCGCTCGAGCTGCCGCAATGCAACGTTTGCGCGGTCCGTCAGATTTTCCGCACCAGTTCGACCACGCGCACGCATTCGCGGATGTGGGTTCGACCCACGTACTGCATGGCGGCGTAGCCGATCGCCATCGAGAGGGCCTGTCCGGCCAGCGGTACGTACTTGGCGGCCTGCTTGACCGTCAGGCGTATTCCGACAGCCTTCAAGGCCTCGATGACCAGCTCGCGCGTGATGAGCTTGCCGATCATCGCCCCGCCGACAGCGACGATCGCCTTGTAGACGATGAGCTGTTTGTTCGGCGAGAGTTGCTCGATCTGTTCCGGGGTAAGCCCGAATTCGCGGTTGATCTCGGGAATGAGCTTGATCAGCGCGCCGGCGTCAACCGCGATATCGAGCCCGGGTAGCGGTATGACCGATGCCGCCGATGCCACCGCAGCGGTGCGCGTCAAGCGTTTGCGCGAGCGCTTGACCGCCTCGTCGAGTTCGATCTGGTTGCGCGGAATCGCGAAGAGTTCGTAACCTTTGCCCACAGCCATGTCTTCGGGTCGTCCGGTTGGCAATTCAAATCCGGTTAGGATGCAAAGACGCTGACGGTCAGGGCCTAGCGGCGGTTCACGGCAGCGACGCCGAGCACTTCGCAGTGGCTGCGCGCCGCAAACGCACCAGCGTTCAACGCGTGAGAACGGAATCGAGTTTACGCCCGCCCATGGACGTCCCCGCGTTTATCGACCTTGAGGCATCCGGACTTGGCGGGCGCAGCCATCCCATCGAAGTCGGATTGGTGACCGCGGCGGGGCAAGCCTACTGTTCACTGTTGCTGCCGGACCCCGGCTGGACCCATTGGGATTCGCGGGCGGAGTCGGTGCACGGCATCTCCCAGCCCATCCTGGCCGTCCATGGCAAGCCCTTGCCGGAAGTCGCTGCGAGTGTCAACGCCCTGCTTGAAGGCACGACCGCCTACAGCGATGCCTGGGGCAACGACTACGCCTGGCTGTGCAAGCTCTACGACGCCGCGGGGACGCCGATGCGCTTTCGGGTCGAATCCTTGCGCAAGCTACTGACCGATGCGGAAGCCGAGCGCTGGGCCGAGGTCAAGGCACGGGTGGCCGCCGAGCTCAATTTCACGCGCCATCGCGCCAGCAACGACGCGCGCATCCTGCAGCAGACGCTGGCCCGCATCAAGCGCGGCACCGAGCTTTGACCCGCGGGCGATCCGGCCGCGGTGCGCCTTTGTCGTGACTATCCGGACCCCTGCCGGCTCTCGTTTCCATGGCGGGAAGCAAGTGGTACATTCTCGTGCCCGCCCACACGGTCGGGCACGAGGACTCCGCTGGATGCGGAGCCAATTCAAGAAAACGGAGACCACCATGCTGTTTCTCAAACGCGCGGGCCAGGCCTGCGCCCTGGCAGGCGCGCTCGTCGCCGCCACCGCGCTGGCCCAGCCCAGCCTCAAGATGATGATCCCGGCCAACCCCGGCGGTGGCTGGGACCAGACTGGCCGCAACCTGGCCGCTGCGATGCAGTCCGCGAAACTCGTCTCCGGCGTGCAGTTCGACAACAAGGGCGGCGCTGGCGGCACTATCGGCCTGGCGCAGTTCATCAACTCCTCCAAGGGCGACCCCAACGCGGTCATGATCGGTGGCATGGTCATGGTCGGCGGCATCATCCTGGGCAAGTCGCCCGTCAATCTCACCCAGGTGACGCCGATCGCGCGACTCACCAGCGAGTGGGAGGTCATCGTCGTGGCCGCGAACTCGCCCTTCAAGACCATGGGCGACCTCGTCAAGACGTTCAAGGAAAACCCGGGCAAGGTGTCGTGGGGCGGCGGCTCGGCCGGCGGGACAGATCACATCCTGGTCGGGCTGATTGCCAAGGCCGTCGGCGTCGACCCGGCCAAAATCAACTACGTACCCTTCAAGGGCGGCGGCGAGGCGGTTTCGGCCATCCTGGGCGGGCACGTCTCGGCCGGGGTGTCGGGCATCGGCGAATTCGCCGAGCAGGTCAAGGCAGGCAAGATGCGTGCGCTGGCGCAGTCCTCGCCGGCCAGGATTGACGCCATGCCATCGCTCAAGGAGCAGGGCATCGACGTCGAGCTGGGCAACTGGCGTGGCATCTTCGGTGCACCCGGCATCACCCCGGCGCAGCGCGATGCCCTGATCAAGCTGGTCAAGGACACGACCGAGACGCCGGCCTGGAAGGGCACCCTGGACAAGCTGGGCTGGACCTCGGTGTTCTTGGCCGGTGACGATTACCGCAAGTTCCTAGAGGAAGACACCAAGCGCGTTGGCGCGATCATCGAGTCGCTCGGGCTGAAGAAGTAGACGATCGGCCACGGCACGCGATCGTGCGCCGTTCCGCCGCCGAAATCGCGCTGTCCCTCGGGGTGCTCGCCCTGGGGGGCGGCGCGGTCGTGATCACCGCGGGTCTCTCCGGCGAAGGCGGCTACTCGGGCATCGGGCCCAACTTTGTGCCTGCGGTGGTATCCGGAGGTCTGCTCGTCCTGGGCCTGTGGCTGCTCTTCGAGGCCCTGTCCGGCGGCTGGCGCCAGGCTGTTCCCGATGACCCGGAAGCGCGCGGCGAGCACGCCTTCCACGCGGCCGGCTTCGGCTGGGTCAGCGCGGGCCTGTTTGCGCACATGGCACTGATTGGCCACGCCGGTTTCGTGATCGCCGGCATGGCGCTCTTCGCGGGCGTCGCGCGCGGCTTCGGCAGTCGCCGCATCGCGCGCGACCTTGCTCTGGGCCTGGTGATCTCGCTGGCGGTGTTCCTCTTCTTCGTCAAGCTTTTGAACGTCAACCTGCCGGCGGGCTGGCTCTTGCCGCTCCTGGGCGCGGCGGGGACTTAGATATGGAAGCCTTCAACGCGCTCATGGCCGGCTTTGGCGTCGCACTGCAGCCGGCCAACCTGCTGTGGGGCCTGATCGGCGTGACGCTCGGCACCTTCGTGGGCGTGCTGCCCGGCGTCGGCCCGGCGCTCACCGTTGCGATGCTCTTGCCGCTGACCGCCAAGCTGGATCCAACCGGTGCGCTCATCATGTTCGCCGGCATCTATTACGGCGCCATGTTCGGCGGGTCGACCACGACCATCCTGCTCAACACACCGGGCGAATCGGCCTCGATCGCGACCGCGCTTGAAGGCAACCGCATGGCCACGGCCGGACGCGCGGGGCCGGCATTGGCGACGGCCGCGATCGGATCTTTTGTTGCCGGCAGCATCGCCACCGTGCTTCTCACCCTGCTGGCGCCGCTGGTGGTGACCGTCGCACTCAAGTTCGGCCCGGCCGAGTACTTTGCGCTCATGATCTTTGCCTTTGTGACGGTTGCCGCCGTGCTCGGTTCGTCCACGGTGCGCGGCTTGACCAGCCTTTTCCTCGGGCTGCTGCTGGGCCTGGCGGGCATCGACAGCCAGACCGGGCAGCCGCGCTTTGCTTTTGGCGTTCCCGAACTTCTGGACGGGGTCGACGTGGTCGTGCTCGCGGTCGGACTCTTCGCGGTCGGCGAGGCACTCTACGTGGCCGCCTACCGCAGCCGCCTCACCGAGTCGCTGGAAGCAGTCAAGGGCCGCGTGATGATGAACCGTGCGGAATGGTCGCGCTCCTGGCCGGCGTGGCTGCGCGCGACCGCGATCGGCTTTCCCTTCGGCACCATCCCCGCAGGCGGCTCGGAGATCCCGACATTCCTTTCGTACGCGACCGAGAAAAAGCTCTCCAGGCATCCGGAAGAATTCGGCCACGGCGCCATCGAGGGCGTGGCCGGCCCCGAGGCGGCCAACAACGCGGCTGCCACCGGCGTGCTGGTGCCGCTCCTGACACTGGGCATCCCGACCTCGGCGACCGCTGCGATCCTCCTTGGCGCTTTCCAGAACTACGGCATCCAGCCCGGACCGCTGCTCTTCGAGTCGCAGGCGGCGCTGGTGTGGGGCCTGATCGCGAGCCTTTATGTCGGCAACGTCATCCTGCTCGTCCTCAACCTGCCCCTGATCGGCCTGTGGGTGCGCGTACTGTCGATCCCGCGCGACATCCTCTACGCGGCCATCCTGGTCTTCGCGACCCTGGGTGCCTACAGCATGCATCAGTCCTGGGTCGACCTTCTGATGCTCTACATCTTTGGACTCTTGGGATTCGCGATGCGTCGCTTCGACATCCCGGTCGGCCCGGCGGTGATCGGCCTGATTCTGGGGCCGCTGGCCGAGACACAGTTCCGCCGCGCGCTGCAGATCGCGCAGGGCGATGCCAGTGTGTTCGTGACCCAGCCGATCTCAGCCACGTTTCTTGCGATCACGGCGCTCCTGATCGTCGCACCCTGGGTGGTGCGACGCGCGCGGCGCGGCCGCTGACCGAATAGCCCAACAAGCTGGCAGTGTGTTGTGGCGGGCGTCACCCGGGTGTGGCACTAGGCTGGTCGCTTCCATCCTCGCGCCGGTTGTGTAATCTTGCTTGAGTTGACGGGCGTCGCGTCGTTCGCGCGGCGCTCGGCGTGCCGCGGGCTTTTGGGGTGACCGCAGCTCGCTTTGTCCATTTCCCCGAGGAGAAGATCAGTGTTAAGTCATGTGATGGTCGGTACGAGCGATATCGAGCGCTCCAAGCGGTTCTACGACGCGGTCCTCGGCGTGCTCGGTGCGGGAGAGCCGGCGCGCAACCAGAACAAGACCGGCCAGAACCGGCTGTTCTATCGGCACGACGGCGGAACCTTCTGCGTCAGCGAGCCGATCAATGGCGAGCCTGTCAGCGCCGCCAATGGCGGCACGGTCGGCTTCAAGTGCACCTCCCTGGAGCAAGTGCGCAAGTTTCACGACACCGCGGTGGCACATGGCGGCAAGTCGATCGAGGATCCGCCGGGCCCGCGCCAGGGGCCCGCAGGCTCACTGAACCTGGCCTACGTGCGCGATCCCGATGGCAACAAGCTCTGCGCGCTGCATCGGCCATAAAGCGGGAACGTGAGGTGAACCCCATGCATGACGTTGCGACCATGCAAGCCAGGCTCGAACCACTGTTGCCTGGCCTGATGGGCATCAAGCTGATCGAGCTTGCGCCCGACAAAGTCGTGGCCGAAATGCTGATTCGCCCCGACCTGTGTACCGGCGGCAACATCATGCATGGCGGCAGTGCCATGGCTTTCGCAGACACGCTGGGTGCTGTGGGCACCGTAATCAATCTTCCGCCCGGCCACGGCACCACGACGACCGACTCGAGCACCAAGTTCATCGCCGGTGCCAGGGTCGGCACCGTCGTGCGCGGTGAGAGCGTGGCCCTGCATCGCGGGCGCAGCACGATGGTCTGGCAGACCTCGATCACCAACGCCGACGGAAAGCTTTGCGCGGTGGTGATCCAGACGCAACTGGTGCTGGCGCCGCGCTAGTTGCGCGGCCGGTCCTACAGGGTGACTTTGGGCGGTTTGCCCGCTCCCGGTGCTAATCGAGTGTCATCCACCGGCTTGCCCAACACCTGCCTGATCGGTATGACTCCGGCCCAGATGGGTAGCGCGTAGTCCGGCTCGTCGTCGACCGGACCGCCGGTGCGCACCTTCGCCACCACCTCTTCGAGATCGAGTCCGAGGATGGTCGTGGCTTTGAGTTCCTGGCGCGTGACAGGACGCAGTTCTTGCCAGCGGCCGGGATAGACGCGCTCGACGAAAGCCTCCATCTTGGCCAGCTTCTCCGCAGGGTCGGTGATCTTGTGGGGCTTGCCAAAGGCCATCACCGAGCGGTAATTGACCGACTTGTGAAAGCCCGAGCGCGCCACCACAAGGCCGTCGAGCATCGATACGGTGATGCAGACCGGCGCACCGGCTTCCACCGCCATCAGTGCACGCGACTTTGACGAGCCGTGCCAGTAGACCGTGTCGCGCTCGCGCCAGTAGGCGGTCGGCGTGACGAAGGGCTGCCCGTCGATCACGTAGCCGACATGGCAGAGGAAACCCGCGTCGAGAATCGCATGCACACTTTCGCGGTCGTAGCGTGCTCGCTGGTTAAGGCGCCTGACCCGCGTGCGGGGTGTGGGCTTGAAGCTGTCGGCCATCGGCTGGACTCCTTTGCGTTGCGGCGGAGTCTATCGCCCAAGCGAAGTCAGAGCGGCACGGCCAGCATGGTGTCGATGCCGAAGGAGTCGACCACGACCGCCATGCGGCGGACCTGCATCCGTTCCCCGTCGTCGGCGACGTCGACCTCGTAACGCGCGACCATGTAGAGCGAGGAAACGCCCTCTTCATCCGATCGATACACGACCAGGCCCGCATCGATGCGCAACAGGTCGCCGGCGCGCCGCACGCGCAGGTTGCTGACCTGGCGCAGCAGCCGGTCATGCCGATAGGTGAGCACGCCCTTGGCCAGCATCGCCACCCGGTCCTGCACCATGCCATGGGTGTAGCAACCCATGATCGGCGCCGGCAAACCGAGGTCGCGATTCTCGCGCGACAGCACTTCGTAGACGCAGCCTTGCGGATCGAAGAGCGCGACCCAGTCGTCAAAGCGCTCTTCGTCCAGGCTGGCGGCGTATTCATACATGAACGCCTGGCAGCGCGCCGCAAGGGCCCAGTCGTTCATGCTGCGGCTCCGTTCTTGGCGATCCCGGGCAGCTG
>JBJXGS010000008.1:0-47878 GCA_046160545.1 Burkholderiales bacterium
AAGTGATGCTGGTGCATCCCCGCCGCCAGCGTCGACTGGTGCGCATGCGTGCCCGAATACGGTGCCGGGTTGGCCGTCACCCACGTCCACGGCTCATTGCCTCCGGTGCTCGCCCCGGACGGCAGCGCATCTTCCAGCCACGCCGTCTCGGTGCCGCCGCTACTCGGTGCGCTTACCGCCACCTGCCTAGTCGTGTTCGCGGTCGCCCCACTGTTATCGGTCACCGTCAGGGTGATCGTGTAGCTCCCTGGCGCCGCGTAGCTCTTGCTGGTCGTCGGCGACGCGTTGGTCGCCCCCACCGCCGGGAAGCTCGTCCCGTCACCAAAGTCCCACCGGTAGTTGACGATACTGCCATCGCTGTCCACGCTGGCTCCGGCGTCAAGACTCACCGACACGCCCACAGTCGTGCTCGACGGTGTGGACGTGAAGCTCGCCGTCGGCGGGACATTACCCGGCACGTTCACCGTGACCTGCCGCGTCGTGCTTGTCGTCGCCCCGCCGTTGTCGGTCACCGTCAGGGTGATCGTGTACGTGCCCGCCGCCGCGTAGCTCTTGCTGGTCGTCGGTGACGCATTGGTCACCCCCACCGCCGGGAAGCTCGTCCCGTCACCAAAGTCCCACTGGTAGTTGACGATGCTGCCATCGGTGTCCACGCTGGCTCCGGCGTTAAGACTCACCGACTGGCCCACCGTCGTGCTCGACGGTGTGGTCGTGAAGCTCGCCGTCGGCGGGACATTGGCGGGACTCACCGTGACCTGCCGCGTCGTGCTCGCCGTCGCCCCGCCGTTGTCGGTCACCGTCAGGGTGATCGTATAGGTCCCCGCCGCCGCGTAGCTCTTGCTGGTCGTCGGCGAAGCGTTGGTCACCCCCACCGCCGGAAATATCGTACCGTCGCCAAAGTCCCACCGGTAGCTGACGATGCTCCCGTCACTGTCGCTGCTGGCCGAGCCATTCAAGATCACAGACTGGCCCGCCGTCGTGCTCGTCGGTGTCGCCGTGAAGCTTGCGGTCGGCGCCACGTTGGGAGTGCGCAGGCAAACCTCCCATATCGTGCTGGTAAGCGCTGTCCCAGAGGTGTTTCCCCAGGCGACAACACCGCAATTGGTGGTTGGGGCGAATCCGGAAAGCGCCAAGAACCGCCCCCCGGGATTTGTCGAAGGCATGGTCTGCTGGGTCCAGGTCAGGGACCCGACGTTGAACGTCCACAAGTCATTGAGGGTGCTGCCGTCGGCGGCGATACCGCCATAAAGCACGATAACGTTGTTGAGTGAGTCAAAAAACATCTGTGCCTGGTCACGCGCCGGGGGACGGACGGCGGACGATGCGTTCAACCAGGCATTGGTCGCGGGGTTGTAGACCCAGGTATCGTCGAGCTTGCCCTGATAGGTACAGCGCGCCGGCTCGAAGCAGCGTCCGCCAAAAAGCACGAAGCGCGCATTGGCGCTGTCGTAGGCAAACTGATTCTCGATCTGCCCCCGTGCTGGAGGCGACGTGGACAATCCGCGCGGAATCTTGAGTTCATAGGCGCCCGTCGCAAAGTTAAGCCAGTGGAGCTCGTTGCGAAAATCTTCACCGCCGAACAGCACGGCGCGCGTGCCATCGGATGCGAACCCCATGCTCCTGCGGAAATCCGGCACAACCCCGGTGTAGCCCCAGTAGCGCGACATCAATTTTGTATATGCGCCGGTCGAGAAGTTGTACGACCATGTGCCGTCGCCAAAATCGGCATAAAGGTCGTAAGCCGTGCCGGCCGAGACCGCCAGGGGCGATTCCAGCGTCAACGTCTTTGTTGCGGCGATATAGCTGCTGACACGGACGCGCGCGCCGCTGGAAATGCGTACTAGAAAATCCCGGTAGTGATCGTCTGTCTCGGATGTCAAGGTGGGATCTATGATCGCGGTGGAAGTCGTGCCAGCACCGGCAATCCGTCCGACCGCCTGGGGCGTCGCGCAGGTGTACCCACGCCCGCCCTGATAAATCCACAACCTGTCATTGACCGCATCGTAGGCAACACCGCTCTCATCACTGCCGTTAGGGCGTGCAAACGAGGTGTTGCCGGGACAATTGGCCTGCGCATCGTAAGTGGTCCAGGCACGCGAAACCGGATCAAGTCCGGCGATGTCGTTCATGTAAACCGCACCGGAGCCGCCCCAGAGTACAAGGCGGTTCTGCGTTGGTACCCATGTCATTGCCGACCATCCGCGCGCGAGCGGAGTATTGGTCGTCGACAATAGATTCCACGTGACGGAGAAGTCAGTTGCGAGCGCGGTGCTCGCAGCACAGAACGTTACCCAGAGGGCGACGAGTAATCGCGCGGCCTTCGACGACACTGTTCGGAATCGTAAAGCCGAAATGGAAGCAAACATGCTCGCACACCTGTTCATGGTTTTCGCATCCCCTCTCTCATCTTGCCGCACCACCGTACCTCGAGCAATCCCCGCTCGCTCAAGCACAAACTACGTGTGGACGCTGATAGGGTATTGGGACCTGCTCTTGGCAACAATGAAATAAGTCGCCGTTATAGAAATTTCACGATCTTCATCCCGGCTTCACGCGACGCGCGACATTCTCGCGTACGGCGCCTTCGGTCAACGCCGCCGCCCGGGCAATTGGCCGGGAAAACGTGCGAAAAGTCACACTTGTCGCCAGGTCAATCCACCCTCTTACCTTCTCAGTCAATATTCGCAAACGTCAGTATGCGGGGTTCGCGCGCGCACCGAAACGCCATCAGGGCGACTCGACCCGTCCCTCCTTAATTCCGATCCGCCTTGAGCATCGCGAGGCGATCGCAGCATCATGGGTCACAAGAATCAGTGTCGTGCCGCGTTCACGGTTGAGTTCGAAAAGGAGGTCGATGATGGTCGCGCCGGTCACGGTATCGAGGTTGCCGGTAGGCTCGTCGGCAAAGAGAATGCGCGGCTGCGGGGCGAAGGCGCGCGCCACGGCCACGCGCTGCTGCTCGCCCCCTGACAGGTGTTTTGGGTAGTGACGCAAGCGCTGCGCCAGTCCAACGCGCTCCAGAGTGGTCCGCGCGACCGCGGCGGCATCGCGTCGGCCGGCCAGTTCAAGGGGCAACATGACGTTCTCCAGTGCATTCAAATGCGGCATCAGCTGGAATGACTGGAACACAAAGCCCGCCAGACGCCCGCGCAGTGCCGCGCGGCCGTCTTCGTCGACGGCGAAGAGGTCGATGCCGTCCAGCAGGACCTGCCCGCCGGTCGGCGTATCGAGCCCGGCCAGCAGCGAAAGCAGGGTCGACTTGCCGGACCCGGAGGCACCGACGATCGCGAGCGTCTCGCCTTCGGCCACCGCGAGGTTGATCTCGTGCAAAATCGTCAGATCCGCCTCACCGTTGGGAACGGCTTTGCTCAAGGCCCGCGTTTCGATGATGATTCGTTCTTCGCTCATGAAGATCGTCTGCCGACTGCTTTGCGTCTTGGCCCTGGCCGCGCCCGCGCTCGCCGCACATGCGGCGACGCGCACGATCCTGGTCTATGGGGACAGCCTGTCGGCCGAGTATGGGCTTGCGCGCGGCACCGGCTGGGCAGCGCTTCTTGAAAAACGACTGCGTGAATTGCGCGCGGATTATAGCGTCGTCAACGCCAGCATCAGCGGCGAGACCACGGCGGGCGGAGCATCGCGCATCACCGCTGAACTTACCCGCGTGCGCCCGGCCATCGTCATCATCGAACTGGGCGGCAACGACGGGCTGCGCGGGCTGGCGCTGACGGCAACACGCGCCAACCTCGATACCATGATCCGGGCCGCGCGGCACGCCGGTGCGCGCGTGGTGCTGTGCGGGATGCAACTGCCGCCCAACTACGGTCGCGACTACGCGGAACGCTTCCGCAATCTTTACACGGATCTGGCCGCCACCCACAAGATCGCTCTGGTGCCGTTTTTCCTCGAGGGTGTCGGCGAGCGCCGCGACCTGTTCCAGGCTGATGGCATCCATCCGACCGAGGCCGCACAGGCGCGTATCCTCGACAACGTGTGGGCGATGCTCGCGCCGCTGACGCGAACGGCAAAACGTTGAAGCAGCGTGGATCAGCGGCAATCGATGCCGCAATCAGCGCCCTCGACCGACTCGCGGATTTCGACGAGATCATCGACGTGCGCTCGCCGGCGGAGTTCGCCCTTGATCACATTCCCGGTGCGACCACTGCCCCGGTGCTCAACAACGAGGAGCGTGCGCGGATAGGCACATTGCACGCCGAAGACTCTGCATTCGCGGCCAAGCGCGCCGGTGCCGCGCTGGTGGCTGCCAACCTGGCGCGACATCTGCAGACCCTGTTCGCCGATCGTCCGCGTGCGTGGCACCCGCTTGTGTATTGCTGGCGCGGTGGCCAGCGCTCAGGCGCCATGGTGGAAGTGTTTCGTCGCATCGGCTGGCACGCCGAGCAACTCGAGGGTGGCTACCGTGCCTATCGTCGCCGCGTCGTGACGGACCTGGGTTCGCTGCCGTCAGCGCTGACTTTTCGCATTGTTTGCGGAGTGACCGGCAGCGGCAAGAGCCGGCTGCTTCGCGCATTGCGCCGCGTCGGCGCACAGGTGCTGGATCTGGAGGAGCTCGCCTGCCATCGCGGATCGGTACTGGGCGAACTGCCGGGGCAGGATCAACCTTCGCAAAAAATGTTCGACAGCCTGGTGCGTTCGCAATTGCTCGGTTTCGATTTATCCCGACCGGTGTTGGTCGAGGCAGAAAGCAAAAAGATCGGTGTCCTGCAGGTGCCCGACGCGCTGATGGCGGCCATGCGCGCTGCGCCCTGCCTGCGCGTGGAATTGGCCATCGAGCATCGTGTCGCGCTTCTCAAGGACGAGTACGCGCATTTCCTGGATGACATGGAGGCGCTGGGCGCGCAACTGGATTGCCTGACCGCGCTGCACGGGCAGGCGCGCATCGCGCACTGGAAGGCGCTTGGCGAACGTCGTGCCTGGGATGAACTGGTCGCCGCATTGCTGGCCGAGCACTACGATCCGGCCTATCTGCGCGGCATGATGCGCAACTACAAGGGTTTCAACGCCGCGGCGGTACTCCCTGTCGCTGCCTCGGACAACGCGGCCTTCGACGTTGCCGCGCGCGAATGCCTGGCTTTGGTCGAAGCCAACCGAGGCTGAACGTCGCGGCAACCTTACGCCGGCTCAGTTGGCCTTCTTCTCGATGCGCTCCTTGAAAAGCGTCACCTTCGCCAGTGCCTTGACAGCCTCGAGATAGGCCGAGAAATCGCCTTCGGCCTGCGCCCGGCCCAAGGCTGAACGAATTGCCGCCTCGCGATTCGGGTCAGGCTTGGCCGGCATCTCCACCTTGTTGATGCGGTAGACACGATAACCGTCCTCCACAGCCACGCCAATCACCGTCGGCAGCTTGTCACCGGGCGCAGCCATGATGGCGCGCAAAGCCTCCGCCGACAGGCCGCCCACCTTGAGGCGCGATACGCTGGTCGCGGCGCCGAAGCTTATCGCGTCTGCCGACTGTTGCGCCGCCTTGAATTTTGCCTCACCTTCCTTGCGCGCCAATGTCAGTGCCTCGCGTCTCTCAAGGAGCTTGGTGATGCCTGCGCTCGCCTCTGCAAAGGGTTTGACACTTTGCGGCATGTAGTCGACCACCCGGGCCGACACCAGGATACCCGGCGCGATCTCGATGGCCTCGGTATTGCGCTTGGCCTTGACGCTTTCGTCGCTGAACAGGCGATCGAGCAGACGCGCATTGGCCAACTCGCGCGGCGGTGCTTCGCGGTTGAACGCTTCGGTCGCAAACAGCCGGAGCCGGTACTTGTCGGCCGCCGGCTTCAGGCTGTCCGGCTGCTCGTAGACGGTGTTGGTAAAGCCTTCCGCGCTCTCGCTGAACTTCTTCTGCCCTTCGCGTCGCCGCCACTCGAGCTCGATCTCCGCCCGCACTTCCTCAAGAGTACGAACCTTGCCCGGCTTGATTCCAGCGAGCTTGATGATGTGATAGCCGAACTCGGACTCGACCACCCCGCTCACTTGGCCCGCCTGCATGCCGAAAACTGCGTCCTCGAAAGGCTTGACCATTGCGCCGCGACCGAAGCTGCCGAGTTCGCCCCCCTTGGCAGCCGACCCAGGGTCCTGCGAATGCTTGCGCGCCAGGGCGGCGAAATCGGCCCCAGGCGCGCGTGCCTGCTTGACCAGATCTTCGGCGCGCGCCCTGAGTGCGGCACGATCGCTGCTCCCTTCGAACTTGAGCAGGATGTGGCTGGCCTGGCGCTGCTCTTCCTCGCGATAGCGGGCGCTGTTCTGATCGTAGAAGGCCTTGATCTGTTCCGGCGGCGGGGTCAGCGATGCGCCGATCGCGTCGGCGCTCAGTACCACGTACTCGGCGCGCATCTGCGGAGCAATCACAAAGTCCTTCTGGTTGGCATCGTAGTGGGCCCGCACCGCCTCGGCAGTTACCTTCACCTGGGCCGCGAACGCATCCGCCTTGACCGCGAATTCCTGCACTTCGCGCGACTCTTCCTGGCCGCGCGCCACCATGGCCTGCACCGACCGCGGCGCGAAAGCCGATTCACCAACGCCGGCATTGAGTGCCTGCATGGCCAGGTCGCCGCGCAGCTTGTTCTCGAATACAGGCGGTGTCATGCCTTGCGCAGCCAGCAGGTTGGTATAGCGCTCCTTGCTGAACTTGCCGTTGTCCTGCACCGCAGGGATCGCGGCAATCACCTCGCGCAACTTCTCGTCAGTGACGACGATGCCGCTCTTTACGGCCTGGGTGGCAAGCACGCGTTGCGTGACCAGGGTCTCAAGGGTCGCCTCGCGCGCCGCCGGCAAATCGAACATCGCCGGGTCGAACGGCACGTTCAGGCGTTGCGCGAGCTCGCGCTGCCGCTCCAGCTGCTCGCGCTGAGCCTGCGCATACTCCTGCTGCGTGATGAGCTGCCCCGCCACTTTGGCGACCGCCGTATCCTCGTCGGTAAAGCGCTTGTAGCCATCGATGCCGAAGAACGCGAACGGCGGCACGATCAGCACCAACAGCAGGAACTGCATCAAGCGCTGGTGATTGCGGATGAACTCGAACATTCAACATCTCCAGCCGCACAAGTGCCATACCGGCAAATCGTGCGGGGCTCAAAAAAAAGCCGAACAACTGTTCGGCTTTTTTGGTGGCGGAGTGGACGGGACTCGAACCCGCGACCCCCGGCGTGACAGGCCGGTATTCTAACCAACTGAACTACCACTCCATGATCGGATTGCCGTCGTTGCCTCGCTGCGACCGCGAACCCTGGTGGGTGCTGACGGGTTCGAACCGCCGACATTCGCCTTGTAAGGGCGACGCTCTACCAACTGAGCTAAGCACCCCGCAACCGCTTAAGGCCTGCCCGCAGAAGCGATACACCAATTGAACGCCACTCGGGCAACAGCGCGACGACAATCCACTATTTTACAGCATCCTTGAAGGCTTTGCCGGGGGTGAAGCGCGCCACCTTTGCGGCGGGAATCTTGATTGGCTGGTTGGTGCGCGGATTGCGGCCCGTCCTCTGCTTGCGCTTTGTCACGCGAAAGGTACCGAAGCCCACCAGCGTCACACTGCCGCCTTTGCGCAGACTCGTCTTTACCGCACCTATCATCGCGTCAAGCGCGCGCCCGGCCGCTGCCTTGGATATGTCCGCAGTCTTGGCCATGTGATCGATCATTTGCGCCTTATTCACCTTGCTTTCCCCCTTTGAACAGATCTTGCGGCCGCCACGCCCCTGCGGCACCGCCCACGCTTCGTCCCCCTGTCCCGCGCGGTCGAGCGGCGCATCTTATAGCAACCGCACGGCGCGCCTGTCAAGGTAGCAATGCACAATCCGGTGTGCTCTTAGCAAAGCAACCCCAGCCGGTCTGCAAGGGTGGCAACCCGCTTGAGGCCGAAGGCCGTCGGTGCCAGCGCCGGGGCGCGGTCGTGCACCGCCAATCCCAGGCGGCATGCCGCGATGCGCTTTCCGTAGCAGGTCAGGTGCTCGAGCGAGGCCATCATGAACACGATGCCAGGCAGGATGGCCCGGTACAGATCCTCGGCCTCCTCGGTGCGGCCGCCGCGCGCCGCGGCGAAGATGCGTGCCTGCCAGTCGAAACTGTCCACGCCAATGATCATTCCCGCGCAGCCCGCGGCCAGGTTGTCGGTCAGTTCCAGTCCGCCGCGCCCGTTGAACACCGAAAGCCCCGGATTGGCTGCAATGACCTCACGAATCAAAACCGCCGGGCCTTCGCCCTTGAGAAGGACGAAGTTGGCGCGCTCGCGCGCGAGCCTCGCTATGCCCTGCGGCGACAGACCGACGCCCAGGTACTCGGGCGCGTTCTGGATCGCGCACGGCAGGCGTGCCTGCGCCATGACGGCCGAGAAGAAATCGAAATAGTAGGTCTCGGGTTGCGTGCGGTCACGCGGCGGCTGCAGGATCAGCCAGGTAGCGCCCCGCTCTGCAGCATAGGCTGCGAGTTCAATTTGCTCGGCAACAGTGTCTCCCGAGATCGTGATGGCCACCGGTTTGGCACCCTCCACACCGGACACCGTCCAATCGATGATGCGCCGCTTCTCTGCCGGGGAAAGCTTGCCGACCTCGGTGGCCAGGCCCAATGCCGCGACTCCCTGGCCGGGCCTGTCCGCACAGACCTCGATCTGGCGGCGCATGGCCGCCTCGTCCAGGCTTCCGTTCGCGTCGAAAAACGCGTACAGGATCGGGTAGATGCCGGAAAAACTCACCGCGGCCGGAGATCACGTGTGCGCGCATGGGCGAGCACGGCGCGATTGACGACAAACTCGGGGATGCGTCCCGACAGGACATCGACGATGCTGGCCAGCCCGATGCTGGCCATGTTGCGAAAGCATTCGTCAGTCCAGCACAGTGAGTGCGGCGTGACGATCACGTTGTCCATTGTCAGGAGCGGATTGTCCGGCGCTACCGGCTCCTGCTCGAACACGTCAGTGGCGGCGCCTGCGATGCGCCCTTCCCGCAGTGCTTCAATCAGCGCCGCCTCGTTGACGATCGGACCTCGCGCCACATTGATGAAATAGGCCGACTTGCGCATGCGTGCAAACTGCGCAGCGCCGATCAGACCGCGCGTGGCGTCGTCGAGCAGGCAGGCGACGACGATGAAATCACTCTCTTCGCACAACTGCTCCAGCTCGACCTTTTGCGCGCCGAGGTAGGACAGCTCAACGCTATTGGCATAGGGATCGGCCGCCAGCAGGCGCATGTCGAAGGCGCCGGCCTTGCGCAACAGTTCCTTGCCGATGCCCCCAGCGCCGATGACTCCCAACGTGCGCCCGGTCAGCCCGACGCCCATGTTGTCCATGCGCTCGTTCCAGCGACCGCTGCGGGTCAACCGGTCCTTTAGGAAAAGCTTGCCGGCAAGCGCCAGGATGAAGGTGAGAGCGATGGTGGCCACCGGCCGCGGCATCGCGGTCGGCGTGTTGGTCAACAGTACTCCGGCCGCTGTCATCGCGGCCACGTCGACCGAGTCGTAGCCGACGCCGTGGCGTGCAACCACCCGCAAGCGGCAGTCCGGGGCCGTCACCAGGTCCGCAGGCGCGCGTGCGGCATTGACGTAAATCGCATCGTAGGCGGCGCCGTGCTGCGCACCGAGTGCCGCGACCTTCTCGGGCAGAAATTCCCACTCGATGCCGGGCGCCGCATCAAGTATCGCGAGCGGTTCGCGCCCAAAAGCGGGTTCGCCGCGCGAATCGAGGATGTCGCGCGTAATGCCAACCTTGTACTTTTTTGTCATGTTTTTAGCCTTTCGCCATCGAACGCAGGCCATCCAGCCCCTGGCGCAGACCTGCAGTAAGGAGCATTTGATCGATTCCGTAGCCCAGCATGCGGTAACCCGCGTCGACATGCATGCGCGCCTGAGCCATGTCGGTCACCAGATAGGCGGCGGTCTTGCCGTTCGACTCGCACGCCAGCGCAATGCGTCGCACCGCCGCCAGATAGTCGGGATGGTCGAAACGACCGGGGATGCCCATGAAATTGGTCAGGTCGAAGTGCCCCAGCCACAGCACGTCAATGCCGTCGACCGCCGCAATCGCTTCGACGTTGGCCAGGCCCTCGGTGGTTTCGATCTGCGCGATGACCAGGGTACGGGCGTGGATAGCGGCGATCTTGGCAGCGACGTCGCCACCCGCGTAGTCGTCGTGCGCGAAGCCGAACGCGGCGCCGCGCCGGCCCAGCGGCGGGTAGCGCGTGCAGGCCACCAGCTCGCGCGCCTCCTCGGCTGTCCCGACCATCGGCGCCATGACGCCGATCGCACCGAGGTCGAGCGCGCGCGCAACGAAGTGGTACTCGCCGCGCGGCACGCGCACCATCGGCACGATCGCAAGCCCGCGGCACAGCGCGAATTGCGTCTTGAGGGTCTCGAACCCCAGCCCGGAATGCTCCATATCATAGAGCACGAATTCGGCTCCGGCGTTGCTGCACAACTGCGGTGTCGCGGGAGTGAAGAATTCGAAGATCATGGCGCCGAGGCTGCGCCCGCCGCGCGCTAAGACTTGCTTGACCGGGTTGTCGCGCATGTGCGGGCTGTCCTATGCAGGCAGGAACTTCTTGCCATCCGACTTGAGAAGCGTCGGC
Organism: Burkholderiales bacterium; assembly: GCA_046160545.1. GTDB lineage: Bacteria > Pseudomonadota > Gammaproteobacteria > Burkholderiales > JAEUOS01 > JAEUOS01. Next base: position 10,566 of record JBJXGS010000008.1, read on the forward strand.
CCCGGAATGGCACGCAGGGAAGAGACATGCATGGGATCGCCGGGCAGCGCCAGATGCCGCACGCCATCCAGCGGGAACGCATGCGGCTGGATCACCGGTGGCCGGCGCGAGCGCGCATCGGCCAGCACCGCCGCGATGCTGTCGAAGCTTGACAGATGGAGAAGACTCATCCAGGTTGGGGGAGCGAGCTGCAGGGTACCGGACTCGTAACCCGCGATTGCTTCGGCGGGTCGCAGCCAGACGCTGGCAACGGCCTCATGGTCGTCGTGCAGCGCCTCCTGCTCCGGAGGGACCATGGCTAGAAAAAAACGGGTGTCAAAGCGTTTGGGCACCATGGCCGGGGTGACCCAGCGCACCCAGGGCACCAGCGCGGCCGCATCCAGATTCGCTTCAAGGCCAGCGAGCACGACACTAAAGGCCTCCTTCGCGTTCAATCGGGCACGCGCCGCCTTGAGGTCGCCACGCGCGCCGCGCGCCAGCAGTACGCCCGCCTCCTCGAAGGTTTCGCGTGCCGCCGCAACGAACATGCCTGCTGCGCGCTCGCGGGACAGATCCTCGCCGAGTGCGTCGGTGTTTAGCAAATCCAGGTTGCCGATTCGCGCCAGCGCTTCCGGTGAACTGTCGGTCGCGTCGATCTTGCCGCCAGGAAATACGTGTGCCTCGCCCCACACATCGGACAGGCCGCTGCGCTTGACCATGAATACCTCGAAACCCTGTCGCGCCTCGCGCAGGAGCAGTACCGTAGCGGCATCGCGCGCCACCGCAATCTGGCCTTGGACTCCCGGTCCGGAAGTCATCGCCTGTCCTTGGGCTTGCCGGCTTTGCGAAAGCACCCATGCTCGTGATCGTCCACCATGCCGGTGGCCTGCATGAACGCATAGCAGATGGTCGAGCCGACAAACTTCATGCCGCGTGCAATCAGCGCTTTACTCATGGCATCGGATACCGGTGTGCGCGCCGCTGCACGTCGATAGTCCGCTACGCGATTGACCTGCGGTGCATTGCCGACGAATTGCCACAGAAAACTGTCGAGCGAGCCAAACTCCTCGCGGATGGAGAGTACCGCGCGAGCGTTGCCGACGGCGGCGTTGATCTTGGCGCGGTTGCGCACGATGGCCGGGTTATTCATGAGCTTCTCGATGCGAGCCGGCGTGAAGCGGGCAACCCGAGTCGCGTCGAATCCGGCGAAGGCCTCGCGATAGCCCTCGCGCTTCTTAAGGATGGTGAGCCACGACAATCCCGCCTGCGCACCCTCCAGGATCAGCATCTCGAACAAATGGGTTTCGTCGTGCGATGGCACGCCCCACTCTTCATCGTGATACCGCACATACAGGGGGTCGTCGCCGCACCAGCCGCAACGCACCAGCGCGGCGCTCATGCGAACAGCTGCTCGAAACCATCGAAGGGCTCAAAACGCCCGTCGCGAAAGATCAAGCGAGTCGGACCGGGCATGACCCGCTCCCGCACCGGGTGCAATTCATCACCGGGATACGCGACCGCGCGCGTCCCCTCCACGTCGAACGAGTGCGGCTCGACCACGCGCGGCCAGGTGCGGCTGGCGGGCTGCATGGCGGTGTCGACATCCGGCAGACGCGCGAGCTCGACCAGGCTCATCAGCTGCGGCGGCGCGAGCATGATCTCGCCGCCCCGGCCGCGCTCGAGCGCAGCACGCGGTGCGATCCAGACACTTTCGGTGGCTTCATGATCATCGTGCCGCACGGTCTGGCCAAGCGGCGCGCGCGCCAGGAAAAAGCGCGAATCGAAGCGTTTGCGCGCCAACGACGGTGTGCGCGGGGTTATCCAGCGCGCCCATGGCAACAAAGCTTCCGTGGCGATGCGCAAATCCATCTGCTCCAGGACCTCGACGAAACCCAGGCCGCCGCGCGAGGCGTCGCGCGCCACATCCGCGCGCGCGGTACTGACCCAGGTGCCGTCAGATTCGAGCGCGAGCAAGACACCAGCCTCTTCAAAAGTCTCGCGCGCAGCGGCGACGAAGCAGGCCGCAGCGTCGGCCACTGCGAGCGAGGGGTCCGCGACCGCCCGGTGCAGGTCTTCCGCGGGGCGATCCAGTCGCGCCAGCATGTCCGACTCGGCGTCCGCGCGATCGACCTTGCCGCCCGGGAACACGAACGCACCTCCCAGCACATCGGAGGCGTCGCTGCGTCTCTGCATGAGCACTTCCAGTCCGGCGGGCCCGTCACGCAGCAGCAGCACCGTCGCAGAAGGGCGCGGCGGGGTGGTGACGGGCACGTGGTTGATTTCGAAAGTGGACATGAGCGCGGGGGACGCGACCAACCGCGACGCGGCAGGTAACGAGACGGTTAAACTGCACCCATTATCCAGCGTCGTTCCGACGAACGCAATCGATCACGAGGCAAATCCGAATGACCGTGCGCCATGCCGCCCAGGACCTGATCAATCACGCCGCTGCATTGTTGACGACAGCCGGGCTGGCGGCGGATCGCGCGGCAACCGTCGCGGGCATCCTGGTTGAAGGCGACCTGCTCGGGCACGATACCCACGGCCTGGCCCTCCTGGCACCCTACCTGGGCGAACTCGAGCAGGGCAGGATGACCGCAAGTGGCGAACCTGAGATCGTCTCGCAGCGCAGCGCCGTGCAGGCCTGGGATGGCCGGCGCCTGCCGGGTCCGTGGCTGACAGTCAAGGCGATCGACGCCTGCATCGCGATGGCGCGCGATTGCGGCACCGGCACAGTCACGATCCGCCGCTCTCACCACATCGCCGCGCTGGCGGCCTACCTGCGGCGCGCCACCGATTGCGGCATGCTGATCCAGCTCGTGTGCAGCGATCCGAACGCCGCCAGCGTCGCGCCGTTCGGCGGGCTCGACCCGGTCTTCACTCCGAACCCGATGGCCTACGGCATTCCCAATGGTGACCAGCCGGTGCTCGTTGATGTGTCATGTTCGATCACGACCAACGGCATGAGCGCGCGCCTGGTCAAGGAGGGACGCCGCTTTCCCGGCGCGTGGCTTCTCGACAGCGAAGGCAATCCGAGCGACGACCCGCGCCATGGCACGCCCGCCGGTGGCGGCACCATCCAGCTGCTGGGCGGACTTGAGAACGGCCACAAGGGCTTCGGGCTCACCCTTTGGGTCGAAGCCTTGACCGGTGCGCTTGCGGCGCATGGCCGTGCTGATTCCAAGGAAGGCTGGGGCGCCACAGTTTTCGTGCAGGTACTCGACCCGGCCGCCTTCGGCGGCGTCGAGGGGGCAGCGCGGCAGATCGCGCATGTGATCGACGCCTGTCACGCCAGCCGGCCGCGCCGCGCGGGCACGCCGGTGCGCGTGCCCGGTGAGCGAGGCCTGGCGCGCCGCGCCGCGCAACTGGCGCGCGGCGTCGAGTTGCACGCGTCGATCATGCCGCTCCTGGCGCCGTGGCAGGAAAAACTCGGCGTGGCAGCGCCTGCGGCGCTGCCCTGAATGTCAGTCGGTCTGCATGCGCACCGCGCCGACGCGGTCGAGCGTGAATTCGACCTTGTCGCCGGACGCAGGGAAACGGGTCGTCACAAGACTTCCGGTGATGACGAATTCTCCCGCAGCCATGCCGCGCCCGCGCGCGGCCAGGTGAGCCACGATCCAAAGCATCGCATCCAGCGGGTGGCCCAGCACATCGCTGCCCTGACCGCGCCCGGCTTCCTGCCCGCCGACGCTTGCGATGCCGGTGAGCGCAGCGCTGTCGGTCGCCTGCCAGTCACTGCGCCATTCGCCCAGGACGACACCGTGATTCCATGCGTTGTCCGCCGCGAGGGTGACCAGAGTGGAGCCGTCATCATTGGCGAATTGCCGGTAATCGGCGCCACCATCGTCGATCAATTCGAACGCCGGCGCGATGGCATCGATGTGCTGCGCCATCGCCGCACGTGTCGAGGGGGGCGCGGCCGCATCGATCGCGCGACCGATGCGAAACGCGATCTCGCACTCGAACCCCAGGTGAACGGCATCCGCGAGGACGATGGCGGCGGGAGAAACGTGCACCCGGCTCGCCAGCACCTGCCCGGCGATCGAGTCGTCAAATCCGACCATGCGCCGCATCTGCGGCGTGGTGAGTGCGATCTTGTAGCCCGCGACCCGGTCCCCGCCGGCGCACCAGTGACGCACAAGCGCATCCTGGACCGTATAGGCCTCGGCTACGCTCGCCGGCCGCAAATCCGCCGGCAACGGCGCGTAGCCCGCCCGCTCCGTATGGCGGCGCGCGAGCCAATGCGCCGCATTGTCGATCTTCGAATGCATTGTTCACCTCCGTGCGCGCGATTATCGTCGCTCGACGAATTCGGACCATGCTGAGCAACCCGCGCCGCGGTTTCGGCATCGCCTGCATGGTCGGTGCGGGCCTGTGCTGGAGCCTGGGCGGACTGATCGTGCGCGCCCTCGAGACACCGGACACCTGGCTGATCGTTTTCTGGCGCTCGCTCTTCATGGCGCTCTTTGTCGCCGTTCTCCTGTTCCTGCGAGCGCCGCAGAAAGCGCTGGCGCGCGTGCAAGGCATCGGCCGCGCCGGCGTAGCCGCTGCCGCATGCCTGGCGGTGCAGATCTGGTTCTTCATCCTCGCGCTCACCCTCACCTCGACGGCCAACACGTTCGTGCTCATGAGCGTGGCGCCGCTGATGACCGCGGTGGTAGGTCGCATCGGGCTGGGCGAACGCGTCGCGCCGTCCACCTGGGCTGCGATTTGCATAGCGCTGATGGGCATCGTCATCATGTTCGGCGCCGACTTCGGCACCAATACCGGGGGCAACTGGCTGGGCAATCTGCTGGCCCTGGGAATCCCGTTTGCCTATGCGGTGCAAATCGTCTTCGTGCGTCGCATCACAGGGCCGACTGCTGCCCCGCCCGACCTGATGGCGGTAATCCTCGTCGCCGGCTTTTTGGCTGCGACGCCAGCTGCCTTCCTCGCGGGGAGCCTCGCCGTGGGCGGTACCGACCTGGGCCTCTTGGCATTGATGGGCTGCGTGCAACTCGGCCTGGGCTGCTATTTGATGACCCTCGCGGTCCCGCACCTGCGCGCAGCCGAGATCGGACTCCTGAGTCTGATCGAACCCATCCTGGCGCCGATTTGGGTATGGCTGGGCGTGGGCGAGAAGCCGGCCACCGCCGCGCTGGCCGGAGGCGCATTGATTCTGGGAGCGATGTTCGTCAACGGCTACCTGAGCCTGCGGCGCGAAGCAGCACCGCAGGTAACCGAAAGCGGAAGCCGCGCCGCCTAGCCGGCCGCCCGCGCCCGGCGCGACTCGATCAGATTGTTGGCGATGAGTGCCGCAACCACCATCGCCGCGCCAAGCCACTCGATGGGCCGCGGTGCCAGACCGCGCCAGACATCGATTGCGAAGACCAGGACCGGAGTGGCGTTGCCGATCAAGAGCGCGTTGACCGCACCCAGCCGCGCCACACCCACCGTGAACATGAGAATCGCGCCATAGAAACACACCACCGCGATATAGATGATGGTCCAGAACTCACCCATCACCTGGGCACGCGTCGGGACCCGCGCCAAGTCCAGCGGCAGCAGAATCGCCGTCAGAATGACGATGCCCGCGGTCCCTGCCAACGCACACAGGGTCGTGTACTTGAGGGGAGAAAAGTCCGGCATCCGGGCCGCGCCCAGGGTATAGACCACCCAACCCACCGCGCCGAACAATGCCATCGCATCGCCCGTGAGCGACCCACCGGCCAGCGCTTCGGCCGGATCCCCGCGCGTGATCATCAATCCTGCGCCAGTAAACGCGGTGGCAATGCAGACCAGCAAGGGCGGCGAAGGTGCGCGACCGTGGCGCGCCCACATCCAGAACGCGATGAGCATGGGCTGCAGCGACATGATCACCGACACGTGTGCCGGCGTCGTGTAGTAGAGCGCCCAAAAGACGAAAATGCCGAACACCGTGAAGCCGGACACGCCGTGCCACGCGATGGCACCGGCGCGTCCGCCCAGGTCGAATCCCGCGCGGCCCTCGCGCCAGGCCAGGGTGGCGACGAAGAGCGTGCAGCCGATGAAGTAGCGCAGGATCGCGAAACTGTACTGGTCGATCGAACGCAGCACTTCCTGGGACAACGGCATCTGCGTTGCCCAGACGACAACCACGCAGACCATGCCGATGGTCGCCGGCCCGCGCGCGGCGCTGGTCATCGGCACGGGCTCGCCGCAGCGCGGCGGGACCAGCAGCCCGACCGCGCCTGCCGCGGCGTACTCACGCAGTCGGCAACTTGTGGCTTCCGAACTGCTCGCGCAGCTTGGTCTTGAGCATCTTGCCGGTCGCGCCCAGCGGGATCGAGTCGGTGAACACGACATCGTCGGGCAGCCACCACTTGGCGATCTTGCCGTCGTAAAACCCGAGCAGTTCCTCGCGCGTGACTGCAGCACCTGGCTTCTTGACCACGATGAGGAGCGGCCGTTCGTCCCATTTCGGATGAGCAACGCCGATCACCGCTGCCTGCAGCACCGCCGGATGCGCTACCGCGACGTTCTCAAGGTCGATCGAACTGATCCATTCGCCGCCCGACTTGATGACATCCTTGCTGCGGTCCGTGATGGTCATGAAGCCGTCGGGACTGATGGTTGCAACGTCCCCGGTCGGGAACCAGCCGTCGACAAGCGGGTCGCCACCTTCACCCTTGAAGTAGCCGCTGACCACCCAGGGCCCGCGGACCAGCAGGTTGCCGAACGCCTTGCCATCCCAGGGCAGTTCGCGGCCATCGTCGCCGGTGATCTTCATGTCGACCCCGTACACCGCCCGTCCCTGCGTGACTTCGATGCTGAACTGCTCCTCCTTGGACAAACCCATGTGCTTGGTCTTCAGGTTGCAGACCGTCCCCAGCGGCGACATCTCGGTCATGCCCCATGCATGCAGAACACGAACCCCAAAGTCGTCCTGAAAGGCCTTGATCATCGCCGGCGGGCAGGACGAGCCGCCGATCACCGTTCGTGTCAAGGTCGAAAAACGCAGGTTGTTCTGCCTGACGTAGGCGAGCAGGCCCTGCCAGACTGTCGGCACACCGGCCGAGAAGGTGACCTTTTCGGCCTCGAACAAGTCATGCAAGCTCTTGCCGTCGAGCTGCGGTCCGGGCATGACCAGTTTGGCGCCAACTAGGGGGCACGAATACGCGAGCCCCCAGGCATTGACATGGAACATCGGCACCACCGGCAGAATCGCGTCGCGCGCCGAGCAATCCAGGGTATCCGGCAGGGCCGAAGCGTAAGCGTGCAGGATGGTCGAGCGGTGGCTGTATAGCGCGCCCTTGGGGTTGCCTGTCGTACCCGAGGTGTAGCACAGCGACGAGGCCGTGTTCTCGTCGAACTCGGGCCATTCGAAACTGTCCGACTCCGCCGCGAGGAGGTCCTCGTAGCACAGCAGGCCCGCAACCTTGCTGGCCGCAGGCATGTGTGCGCGGTCGGTCATGGCGACGAAGGCCTTGCAGGTGCGCATATGCGGTGCGACGGCTTCGATGATTGGTAGAAAGGTCAAGTCGAAGAACAGCAGCTTGTCCTCGGCATGATTGGCGATCCAGGCGATTTGCTCCGGATGCAGGCGGGGATTGATCGTGTGCATGACCGCGCCGAGCCCGGAGATACCGTAATAGAGCTCGAAGTGCCGGTAGCCATTCCATGCCAGCGTGCCGACACGATCGGAAAAGCCAACACCCAGGCCGCCGAGAGCGCGCGCCAGACGCATGGCGCGACGATGGGCGTCGGCATAGGTATAACGGTGAATTGATCCTTCAACCGTTCGTGACACGATCTCGGTGTCAGCGTGATGCCGCGCCGCGTGCGCGAGCACCGACGAGATCAACAGCGGCTGATTCTGCATGATGCCCAACATCGTCACGCCTCCTGCGAGTATCCGGGGCGCGAATTATAGGCGGGCCGCGGGAGGATTCATGGGCCACCCCTTGCCTGCGGCAAGGTCAAAAAAACCGGGGCCAGTCATGCCGGGCCGGAGGCGTGCGGCAGGCGCGCCGCGCCTGCACTAGCGGCCGGCTACCCAGGCCGCCAGTTCGCGGACTTCCGGGCTGTTCGGCGCGCGCTCCTGCATCGTCCTGACGACGGCGCGCATGTCCTCGTACATCATGTTGCTGTCCAGCACCGTGTAGAGATAGAGCTCGGGAGTGATGTCGTCGGATGCTGCGGTGGCACGCCAGGATTCGTAGAGCTTTCTCGCCTGGGATACCTCGGCGGCCTGCGCGGCCGAGAGTTGCTGGCCTTTGACACCGCGCACTGTGACACCCCCGGCACGGCCCAGCTTGGCGATCTGGATCACTTCGGCGGTTTGCGCCAGTTTGGCCGGCGCCCCTCCCGGGACCTGCGAAACCTGCGGCGCCCCGGCGGCTGCCTCGCCCTGCTTCATTCCGGCCTTGAACGACGCCGGGCCTTTCCAGGTTTCCTGACGTCCACCATCGAAATAGACAACGCGCAGCAGCGCGCCCTCGGGGACAATGAATCGGTCACCGTCGCGGACTTTCATGAAGGCGCTAGCCCTTGTCGCGGCTGCGCCGCCGCCCTGATAGGACACCTCACCCTGCAATTGGTTGACCAGGCCCACGTCGGCTGTGGCCATGGCTGCTGGCGCAAAAGCCAGCATGCCAGCCACCGCCGTGATCGCCAGACGCTCCAGGAATTTCTTCATCGCCGTTCTCCTCATCCGGTCCAGGCCGCCGGATTCGTGCAACCATGACTGATTCTCCACGCAAAAATGCGGTGCCTCAAGGGCATTTCGCACATCAATTCGGCCGTCTGGCGGCCAGAACCACCCTTTTGGTCAATCTTTGTGTCAAAACGCACCGCAGGCAAGCCGGGTTTACCCGCGCGGCAGGACCTGCACGACTTCAACGGGTTCGCTGCGCCCCTTGACTGTGACGCTAGACGTCCCGCCGGTAGCCACCCCATCTCCGGCAGCGGCCAAGGTGGCGCGGCTGGCCACGATGGGCCAGCCCAGTTCCTTGGTCAGGCCCTCCAATCGGGACGCGGTGTTCACGGTGTCGCCGATGATGGTGTACTCGCGCCGCTTCTCCGTGCCGATGTTCCCGGAAATCACGGTTCCGGTATGCAGTCCAATGCCGATAGCGAACTCGGGCAGACCCCGGTCGGGAAAGCGTTCCTGCATCCAACCGCGGAATTGCAGCGCCGCCTCGTACATGCCCTGCGCAGCGCGCAACGCACGCAGTGCATGGTCGGGATAGGAGACCGGCGAGCCGAACATCGCCATGACGGCATCGCCGATGTATTTGTTGACGTTCCCGCGCTCGGCAAGAATCGGTTCGCAGGCGCGCGCAAAGTAGGTGTTGAGCATCTCGACGACTTCATGTGCCGTGAGTTTCTCGGAAATCGTGGTGAAGTTGCGGATGTCGGAAAACAGCACCGTCACCGTCATCTCTTCGCCCTTCAGATCGATGCGATCGCCTTCGCCGCGATTGGCGATGAGGAGGTCGACCACCTCGGCGGAGACGTATGAGCCGAACATGTTGCGCAGGTTGCGACGCGCACGCTCCTCTCCGGTCAGGCGCAGTGCCAGCGAGAGCAGGAAGGCGAGCAGGATCGCGCTTTGCATGGCCGAGGTGGGCACGATGCGGTCATTGCCGAAGGACAGGTATGACAGGAGTGCGATCAGGGTCGCCAGGCCCAGCCCGATGAGTCCTGCGGAAAGTGGGTGGCGGCGCAAGAAAAGCCAGGCAGCCAGCGCCCCTGTCACAAGGATGGCCAGCGCAACCGTCACCGCCGCAAACTCGCGCGGATAACGCCCCGACAACAGGGTTTCGACGATGTTCGCATGGACTTCGCCACCGGTCATCTGGGTGCGCTCGAAACCGATCAGGCCGCGCGAATACGGCGTCAGGTGGGTGTCCTGCAGGCTCGAGGAGTCGTGCGCGGTGATGATCACCACCCGCCCGGAAAGCGCCTTGACCTCGGGCAATGCCAACGCGCCCGGTTCGAGCAGGCGCGCCATCGATACCCGCGGGATAGAGTCCGACGGACCGACGAAACCGATGGTGCGCGACGCCACGGCACGGCGCACGGTATCGCCGCCGACCTGCCAGGTCGCGGCCGTCGTGTCCTGGCCGGCCGCGCGCAGCGCCAGCTGGGTGGAAAAGCCGATCCCTGGCAAATTCGGCTCGGTGAGCAGGACCGGAAAAAAACGTCGCACGATCGAGTCCGGGTCCGGGAACAGGTTGGCCAGGCCGACATCGCCGAGCTGCCCGGGCAGGAGGTAATAGTGTTCCGGCGGTGGCAGGACCAGTTCAGAATCGCCGCGCGAGTTCTGGATCAGGTGTCCAACCAGCACCTTGCCGCCGGCGGCCAGGCGCTCGCGAAACGCGCTGTCATAGGTGCGGCTCACCTGGGTATCGGGCAGGTCGAGACGCTTCAACCATGTCTCGGCGGAAGTCGCGTAAACAAAATCGAGTCCGATCACGCGCGCGCCAGCCTCCTCGAGCACCTTCATCGCCTGCGCAAAGTGCGGCTGCCAGAAGGCCAGGGGGTCGTCCTTGAGCTTGAGAAAGGTATCGTCGTCGACCGAGGCGATGGCAACATGCTGCGCCTCGCGACGCTTGCCGGCCAGGTGGTGCCAGGCGTCGTAGTAGAACTCGTCGAAACCGGCTGTCAGCCCCTGCCAGTGCGCCGCCCCGGCGACGAGCGCGCTGACGAGCGCGACGGCCAGGAAGCGCTGCGCGCGCCGGAAAACCCCGCCGCGCTTCAATCGCCCACCACGACAAACGGTGACCAGAAGAACGGGTGCGCGCGCGAGTAACTGCGCCCGCCGGCATTGAAGCTGGTCGTAGACAAGGCCTGCCGTGCCGCGGCCAACGCCTCGCTGGCGCCCCGACCTTCCTTCAACCCCTTGAACGATCCGGTGACCAGCGCCTGGGTGGCGTTGCTCTCGACCGCCCAGTGACTGACCATCAGGCGCCGCGCACCTGCGTACATGAACGCCCGCGTCAGTCCGGCAAAGCCTTCTCCGTTATTGCTGGCGCTGACTTCACCTGCCGTATTGCAAGCCGAAAGCACGACCAGTTCGGCAGACAGCTCGAGATCCTCGATGACCTCCTTCATCGACAGGAGTCCGTCCTCGCCTTCCAGGTCGCCGGTGAGGGTCAAAGCCAGGGCCGGCTGTGCCAGCGTCGCACCGCCGGTGCGTTGGCCGGCGTCACCGAAATCAAGGTTCTGAAGAAAGTCAGACCCCAGGAATCCGTGGGTCGCGAACAGCACGTAGCGGGCATCGCGCAGCACACCCGACTTGGCTCTTTTTTCCTGGGCTTCGCGCCTGGCGAGCACGAGTGATGGTTCGCCTACCAACGCCGCTGCTTCGCGCGCTTCCTGCGCCGTTTCCGGCAGGCGCGGGATGCGCGGTTCGGCGCCCGGCCCGCCCTGCGCCAGGGCGCCCAGGAGCGTGCGGGTCTGCGGGTTGTACGGGGCGGGCTCATTGGCTTCGGGTCCGAAAATCGCATCGGCGAACGCCACCAGTTGCCGCGCGTGGCTGCCCACCGCGCGCGTGTGGGTGCGTTGCGACGCCAGGGCGGCCAGGGAAGGGAGATAACTGAAGCGATGCGCGAGCCCGGCAAAAGGCAGCCCGGCATACTCCGCCAGGAACGGGCGGGCCTCACTGCCGTCGGAAGCTGCGCGAGCGCTGTCAAAACGGGTCTTCTCAGCCTCGCCATACCGGGTCAGCAACAGCTCCAGCGGCAGCGAGTACAGCGGCCCGTCGGCGACCACCAGTACCTGGCTGGCGCCGGCAAGCTCGGCTGCAACCGGCGCCACCAGGTCCCGGTAGAGCCCCGCCAGGACCGCCGGATCGACCTGACGCAACACGATCGGCGGATCGCCCTGCGCGATACGCTCCATGGGCCTGCGCACCTGCGCAACACGCCGCGCCAGTTCCTCCCGCGTCAAGGCCACACGCACCATGCGCAGACGTTCACGGGTCACCGCAAAGACCAGCGCCTCATTGGCGAGAAACGCGAAACTCAGCAAGGCTTCGCCCGGCTTGAGCAATTGGCCTTGCAGCATGTCGGCAGTGACGGGGCGCGGGCTGGCCAGTTCCATGTAACGGGGATAGTCGCGCCACAGGCCGTCCTCTACGCGGCGCAGCTCGTCTTCGGCGACCTTGAGTTCAGCACCCAGACGGGCGCGCTGCTGCCCTGCGCCTCCCTGGGCTTCCGCGACCGACAGCCATGCCAGACGCAGGCTGGCAACGCGCTCCTGCAAGTCTTCGCGGCTCTTGCGCGCCGCCGCAAACGCGGGTTCGCCCGAGAAACGTGCCACGTCAGCCTGGCGCAGCATTTCGGAGAACACCCGCGACTGACTGCGGGAAGCGACCGCGAGGGCCTCGCGATCGAAGCCGCCGCCCGGGGTGGCGACGTGCAGGGTCGCCAGGATGCGCATGAGTTCGCGATATACATAGGCAAAGCGACCGAGGAAGGCCTGACGCGCCGCCTCGGACTGGCCGCGCGTCTGCGCGTACAGCGTATCGAGCGCATCGACGGCTTCGCGGTAGTAGGGCAAGGCCTCGCGCAGCCGGCCGCGGCGCGACAGGCTGTAGGCCATGCTGCTGGCGTTGACAAGCACCTCCCGGGCCACGCCGGACTCGCGCGCAATGCTCACGGCGCGTGAATACACCACCTCCGCTTCGCCACTGCGGCCCTGACGGTCCAACGTGATGGCCAGCGTGGTCAGCATGCTGGCGGTGTCGGGATGCAGGCCGCCCAGCGACTTCTCGGCGATGGCAATCGCGCGCTGGTGCAGGGGTACGGCCTCGTCAAAGCGTCCGCGTCCGGCCAGCAACACCGCCAGGTTGTTGACCGTCGCTGCCGTGGCCGGATTGCCGTCGCCAGCCCGCTCCTGAATCGCCAGCGCACGACGGTAAAGGGCTTCGGTCTCGGTCGCAGCGCGGAACTCGGTGAACTGACCGCGCAGGCGGCGCTCCGGCGGCGCGTTGCGATCGTCCTGGCGGCTTTGCTCGAACAGCGCATTGGCAACGTTGTTGAGGCTGATCGCGACATCTGGGTGCTCGCGACCGAGCACCTTTTCACGCGCCGCCAGGACCTCACGAAACAGCTTCTCGGCCTCGCCAAACTTGCCCTGCATGAGCATGACATTGCCCAGGTTGGTGCGCGTGGCCAGTGTGGTCGGATGCTCCGGACCGAGCCGGCCTTCGTGGACGGTCAGGGCCTGGAGGTGCAGAGACTCGGCGCCGGCGAAATCGCCGCGCGCCTGCGAGTTGGCTGCCTGGGCAGCGATTAGCGCAGCGTCGGCGGTGACCCCGCCGGCAACCGGCGCCGCGGTCCCGCCTGCCGGCCCGCCCGAGCCGCCCGGCCGCGTTGGGGTTGGCTTCGCGCCGGCAGCGGCCAGTTGTCCGCTGCGGCCAAGGCGATCCAGCACCCGTGCCAGATTGGCCAGCGTGACCGCGGTATCGGGGTGATCACGTCCCTGCGCCTTCTCCTTGATCGCCAGCGAACGTCGCAGAAGCAATTCGGCAGCCGGAAAATTCCCCTGCCGCTCGACCACCAGCGCAAGGTTGTTGAGCATCGCGCCGACGAATTCGTGTTCTGCTCCCAGGCGCGCCTCGTAAATGCCAACAGCCTCGCGAAAGCTGGCCTCTGCGCCGGCCAGGTTGTTGTTGCGCAACTGTGCAGCACCCAGGGATGATTGACTGGCCGCCACGTTGGGATCGCCGCTGCCGAAACCGGCGATACCGGCTGCCACAGCGTCGCGCGCCAGGCCCTCGGCGCGCGCGAATTCGCCCTTCCCAAGGGCTTCCTCGGCCTGGCCCTGCAGTTGCTGCCAGCGCTGCGCATCCGGGAGCGAGCGGGCCACGGAACCCTGCGCCACCACCGCGGTCGAAGCGCAAAGGCCGAGCAGGAAGAGGGCGGCGATACAATAGCGCCCTGCCGCGCTGCGTACTGCGCGTGCGAATCGGTCGATGCTCGGGGTCACGCTTGGTCCGTATCGGTCGTGGTCCGCGTCGGTCTGCCGAAAGGTCATCCGGCCCGGCAAAGCTCCAAGGGTAACCCAGGCGAACGATTCCTTCAGCCGAGCCTCCGCTTCCGGACCAACCCTTTTACTGGAATGCAGGCGCCGCACCCCTTCGCCGCCGGCATCCATGCCTTCAAGAACCTCGTATTGGCTTGGACGGCAGCAACAATACCCCTCCCGAACCTCCCACCCGCAGACGACCTTTATGCCCAAGATCAGCAAGCCCGACAGCGAATGGAAGTCCACGCTCACGCCGATGCAGTTCAACGTCACGCGCAAGCACGGCACCGAGCGCGCCTTCAGCGGCGAGTACCACGACCATCACGGGGATGGCATCTATGCCTGCGTCTGCTGCGGCACGCCCCTGTGGGACTCGCGCCACAAGTTCGAATCCGGTACCGGCTGGCCCAGTTTCTGGCAGCCGGCAGTGGACGCCAACGTCGAGACCCAGTCCGACAATTCGTTCTTCATGCGCCGCACCGAGGTGCATTGCGCGGTATGCGACGCGCATCAGGGACATGTCTTCGAGGACGGCCCGCAGCCGACGGGTCTGCGCTATTGCATCAATTCCGCGTCGCTGCGCTTCGTCGCGCGCAGCGCCGATTGAACGCGACGCCGAGCACGGACCGCGCGCACCGCCAAGTAGAATGGGAGGCTCATGGATTTCTTCATCGACCTGATCCCGGCATTGCCGTTCCTGCTGGTCGCCTTCGGCGTGGTCGACATGTTCACCGCGACCAAGCTCGCGATGGCGGCGGCAGCCTTGCAACTGGTGGCCAGCCGCATTCGCTATGGACGCATCAAGCGCATCCACGCGATCACCTTCGCGGCCATCATCGTCTTCGGCGGCATCACGCTCTTTCTGCGCGATGACCTTTTCATCAAGATCAAGCCGACAGTGCTCAACTGGGCATTCGCACTGGTCTTCCTGGTTGCCGCACTCGGGTTCAAGAAAAATCTCCTGAAACTCATGCTCGGAGACAAACTCCTGATGCCGGATTTCGCCTGGGCACGCTTGAATCTCCTGTGGGTCGCCTATTTCGCGTTCATCGGTGCGGTCAATCTGTATGTGGCGCTGCGCATGTCGGCCGAAGCATGGGGCACATTTCGCGTCTTCGGCATGTACGGCGCGTTGTTGGCCTTTATCGTGATCCAGGGCGTCTACATCTATCGCCACATCCAGGAAGTGCCGGCTGCTGCCGTCGTTCCTGTGGCGCCCGCCGCGGGCGACCCGCCATGAGCGACATGCCAGACCGCATCCGTTCGGCCCTCGTGGCTTTGGAGCCTGAACACATTGCAGTGCGCGACGACAGCGCCCTGCATGCAGGCCACGCCGGCGCGCGCGAGGGCGGCCACTATCACGTCAGCATCGTATCCAGGGCATTCGCCGGACGCAATCGCGTCGCCCGCCACCGCCTGGTCTATGACGCCCTCGGGCCATTGATGAAGAACGGCATCCATGCCCTGGCGCTGGACGCGCGCACGCCCGACGAGGTTGGCGCGCCCGGCGGGCCCACCGCTTCGCACTGAAGGAAACCACCATGCATCGCTGCGCTCCCCGTCTGCTCGCCTTGTTCGCCGCCATGGCGACGCTGTCCGCCCTGGCCCAATCCCCCGGACTCCCGTCGGGACTGCAAGGGGCTGCCACGCCAGGCGGCGGCGGCACACTTGCCCGCGTCAATGGCGTCGCCATCCCGGCCGCGCGTGCCGAGAATATGGTGCGCGAACTCACCGGCCAGGGACGTCCGGACAACGCGCAGCTGCGCCAGCTGGTCAGAGATGAGCTGGTCAACCGGGAAATCATGGCGCAGGCCGCCGCCAAGCAGGGCCTGGACAAATCGGCGGATGTAGTGAGCCAGCTCGACAACCTGCGCCAGCAACTGCTGGTACGCGCCTATATCCAGGATCACTTTCGCAAAAACCCCGTCCCCGACGCCGAAGTGCGCGCCGAATACGACAAGATCCGCAAGGAACTGGGCGAGCGCGAGTTCAAGGCGCGCCACATCCTGGTCAAGGGCGAGGACGAGGCCCGTGCCATCATCACCCGCTTGAAATCCGGCGCCAAATTCGAAGAACTTGCCAAACAATCCGAGGATCCGGGCTCCAAGAACAATGGTGGCGACCTGGATTGGGCACGCCCTGCCAACTACGTGCCCGAATTCGCGCGGGCGCTGTCAGCGTTGAAGAAGGGCGAGACCACCGACGCGCCAGTCAAGACGCAATTCGGCTTTCACGTGATCCGCCTGGATGACGTACGCGAAGCCAAATTGCCGTCGATCGACGAAGCGCGCCCGCAGCTGACCGAACGCCTGCAGCGGCAAAAGCTTGACCGCCTGCTGGCAGACCTGCGCAAGGGCGCCAAGATCGAGTAGCCGCGGCGCGACGGGGCCAACCCATGACCCTGACCGAACTGCGCTACATCGTCGCGGTCGCGCGCGAACGCCATTTCGGCCGCGCAGCCGAGGCCTGCTTCGTCAGCCAGCCGACGCTGTCGGTGGCTGTCAAGAAGCTTGAGGAAGAGCTGGGCACGACGCTATTCGAGCGCAGCCACGGTGATATCACCTTGACGCCTCTGGGCGTGGTGGTCGTAGCCCAGGCGCAGCGCGTGCTCGAGGAAGCCGGACAGATCAAGGAACTGGTCAAGGAGCGGCGCGATCCGTTGGGCGGGCCACTGCGTGTCGGAGTGATCTATTCGATCGCCCCCTACCTCCTGCCCGTGCTCGTGCCGCGCATGATCAAGGCTGCCGCTTCGATGCCGCTCGTGATCGAAGAGAATTTCACGGTACGCCTATTGGAGATGTTGAAGAACGGCGATATCGACGTGGCGATACTCGCGCTGCCATTCTCCGAAGCCAGCCTCATGATGCAACCGGTCTACGACGAGCCCTTCATGGTCGCGGTGCCGGCCGGCCACGCATGGGCATCGCGCCGCGAGATTCCTGCCGCCGACTTGAAGCGCGAGACCATGCTGCTTCTGGGGGCCGGCCACTGCCTGCGCGATCAGGTACTCCAGGTATGCCCGGAGATGATGCGCTTTTCCGCCAGCAGCGCCGAGGGCATCCAGAAAACCTTCGAAGGCAGTTCGCTGGAGACCATCCGGCACATGGTCGCCTCGGGCGTGGGCTTGACCGTGATGCCGGCCTCGGCGGTGCCGCAACGCGTGCTCAAGAAGGACCTGATTGTCTACAAGCCCTTCGCCCGCCCGGTCCCGCAACGGCGCATCGCCTTGACCTGGCGCAAGAGCTTTACCCGCATCGCCGCCATTGATAAATTGCGCCGGATCATCCTGGAAAGCCCGCTCGAAGGCGTGCGCATGGTCGACCTGCCGGCCGAGGCGCTGCATTAGCGACCCCGGCGAGACCTCCTGGCGCCATCCCGGCTGGCGCGTCGTCCTGACCTGTTTTTTTCTGGCGCTGGCTGCCTGGGGCTTCGGCTTCTACGGCCACGGTGTCTACCTCACCGAGATCAGGCGAGCCCACGGCTGGTCGACCACGCTGATCTCGGCGGCAACGACTTACTACTACCTGATTGCCGGGGTACTGGTGGCCTGCGCGGCCGACGCCATCGAGCGCATCGGTCCGCGCAAATTCCTGATCGCTGGCGTCGCGTGCCTGGCGCTCGGCACCCTCTTAATTCCCCATATCAAAGCGCCCTGGCAACTCTTCGCCGCCTACACCCTGCTCGCCTGCGGCTGGGCCGGCACCAGCCTGGGCGCGATCGTGGTGGTCATCGGCGGCTGGTTCCATGCCAAGCGCGGCATGGCCATCAGTCTGGCACTCAACGGCGCTTCGGCCAGCAGCGTGATCCTGGTGCCCCTTTTGGTGGCCATGTCGGCCGGCATTGGCTTCAAATTGGCCACGGCAGTCGCGGTCGGACTTACTTGCATGGTGCTCGTACCGATGATCCTCTTTTGGATAACGCGACCACCCGCCAGCGCCGCCTCGCGCCAATCCGAGGCAGCAGAGCTGCAGGCCGCCGGTGCCTGGACCAAACGCCATGCTCTTGGAAGCAGCGCGTTCTGGAGCGCCACCCTGCCGTTCGCACTTGGCATCGCGGCTCAGGTTGGCTTCCTGATCCACCAGCTGGCTGTCTTGCAGCCCGTCCTGGGCCGGGTCGAAGCGGCCTTCGCGGTGGCGCTCACCGGCGCATTCGCGGTCGTCGGCCGGGTCGGACTGAGTTTTCACATTGACCGCATGGATCCGCGTCACGCCAGCGCAGTCCTGCTGGCGATCCAGGCGCTTGCGCTCATGCTCATCGCCAACGCACGCGCCCCGGAAATTCTCATGCTTGCATGCGCCGCGTTTGGCATCGGTGTCGGCAATCTCATCACCTTGCCATCGCTGGTGGTGCAGCGCGAATTCAGCGCCGCCGCATTCGCGCGCGTCGCCAGCCTGGCAACCGCCGTCTGCGGCGTCACCTACGCCTTCGCGCCGGGGCTGCTCGGCCTGCTGCGCGATGTATCGGACGGCTACGCGGTCCCGCTGTACGTCTGTGTCGCGCTGGAACTGGCAGCCGCGGCGCTGACCTTCTGGCGGCCGCGCGCCGGGGAGTTTCGTCCTTAGCCGCGCACGGCGCGCCGGCGCCAGGCGTAGACCACGCCCTGCCAGGCCACCACCGGCACCAGTGCAGCCAGAAGCGCCCACCACGCTCCCCACGGCACTGCGCCGACATGAATCAGCCAGTAACCCACTGGGTAGGCGATCAAACCGCGCACCACGGTGGCCATCGCCGCCGCGGTGGCTGCTGAACCCACGCGGGGATGCATGAGCACGATCGAGGTCGTGATCACCAGCGGAAACGCCGCCATGATGCCGGTCCAGGCCGGGCCGATGGCGTGGCTGATGGTGACCAGCGTCGCGGCGAAGACGCCGACAAAGAGCGCGCGCAGCGGCATGTCGTACCAGCGCGCAGCGCCGGAAAGTTTCGCCTGGCCCGCCAGCGCGGCTCGGGTGAGCGGCAGCGCAACGGCAAACACGACAACATTGAGCAACGCCAGCGCGGGCAGGCCCAGCCCGGCTTCGCGGGTCGCGATCGACAGGCCAAACCAGGTCGCAAGTGCGGCAACCAGCGCAAGCGGCATGGCCACGCGATGCGCGAGCACCACGTAAACGGCCGCGCAGGCGCCGCCGCCGGCATTGGCCTGCAGGCTGCCGAGCGCGCTTTGCGCGATGAATTCGGATGTTGTCGTGACCGCCAGCATCACATAGGTCGGTCCCACCGAAACCGGCAGTGCGATGATGAGCCCGCCGATGAGCGGGCCGCTGCGCTCCGCCAGGGTGGTCGCAGCGACGACCACCGTTGCGGCGAAGACCACCTTTACCGCGATGGCGATCCAGAGCGGAAGCTCCGACACGTCGGTATGCGTCCGGCCGGCTCTTAGCCGAGTGCGCGACGCGCGTTGCGGAACATGGTGAGCCAAGGGCCGTCCTCGCGCCACTCGGCCGGAGCCCAGGAATGCTGCACATCGCGAAAGACCCGCTCCGGGTGCGGCATGAGGATGGAAAAGCGTCCGTCGGCGGTGGTATAGCCGGTGACACCGCCGGCTGAACCATTCGGATTGAACGGATAGGATTCGGTCGCCGAACCGTGATTGTCCACGTAGCGCAGGGTTGCGATCGCCTCTTTTTCGTTACCCTGCAGCGCGAAGTCGGCATAGCCTTCACCGTGCGCCGTCGGCACCGGCAGGCGCGACCCGGCCATTCCGGCGAAGAACAGTGATGGCGAAGGCAGTATCTCTACTGTCACCAGGCGAGCCTCGAACTGCTCGCTGCGGTTGCGCGTGAATCCCGGCCACGCGGAGGCACCCGGAATCAGCGCGCTCAAGTGGGCCATCATCTGGCAGCCGTTGCAAACACCCAGCGCAAAGCTGTCGCCGCGCGCGAAGAAGGCAATGAACTCATCGCGTGCGCGGCCGTTGAAGAGGATCGCCTTGGCCCAGCCGGCGCCCGCGCCAAGCACGTCGCCATACGAAAATCCGCCACAGGCGGCAAAGCCGGAGAAATCAGCCAGGCTCGTGCGCCCGGCCTGGATGTCGCTCATATGCACATCGACGGCAGAAAACCCGGCGCGATCGAACGCTGCCGCCATCTCGACCTGACCGTTGACCCCCTGCTCGCGCAGGATCGCCACGCGCGGCCGGCGTCCGGTGGCGATCATGGGCGCGGCCACATCGGCGGAGCTATCAAATGTCAGGAGCGGACTGATGCCTGGATCAGCGGCATCGCCCAGGCGTTCGTATTCCTGTGTCACCACTGCCGGGTTGTCGCGCAGCATCTGCATGCGATGGCTGGTCTCGCCCCACACGCGCATGAGTTCGGCCCGTGGCAAGGCGAACACCGGTTTCGCGTTGCGCACGATACGCACTTCATCACGGGTGTTGAGTGAACCGATGACATGGGCGCACTGACCCAGGCCCCATGCTGCCAGGCGCGCGAGGATGGCATTGCGTTGCCCGCTCTCGACCTGGATGAGCGCACCCGGTTCCTCGTTGAAAAGCGCTGCCAGAATGCGGTCGTTGCTGCGCCCGCGCAGCATGTCCGACTTGATCTCGAACCCGTCGTGGTCCGTCGCGGCAGCGTCCCAGCACACCGTAT
The DNA here is from genome assembly GCA_046160545.1 of Burkholderiales bacterium. Classification (GTDB taxonomy): domain Bacteria; phylum Pseudomonadota; class Gammaproteobacteria; order Burkholderiales; family JAEUOS01; genus JAEUOS01. Next base: position 31,133 of record JBJXGS010000008.1, read on the forward strand.
CCAGATTCAGGGTCACGCCGGTATGCCCGGCGAAGGCCATCTCGCAGGCGGTCGTGAAAAGACCACCGTCGGAGCGGTCGTGATAGGCCAGCAGCAGGCCTTCGCGGTTGAGGGTCTGGATGGCGCGAAAGAAGGCGACCAGCAATTGCGGGTCGTCCAGGTCCGGCACGGCATTGCCAAACATGCCATAGGCCTGCGCGAGGCACGAGAAACCCAGGCGTTGGCGGCCGCGTGACAGGTCGATCAGGATCAGGCTGGTCCGACCAAGGTCGGTGCGCAACTGCGGCGTCAGCGAGCGCCGCACGTCTTGCACCGGCGCGAAGGCAGAAACGATCAGCGACAGCGGTGCCACCACCTCGCGCCGCCCGCGGCCGTCGTCCCAGGCGGTGGACATGGACATCGAGTCCTTGCCCACCGGAATCGCCACGCCGATGCTGCGGCACAAATCAAGCGTCACCGCGGCGACAGTCGCGTACAGCGCCGCGTCTTCGCCGGTCTTGGCATATCCGGCGGCGGCCATCCAGTTGGCCGACAGCTTGATGTTGCAGATATCGCCAACGTCGGCCGCGGCCAGATTGGTGATGGCCTCTGCCACAGCCATGCGCCCGGCGGCCGGCGCATCCAGCACCGCCAGCGGTGTGCGCTCGCCCATGGCAAAAGCCTCGCCGGCGACGCCGCAAAAGTCGCGCAGCGTGACCGCGCAATCGGCCACCGGCACCTGCCAGGGGCCCACCATCTGGTCCCGCGCGCACAGGCCGCCGACGGTGCGGTCGCCGATACTGATCAGAAAGGTCTTGGCCGCCACGGCCGGCATGCGCAGCACGCGCGGCACGGCGTCGACGAGATCGATGTCGGTCAGGTCAAGGCGCGGAAACTCGCGCGCCACGCTTTCGACCTCGCGCAACATCTTCGGCGCCCGCCCGAGCAGGACCTCGAGCGGCATATCGACCGGCCGGTTGCCGAAGTGCCGGTCGCCGACCACCAGGCGACCGTCGTCGGTGGCGCGACCTACCACCGCATAGGGGCAGCGTTCCCGCTCGCACAGGGCGGCAAATCGAGCCAGCCGATCCGGTGCGATCGCCATGACGTAGCGCTCCTGCGCCTCGTTGCTCCACACCTCGCGCGGCGCCATGCCCGGCTCCTCGCTGGGCACCTCGCGCAGTTCGAAGCTGCCGCCGACCCCGTCCGCGCCCGCGTCAACCAGTTCGGGAAACGCGTTAGACAAGCCGCCGGCGCCGACGTCATGAATCGCGAGGATCGGGTTTTCGTCGCCCAGGGCAGCGCAGCGGTCGATGACCTCCTGCGCACGTCGCTGGATCTCCGGGTTGCCGCGCTGCACGGAATCGAAGTCGAGGTCAGCGCTATTGCTGCCGGAACCCATGCTCGAAGCCGCGCCGCCCCCCATGCCGATCAGCATGCCCGGGCCACCCAGTTGCACCAGGAGTGTGCCCGGCCCGAAGCGCAGTTTCATGGTCTGGTCGGCGTCGATCGCGCCGATTCCGCCGGCGATCATGATGGGCTTGTGATAGCCGCGCGTCTGGCCGGCAAAGGTCTGCAGGTAGGTGCGGAAAGTGCCGGCCAGATTCGGCCGGCCGAACTCGTTGTTGAAAGCCGCGGCGCCGATCGGTCCCTCGAGCATGATGGACAGCGCCGGGACGATGCGCGCGGGCCGGCCTACGTCCTCCTCCCAGGGCTGCTCGAATCCCGGAATCCGCAGGTGCGAGACCACGAAGCCGCACAGTCCCGCCTTGGGCTTGGCGCCGCGCCCGGTCGCGCCCTCGTCACGGATTTCGCCGCCGGCCCCGGTCGCGGCACCAGGATGCGGTGCGATCGCGGTGGGGTGGTTGTGCGTCTCGACCTTCATGAGGGTATGGGTGAGGCGCTGGCGATAGGCGTAACTGCCGTCCGGTCCGGGCAGGAAGCGCTCGGCGGGCCCGCCCTGCATGACCGCGGCGTTGTCCGAATACGCGACGATGGTGCCCTGCGGGTGGGCGCGGTGCGTCTCGCGCACCATCGCGAAAAGCGACTGCGCCTTCGGTTTGCCGTCGATGACCCAGTCGGCATTGAAAATCTTGTGCCGGCAGTGTTCCGAGTTGGCCTGCGCGAACATCATGATTTCGACGTCGGTCGGATCACGGCCCAGGCGCGCGAAATTCTCGGCCAGAAAGTCGATCTCGTCCTCCGACAGGGCGAGCCCCATGGCACGGTCCGCGGCGACGAGTGCAGCGCGCCCCTGCGCGCCAAGCGGCACCGCCGCAAGCGGCGGCGGCGCGACGTGAGCAAAGAGGCGCCCGGCGTCGTCGACCGAGGAGTACACCGCTTCGGTCATGCGGTCATGCACTGCCGCAGTGATGCGCGCGCGTTCTTCCGCGTCGTAGCGTCCGATCAGGCCGCGCGCGAACCACCATGCCGTGCCGCGTTCGATGCGGCGCACCTTGGCCAGGCCGCAGGCATGGGCGATATCGGTTGCCTTGGACGACCAGGGCGACACCGTACCGGGGCGCGGTACAACCAGGAACAGCTCGCCGCGCGGCTCCGCCACGCGCTTGGGACCGTAGGTGAGGAGCGCGTCAAGCCTCTCCATCTCGTGCGCGTCCAGGGCTTCGGCGATCTCGACGAAATGCCAGATCTCGGTCGCCAGGCGCGCCACCGGCAGCGGGGCCAGTGCCGCCTTGATCTTCTCCAGGCGAAACGACGATAGCGCCGGGGCGGCGCGCAGCTTCAGGATCAGGGACATGGAGGCCGCAGGGCCGGGACGCGTGCCATCGGTGACAATGGCGGAAGTGCGAAATTATACTTGCGCGACTGCAACGTGCCTGTGATTGGTCGCACCAGCCCTCCCCGACAACCTCTCTCCCCCCACAGGACAGTAGCCTCATGCGCGACGAAACCAAGACCACACACCTGGGCCGCCAACCGCTGCGCTTCGAGGGCGCCGTCAACACACCGGTGTTTCGCGCCTCGACGATTCTTTCCGCCGACGTCGCCGAATGGGAACAGAAGAAGCGCGACCGCGCCGCCGGCAAGACCGGCACCTACTATGGTCTTTCGGGTACACCGTCACGCCACCTGCTCGAGGAGGCGCTGGCCGAGATCGAGGGCGGCTACAAGTGCCAGCTCTACCCATCCGGGCTGGCCGCGTGCACCATCCCGATCCTGGGCTATGTCAGTGCCGGTGACCATATCCTTGTGCCCGACAGTGTCTACGGTCCGACGCGCCGCTTCTGCAACACCCAGCTGGTGCGCCTGGGCGTCGAAACCACCTTCTACGACCCGCTGATCGGCGCCGGCATCAAGCAACTGATGCGGCCCAACACGCGCCTGGTGTTCACTGAGTCTCCCGGCTCTCTGACCTTCGAGGTGCAGGACATCCCGGCCATTGCAGACGTCGCGCATGCCGCGGGGGCGATGGTCATGATGGACAACACCTGGGGTACGCCGCTCTACTTCAAACCCTTCGAGCATGGCGTGGACGTATCCATCCAGGCCACCACCAAGTACATCGTCGGCCATTCCGACGTCATCATGGGCTCGGTGACCTGCACGCGCGAGGCCTGGCCGGGACTGGATTCGGTCACCACCGACTATGGGCAGACTGCCGCGCCGGACGACTGCTTCCTGGCTGCACGCGGGCTGCGCACCATGGCGCGCCGCCTGCCGATCCACTGGGAATCCGGCATGCGCCTCGCAGAATGGATAGGGCAGCAGCCGGAGGTCGAGGTGGTACTGCACCCTGCCCTGCCTGGCGCACCGGGCCACGACCTGTGGAAGCGCGACTTCCGCGGCGCCTGTGGCCTTTTCGGTGTAGTCTTAAAACCCATGGCGCCGCGCGCCCGCGACGCCCTGATCGACGCCCTGCACCTGTTCGGCATAGGCGCATCCTGGGGCGGATTCGAGAGCCTGGCGATTCCGTTCGACGCGGCTGGCCTGCGCACTGCGACGCGCTGGCCTTACGCTGGCCCCTGTTTTCGCGTCCACGCCGGGCTCGAGCACATCGACGACCTGATTGCGGACATGGCCGGCGGGTTCGCCGCCCTGCGGGCGGCACTTTGAGGACCCGGCCGGCCCTATTGGCAAAGCGGGAATCGTGAGATAATCAGGGAGCGATCTTCAAGCTGTGCCGTTGTTAGTCTGTACCGGCGCCGCCAACAGCGGGGCCGTTCTTTCTTCACCGTCCGTCGTCTTGACCTTCGCTGTTCCGGGGGCATCCCTCCGATTTTTCTTTGTTCAAGGAGTTCAAGACATGGCAACAGGTACTGTGAAGTGGTTCAACGACAGCAAGGGTTTTGGTTTCATCGCCCCTGACGGCGGTGGTGAAGATGTGTTCGCGCATTTTTCGGCGATCCAGGGCACCGGATTCAAGACTTTGAAAGAAGGCCAGAAGGTCAGCTTCGACATGACCACCGGCCCCAAGGGCAAGCAGGCTGCCAACATCAAGCCTGCCGAGTAAGTGCGACACCGACGCCGCATTGCGGCGTCGGTCGTCGTCGCGACCGGATATGCCCGGCCACAAGCCGGGCTTTTCGTTTGCAATCACGAAAGGAGATTGGCTTGGCCAAGGAAGAACTGATCGAAATGAACGGCGTGGTCTCGGAAGCGCTGCCCGACTCGCGGTACCGGGTGACGCTTGAGAACGGCCACGAACTTGTCGCATATACCAGCGGACGCATGCGCAAGCACCACATCCGCATCCTGGCAGGCGACCGCGTGTCGCTGGAACTTTCGCCCTACGACATCAGCAAGGGGCGCATCACGTTCCGCCACCTCGACCGGCCGGCACCGACCTCGCCGCAGCGCCGGCACTTCAGCAAGCGCTGACACGCCCGGGCGAACCGGGCCAGCTTCCCCAAGCCGGTTTTCCCCTGCGGCGGCCAGCGTCCTCAGGTACGTGCCTTGCCGCCCACAGGCGCGCCGGGAAACTTGTAGTGGCGTTGATTGAGGTAGATCATCACCTCGCGGATGTCGTCGTCGCTCCAGCCCAGGCCGATGTTGCCCTGCCAGCGCCGCACCTGCGCGCCCAGGCCTTCCCAGTCCTTGGCCAGGCGCTTGTCGCGCCAGTGCACCTGTGTCGTGTGGCAGGAATTGCAGTAGGTCGCGTAGAGCAGCTCGCCGCGCGGCTGGGATGGCGCCTTGGGCGCTTGCGCTAGCGCGGGCCAGGCTGCGAGGGTGAGCCAGGCGACAAGCAAGAGCCGGACGAATTCTCGAATCGGGACTGAACGCATGGGCCGTCTCCTTGCAGATATGGTCCCATGCTAGGCCGGCGCGCGGCGCCGGCTTTGACCCACGTCAAGCAGCCTGGGCGAGCGGCCGCTCCTCGCGGCCGTCGGGATGGCGCGCAAAGCGCGCCGGGTCGCGCCCGTGCACCGGATCTCCGGCTGGCCAGGGCCAGCCGCCGAACTGGGTGCGCTGGTAGTCGGCAATGGCCTGCATGATCTCCTCGCGCGTGTTCATGACAAAGGGGCCGTACTGCGCGACCGGTTCGCCGATCGGCCGGCCCTGCAGGACCAGGAATTCGGCCACGTCCGTGCCGCCTTGCAGGTCGACCGCTGCGCTGGCATCGATTTCCAGCGCTGCCGGCCCGGTCAGTGCGCGCCCAGCGACGGTGACGCCGTTGCCGACAAAGCTGTAGAGCATGCGTCGTGCGTGGCTGCCGGCTGCCGGCGGCAGGGTGAACTTGGCATGTGGCTCCATGCGCAGGGTCCAGATCGCGACGTCGCCCTCGGGCTGCGATGCCCACGAATCCGGTGGAGGTGCCAACGGCGCCGCGGTGCCCGGGAAGACACCTGCGACCACCTCGACGCGAGTCGCGCGTCCGGCAGCATCACGTGCTACAAGACGCGGGATGTCCGGCCCCCACAGCATCGTGAAGTGCGGCTGCGCCATCTTGCTTTTCGCCGGCAGGTTGAGCCAGATCTGGAAAAGCTCGAGCGGATTCGGCGCCGCGGCGTCGAAAAGCGGAAACATCTCGGCGTGCACGATGCCGGCGCCCGCGGTCAGCCACTGCACGTCGCCCTCACCGAAGCGCGCCGCCGCACCGAGCGAGTCCGAGTGGTCGATGAAGCCGGTACGCACGATGGTCACGGTCTCGAAGCCGCGGTGCGGATGCGAGGGAAAGCCTGGCACGGTCGTGCCGTGGTACATGCTCCAGCCATCCTTGCGGCTGAAGTCCTGCCCGATGTCGCGCCCGGCCAGCGAAGCGCGCGGCGCCATCGCGCCATCCGAAGGTGGGTAAGCGTCGTCGTGATGCACGCAAAAGAGAAACGGATCCAGGGTCTTCCAGGGAAAGCCCAGGGGCTCCAGGCTGATGATCGGGTTCGAGGCCATGCCGCAGCCGCCGGAGTCAGAGTTTGGCCAGGTCGGCGCCGACCGCGGCAAGCATCTCGTCGGTGATCTTGCCGCCCGAGAAGCCTGCGATGACCTTGAGCGAAAGGCCCATGTTGCGCGCCATGCCAATCTGCGGGTTGCCGGCCAATGCCGGCATGTGCGCATCGATGACCGCGCGCGGCGCGGGGGTGTCGAGCAGGTCGACGATGCTGGTGTCGATCGAGAACGGCATGGGGGTCCTTTCAGGTCGTGGCCGGTGGGGCGCCGGAGGATGCCGTCGCTGGCGCGATTGTGGCACGCCACATCGGCGCTCTCACGATCGTTGCGGCGCTGGCGACTTCAGGCAGCAGGTTCGAGCTCGATCAAGAGTGCTCCGGCGCCGACCTGCGCGCCGTGCTGGACCAGCACCTTCTTGACTGTGGCCGCCATCGGCGCGGCCGCTGGATGCTCCATCTTCATCGCCTCCAGGACAACAAGTTGCGCACCCTTCTCGACGCGCTGGCCCTCCTGCACGAACACCGCGACGATGCGCCCGGACATCGGCGCACGCACCAGCCCGGCCGCTGCACCGCCGGCGGCTGTGCCGGCGGCGAGTGAGCGGTCCTCGATGACGAACTGCTGCGGCCCCAGCCCAACATGTATCGTCTCGCCGTCCATCGCAACGGTCAGGTCAACCCGCCCTGCCGGGCCGTCGACACGCAGGCGGTCTGCTGTGCACTCCAGCAGCGTAAGGACAACCTCATCCTCTCCCGCGCGCACTCGATAGCGCGCCCCGCCCAGGGCCCGCACCTCGGTCTTCGACGCTACACCGTCGACACCGACCGACACCAGCGTCGACCATGCCAGCGGCAACGCAACTGCGCGCGGGTCGTGACCGTGGCGCAACGCCCGCACTGCGTATGCCACGAGGCCCGCGAGGGTCGGCGGCAACACCGCAGCGCCGGCGACCAGTGCCTCGGCGTGCCGGCCGACAAAGCCTGTCGTCGCATGCCCGGAAGCAAACTCAGCGTGATCCAGTGCAGCGGCCAGGAAAGCTTGGTTGGTACGCACGCCGAGCAAGCGTGCGCCGGTCAGCGCGTCGACCAGACGCGCGCGCGCGATCGCCCGATCCGGCCCGTGGGCGATGAACTTGGCGACCATGGAATCGTAGAAGGGCGACACCTCGGCGCCAGACTCGAGCGCGTGGTCAACGCGCACTCCCTCGCTACCCTCCGCCCGCCAGTCCAGTATCGGGCCGCTTTGCGGCAGGAAGTCGCGCCTCGGGTCCTCGGCCGTCAGGCGCACCTCGATGGCGTGTCCGCCGGACTCGAAGCGCGCGAGGATCTCCTCCTGCGCGGTCACGGGCAGCGCCTCGCCGCGCGCGACGCGGATCTGCCATTCGACCAGATCGAAGCCGGTCAGCGCCTCGGTGACCGGGTGCTCGACCTGGAGCCGCGTGTTCATCTCCATGAAGTAGAAGTTGTGGCGGGCGTCGAGCAGGCATTCGATCGTGCCCGCGCCGCGGTACTTGATCGCGCGCGCGGCGGCGACGGCCATCTCGCCCATGCGCCGGCGCAGGTGATGCCCGTCACCGCCGGCCAAGGCCGGCGACGGCGCTTCCTCGATGAGCTTCTGGTGGCGCCGCTGCACCGAGCAGTCACGCTCGCCCAGGTGCACGACATGACCGTGGTCATCCGCAAAGACCTGGATCTCGACATGCCGCGGCTCGACGACCGCCTTCTCCAGCAGCACGGTGGCAGCACCGAACGCGGCCTCGGCCTCCGACTTCGCGCTTGCCAGCGCGGCGGGCAGCGCGGCGGCCGACTCGACCAAGCGCATGCCGCGCCCGCCGCCGCCGGCGGTGGCCTTGATCATCAGCGGGTAGCCGATGGCCTGCGCCTCGCGCACCAGCGTGGCCTCGCTCTGGTCGTCGCCGTCATAGCCCGGCACGCAGGGCACGCCGGCCAAGCGCATGAGACCTTTGGCACGGGCCTTGTCGCCCATGGCGCGCATCGCCGACGGTGGCGGGCCGATCCAGACCAGACCGGCGTCGATGACGCGCTCGGCAAAGCCGGCGTTCTCGGCCAGGAATCCATAGCCGGGGTGCACCGCGTCAGCTCCAGAGTCGCGCGCTGCGGCGAGGATGGCGTCGATATCCAGGTAGGAGTCCGCCGGCCGCGGCCCGCCGATGCGCTTGGCCACATCCGCGTAGCGTACGTGGAGCGCGTTTGCGTCGGCGTCGGAATACACGGCGACGACGCGGTAGCCCATGCGGCGCGCGGTGCGCATGACCCGCAGGGCGATTTCGCCTCGATTTGCAACCAGGATGTTCTTGAAGTCGGCCATGATCAATTCCCTCAAGGCCGTGCGACCGAGAACTGCATCGGCCGCACGCTGCGCCGCGCCGCCTCGTCGCAGATCGACAGGCATATGCCGAGCACCGCGCGCGTGTCGCGCGGGTCGATGATGCCGTCGTCGAGCAGCAGGGCGGATGTCGCGACCGCGCTCTGCTGCCGCTCGAAGGTGTCGATGATGGCGCGCTCCTGCTTGGCGAGCGCCTCCGCGTCGATCGCGATGCCCTTGCGCTTCGCTCCCCCTCGGCGACGATGCGCATGGTCATCGCGGCCTGCTCGCCGCCCATCACCGCGGTGCGCGCGTTGGGCCAGGAAAACAGGAAGCGCGGCTCGTAGCCACGCCCGCACATGCCGTAGTTGCCGGCGCCGAACGAGGCGCCGCACATCACGGTGAGCTGGGGCACCGTGGCATTGGTGACCGCCTGGATCATCTTGGCGCCGTGCTTGATCATGCCGCCTTCCTCGTAGGCGCGACCGACGATGTAGCCGGTGGTGTTCTGCAGGTACAAAAGCGGCGTGCCGCTCTGACAGCAGGCCTGGATGAAGTGGGTCGCCTTGTTGGCGCCCTCGGGGTCGAGCGGGCCGTTGTTGGTGATGATGCCGATCGGGTGGCCGTCGATGGCCGCCTGTCCGACCACGGTCGCCGGGCCGTAGGCCGACTTGAATTCGAGGAAATCCGAGCCGTCGACCAGGCGCGCGATCACCTCGCGCATGTCGGTGGGCTTCCTGCCGTCGGCCGCCATGATGCCGAGCAGTTCGTCGGCCGCGTAGCGTGGCGCGGGAGCCGCGCCGTGCGCCGGACGCACAGCAGGGGCGAGATGGCGCTGCCAGTTGAGGCGCGCCACGACCTCGCGCGCCAGGCGCACGCCATCGCGGTCGTCCTCCGCCACGTACTCGGCCAGACCCGAGATGCGCGCATGCATTTCCGCGCCGCCCAATTCCTCCTCGGTCGCGATCTCGCCGGTTGCGGCCTTGAGCAGCGGCGGTCCGGCAAGAAAGGCGCGTGCCCGGCCGCGCACCATGATCACGTAGTCCGACAGGCCAGGCATGTAGGCACCGCCCGCAGTCGATGAGCCGTGCACGACGGTCACCACCGGGCAGCCGGCCGCGGACAAGCGCGCGAGGTTGCGAAAGATCGCCCCGCCGCGCACGAAGCCATTGACCTTGTAGTTGAGCAGGTTGGCGCCCGCGCTCTCGACTAAGTGCACGAAGGGCAGGCGGTTGAGGAGCGCGATCTCCTGCGCGCGCAGCATCTTCTCCAGGCCCATGGCGCGGATCGAGCCTGCCTCGATGCCGGCATCCGAACACATGATCATGCAGCGCGTCCCGGCAACCCAGCCAATGCCGCTGATCGAACCGCCGCCAGGGATGCTTTTCGCCGTGTCGGGATGGTCCTGCCCATAGCCCGCCAGCGCCGACAGCTCCAGGTAGGGGCTGCCAGGGTCGAGGAGGAGCGCGATGCGGTCGCGCGGCAGCAGTTGCCCGCGGCCTTCGAAGAGCGCGCGCGAGGCGGCGGAGCGGTCGCGTGTCTTCTGTTCGAGCGCACGCACTTCGGCGAGCATGCGCTCCATATGGTCGCGGTTGATGCGGTAGGAATCGTCGTGGACGAGGCAGGATTCGATGATGGGCATGTCTTCAGTCGGTAAGCGGCACGTCGATCAGCGCCAGCCGCGGCTCAACCGATCTTATCGCGGTGAAATCGTGGTCTTCGGTCAGAATCGGCTCGCCGTGCTCGATGGCTGTGGCAGCGATCAGGCAATCGACCGGCGAGCGAATCGTCAATCCGGCCCAGCGACAGCGGGCATACAACTCCGCCGCCGCAAGCGACGCTGCGATCCCGCTCGCGACCGCCAGGTGCGGAACTCCGGTCATGCTGCCCTTGAGCGCTTCCAACTCGCGCGCATCGCGTGCCCCCTGCACCACCTCCTGCAGGATCGCCGCCACGATGTACACGCGCGAGCGCTCGTCGAGGGCGCGCCGCAGCACCGGCCAGGCGCGCCCACGGCGGCGCGACATCAGGTCGATCCAGACGGCGCTATCGACAATCACTTTGTCGGCGCGCGCGGCGCACCGTAGAGAGCCTTGGGGTCGTAGTCGTCGGCGAACAACAGCTTGCCTTCGAGCGCGAGGATGGCCGAGTAATCCGGCGGCTCCTTGACCAGTTCAGTCAAGGCACGATGAATGACCTCACGCTTGGTCCTCGCGCCGGTCTTCTTCATGGCCTTGGCGATAAGACGGTCGTCGATTTCGATGTTGGTACGCATTTATACACCTTGATGTGTATAGAGGGTGTGCATTATAGCGAACCCCTCCGATTCGAAACAGCGTGCGCAGCGCAAGCAACGGCGCGGCTCGCCGTTCCTAACCGCGCCTGGCCGCTTCGCGCATCTTCTGTGCATCTTCGCGGCCGATACCCAAAGCCGTCTGCATGGGGCCAGGCGATTCCGCGTCCCAGGAATGCCGCGGGCCGATGGTGATGCCGCCGTCAACGGTGAGGTGCGTCCCGGTGATGAAGCCGGAAGCATCCGAGGCCAGGAACAGCGCGGCCTCGGCGATGTCGCGCGGCGCGCCCGAGCGGCCGATTGGATTGGCGATCCCGCTCTTCTCGGCCACCGCGCGCGCCAGTTCCGCCGACTGCGTGTAGTCCATGCCCAGCATGCCGCCGAAAATGCTGGTAGCGATGAAACCCGGCACGATGGCGTTGATGCGGATGCGCTGCGCGGACAGCTCGGTAGCCGCCAAACGCGTGAAGTGCAATACGCCCGCCTTGGCGACCGAATAGCAGATCGGCGCGTAGCCCGCCTGCAGGGCCGAGATCGACGAGGTATTGATGATCGAGCCGCCGCCGCGGCGCTTCATGTGCGGCACGGCATAGGACGCGCCGGCGACGACTGCGCGCAGCAGCAGGGCCTGGGTGTCATCCCAGCCTGCGGCGTCGAAGTTCTCGACACCGGCAAAGGTGCCGCCACGGCCGGCATTGGAAAACAGGATGTCGAGCCCGCCGAAAGCGGCGGCCGCGCCGTCGATGGCGGCCTTGATCTGTTGCGGATGCATGACATCGCATGCCGCGAAGCGCACGGCGCCCGCGTGGCGACGCTCGAGTTCGCGCCCCGCGTCTTCCTGCACGTCGGCGGCGACGACCTTCGCGCCCTCCTCGACGAAGAGTTCCAGGGTGGCGCGGCCAATGCCCGAAGCGGCGCCGGTGATGACGGCAACCTTGCCGTCCAGTCGTTTGCTCAAGTTCATTCTCCTCTAGAAATGCGTTCAGGCCGCCTTGATCGCCACCACGTTGGGCGGCAGGTTTTCCGGCGCGGCGCCAAACACGCGCGCCTTCAGCTTGCTCAACTCGTCGCGCATCTGCGCGGCCTTCTCGAATTCCAGATTCTTGGCGTAGTCGAGCATCTGCTTTTCCAGCCGGGCGATCTGCTTGCCGATCTGCTTCTCGCTCATGGCCTCGACCTTGGCCTGCTGCTTCTCTTCGTCGGCGCCGGCGCGCGCCGCCTTGCCGTCGTAGACCCCGTCGATGATGTCCTTGATGCGCTTCTCGACCCCCTTGGGCGTGATGCCGTGCAAGGTGTTGAAGGCGACCTGCTTGGCGCGGCGCCGCTCGGTTTCGTTGATCGCCTCGCGCATCGAGTTCGTGACCCGGTCGGCGTAGAGGATCGCGCTGCCGTTGATGTGGCGCGCCGCGCGACCGATGGTCTGCACCAGGCTGCGTTCACTGCGCAGGAAACCCTCCTTGTCGGCGTCCAGGATCGCCACCAGCGATACCTCGGGGATATCCAGACCTTCGCGCAGCAGGTTGATGCCGACCAGCACATCGAAGACGCCCAGGCGCAGATCGCGGATGATCTCGACACGCTCGACGGTGTCGATGTCGGAGTGCAGGTAGCGCACCCTCACCTTGTGGTCGGCCAGGTACTCGGTGAGCTGCTCGGACATGCGCTTGGTCAGGGTCGTGACCAGCACGCGCTCGCCGACGGCGACGCGCAGGTTGACCTCCGACAAGAGGTCGTCGACCTGCGTCGAGGCCGGGCGCACCTCGAGATGCGGGTCGACCAGCCCGGTCGGGCGCACCAGTTGCTCGACGATCGCGCCACCGCTGCGCCGCTTTTCGTAATCGGCCGGCGTCGCCGAGACGAACACGGTCTGGCGCATCATGCGCTCGAATTCCTCGAACTTGAGCGGCCGGTTGTCGAGCGCCGAGGGCAGTCGAAATCCGTAGTTGACGAGGTTCTCCTTGCGCGCACGGTCGCCGTTGTACATGCCGCCCAGCTGCCCGATCAGCACATGCGACTCGTCCAGGAACATCAGTGCGTCCTTGGGCAGGTAGTCGATCAGGGTTGGCGGCGGCTCGCCGGGGGCGCGCCCGGACAGGTGACGCGAGTAGTTCTCGATACCCTTGCAGAAGCCGATCTCGGCCATCATCTCGAGATCAAAGCGGGTGCGCTGCTCGACGCGCTGCGCCTCGATCAACTTGTTCTCGGCTAAGAACTGCTCGCGCCGCGCGGTGAGTTCGATCTTGATCGCCTCGACCGCGCGCAGCGTGGTCTGGCGCGTGGTCACGTAGTGGCTGCCGGGATAGACCGTGAAGCGCGGAATCTTCTGGCGGATGTGGCCGGTCAGCGGGTCGAACAACTGCAGCGACTCGACCTCGTCGTCGAAAAGCGAGACGCGGATCGCCGTCTCGTTGTGCTCGGCCGGAAAGATGTCGACCACGTCGCCGCGCACGCGAAAGCTGCCGCGCGCGAAGTCCATTTCGTTGCGCACGTACTGCATGGTGGTCAGGCGCACGATGATGTCGCGCTGGGTCAGCTTGTCGCCGACGCGCAGCGTCAGCACCATCTTGTGATAATCCTCGGGGTCGCCGATACCGTAGATGGTCGACACCGTGCCGACGATGATCGCGTCGCGCCGCTCCATCAGGCTCTTGGTCGCCGACAGGCGCATCTGCTCGATATGCTCGTTGATCGAGCTGTCCTTCTCGATGAAGAGGTCGCGCGAGGGCACGTAGGCCTCGGGCTGGTAATAGTCGTAGTAGCTGACGAAGTATTCGACCGCGTTGTGCGGGAAAAACTCGCGGAATTCCGAGTAGAGCTGGGCAGCCAGGGTCTTGTTGGGTGCCAGCACCAGCGCCGGGCGGCCGGTGCGCGCAATCACCTGCGCCATGGTGTAGGTCTTGCCCGAGCCCGTCACGCCCAGGAGCGTCTGGAAGGCCAGTCCGTCGTCGAGGCCCTCGACCAGCTTGTCGATCGCCTCGGGCTGGTCACCGGCCGGCTGGAAAGGTTCGAAGAGCTGGTACGGACTGTTCGGGAAGGTGCGCAATGCCATGTTGCAAGCTTAGGCGGGACAAACGGCAATTGTACCGACGCGCTCCTGCGTGGGCATCCCTCATCGTGCGTGAACCGCGCCCTGGGCTGGCAGTACTGACGCCATCCAGGCGCCGGGGGTGCATGAGGGCGCGCGCTCAGCCCGGCGTCTTCTGCCGGATCGCCAGGATGGCCTGGTTGCGCAGGGTCTTGAGCAGGTTCAGTTCGCCCTCGCCGAAGCGCAGCTTGGCCGACTCGTCGCCGTCGGCGTAGATCAGCGCGACCGGCTTCTTGTTGACCATGACCGGAAAGATCACGAAGCCACGCGCGCCGACGGCGCGCCGGTACCAGTCCGGAATGTAGGCGCGGATCTTTTCCGATTCGCAGTCCTCGATGCAGATGTCGGCCGACTTCGAGATCGCCGCGTAGAAGACATCCTTGGACACCGCCAGCGGCACCTGGAAGCCGGCCTTGACGATCACGTCGGCGGAGTCGCCGAAGCCGAAGCGCCCCTTGAGGGTGTTGGTCTTGGGATCACGCGTGCAGAACATGACACGGGTGAAGCCGATGGCGCGATACATGGTCTCCAGGATGATGCGCAGCACGTCGTTCAACTGGTATTCGCCGGCCAGGGTGTTGGTGATGTCCTGGATGCCGGCGGTGAGCATGTTCTGCCGTGCAATCGGATCGGCGGTGGTACCGGCGATCGACGCAGTTGTCGCGCCGGCGACGCCGGCCAGTCCGCCGGCAACTCCCTGGGCTGCGTCGGTCGCCATCTCGGAAAATGTGGTGACTGCGACCGCGCCACCGGCCGCGCCGGCACCCGCGGCTGTCACGGCCCCTTCCTCGGCACCGGCAGCCGGGCCGACGGCCATGGCGGCCGGCGTCGTGGCAAGCATCGTCTCGGCCAACCCGGGTATGGTCGGTGCTCCGCCGCTGCCTGGAGGTGGCGTGTCCTCGGGCTCGCGTACCAGGGCGCGCAGGCCCTGCACGAAAGGCCCGTTGCCGGTGCCAAGGCCGAGCGCCTTGGCCTCGCCGGAGAACTCGCGCGCCGCGCTGCCCAGGAGGGCATCGAACTTGCCGGCATCCAGGTTGAAGGTCTTGCCGTAGTCGGCCTCGAGCCTGGCAATGACAGTCTCGCGCTGTTTGCCCGGCGGCAGCGCGACCGCGTCCGAGAGGCGGTTGGAGATGTCCGCCAGCGCGCGCATCTTGGATTCTTCCGTCGCGCCGTGCGCTGCGCCGGGCTTGGCCTGCTGCATCGAGGCTACGATGGCCTCGGGGAAGTTCCACTGCCTGGCAACACCCAAACCGAGGTCCGTGTAGCTCATGCCCAGCACTTCCACGGCCGCCTGGTCCTCGCTGATGTTGCGGCTCTTGGCGATGCGCGCGATCTCGGAGGATTCCTCGTGCAGGTAGAAGATCGCCAGGAGTTTGCCCAGGCGATGGAACATCGAGCAGATGAAGGCCTCTTCGCCGTTCTTGATGCCCAGTTGCTTGACCAGGTCGCCGGACATGACGCCACTGAAGTAGCTGGCGGTCACGTGGTCCTTGAGGTCGGCCGCCTGCGCCTTGTTTTGCAGGTGCTCGAAGAGCATCAGCGACAGTGCGGCGTTGCGCACCTTCTGGAAGCCGAGGATCGACACCGCGCGTGACACGGTCGATACCGCTCCGCCGAACTGGGTGTAGTAGGCGGTGTTGACCATGCGCAAGAGCTTGTTGGTCAGCGACACGTCCTTCAGGATGCTGTCCGAAAGCGCGCCGGTGCGCTCGTTGTCAGCGGCCACCAGGGAATTGACCGTCGAGATGGTCGAGCCGAGGACCGGGAAGTCACTCTTGTAGCGCATGCGCCGCAGGAGGAAGTCGAGCGCGCCGCCGCCGCCGCGCGCCGGTGCGTCACCGTCGCCGGCGACCGCCTGCTGCGGGTTGAGGTAGTCCTTGAGCGCCTCCTGCATGTCCTGCACGCTGGCGTAGCGCACCGCCGGGTCCTTTTCCAGCGCCTTCATGACGATGGCTTCGAGGCGCTCGTCGACGCTGTCGTTCTTTTGCGAGGGCCGGATGAACGGCTCCTGCACCATCGCGTACATGGTCTGGTAGAAGTTTTCGGACTTGACCGCCGGGCTGCCGGTCAGCATCTCGTAGAGCACCATGCCGGCGGCAAAGACGTCGCCGCGTGGCGAGAAGGCCTGGCCCGAGAGGTACTCCGGCGCCATGTACGAGGGCGTGCCGCGCAAGCCCTTTTCGGCGCCTTCGCTCTCGACGTTGGAGGCGATGCCGAAGTCCATGACCCGCGGCGTGCCGTCGCGGGTGAGCATGATGTTGGCGGGCTTGAGGTCGCGGTGCAGGACACCGGCGGTATGCGCGCAGTCCACCCCGGCCAGGAATCCGGCGGCGATGCGCGCGGCCTCGGCCGGCGGCAATGTGCCGCGCACGCGGATGGCGTCGCCGAGCGTCTGGCCTTCGACGAACTCGAACACCAGGTAGGGCTTGCCGTCGTCCTCGCCGGCGTCAAAGAGGGTGACGATGTTGGGGTGGGTCAGCTGGCCGACGATGCGCGCCTCGCCCAGCATCAGCTCGGTCTGCGCGGCGCGCGCGGCGGCGTCGAGCTTGTCAAGCCGCAGGGTCTTGAGCGCGACCTTGCGTCGCAGGTGCGAATCCATGCCCAGGTACACGGTGCCTTGCGCGCCGCGCCCCAGTTCCTTCACGATGTCGAACCGCCCGATGCGCGCGGCATCCATGACTGCCGCCATGAGGCCCCCTCCGATCTCCTGCGCGAGTGTAGG
>JBJXGS010000009.1:0-8924 GCA_046160545.1 Burkholderiales bacterium
TCGGGCAGAACCAGGGCGTGCAGTTCCCGATCGCCGAGAGTTACATTGAGACCGAGGCTGCCAACCTGATGCGCTGGAAGGCCTGCGAGCTCTTCGACGCCAAGAAGCCCTGCGGCGCCGAAGCCAACATGGCAAAGTACCTGGCTGCCAAGGCATCGTGGGAAGCGGCCAATGCCTGCCTGCAGACCCATGGTGGTTTCGGCTTCGCATGCGAATACGACGTCGAGCGCAAGTTCCGCGAAACGCGGCTCTACCAGGTGGCGCCGATCTCGACCAACCTGATCCTGTCTTTCGTGGCCGAGCATGTGCTTGGCATGCCGCGATCTTTCTAGCGGGCAAAAGTACAAACCTACTTTTGCCCGGGTTGTTCAGGCAGGAATCGCCGGCGGAGCCGGTCGATTCCTGCAGGAAAATGCCTAGGCAACCCACCATGACGCAAGCGTTGCATCGTCCGCCGAGCGTGGACATCCTTGCCTCCCGGGCGAAGGTGGCGGTGGTCGTGCCGGCGACCAATACCATCGTGCAGCCCGAGATGGAGGCCATGAGGCCGCCGGGGGTGACCAACCACGTCACGCGCATGCTGTTGCCGCCGCGGCCCTATAACGACATGGCGGTCTATCAGAAGGCGCTCGAGACCGAGACGGGCGAGCTCGAAGATGCCCTGAAGCTGGTGCTGCCCTGCGAGCCGCACGTGGTCGCGCACGGGCACTCGATCCATTCGTTTCGTGGCGACCGCGCGCGCGCTGAAGGCGAGACCGCGCGGCTCGAGGCGCATTGCGGCATACCTTTCATCACCCCGTCGATGGCGGTCCTGGCGGGACTGGAAGCCATCGGCGTGAAGCGGATAGCTGTGCTCACGCCCTACTGGCCGCCGGCGGACGCGATGATCAGCGCCTTCTTCACCTCCTGCGGCTACGAAGTTGTGGCCGCCGACGGGCTCAAGACCACCGGGCCGACCCGTGTTGCGCAGGTGCCCCATGACGCGATCCGTGCGGGCTTTCGCGCCATCGACAGCGCGCGCGTCGAGGCCCTGGTGCATGTGGGCACCAACCTGCCGGTCTCGGCGATCACTGACGAGATCGAGGCCGCGCACGGCAAGCCGCTCATCGGCGTGAACGTCGCGACCTACTGGCTGGCGTTGCGACGCATCGGCATCGCGGACCGGATTGCCGGGTTCGGGCGCCTCGCCCGCGATTATTGATCTGCTGATAAACCCTGATACCGGGGCTTGCCGGCCCGGTGCTACACTGGATTTGTCCGTACAAATACGCGGTGCATTTCGAGTGCGCCTTTTGAAACGCCGGCTCGGCCGTCTTCCAGGAGAACCTCATGCTTACCTTGATCCGTCGCGGCCTGCTGCTGGCCGCCTGCTTCACTGCCGCCTCCGTCTCGGCGCAGGGCGCTCGCCCCGCGGCGCTGCCGCAGCCTGTCACGCTGACCGTCGGCTACCAGAAGGTAGGGCACCTCGTGCCGATGGTGCAGATCGGCGAGGAACTGAAAAAACTCAACGTCGAACTCAAGCTGGTCGAGTTCGCGCGCTACGCCGATGCGCGCACCGCGCTCCTGGCGGGCTCGCTCGACATGGCCAGCGTCGGCCCGGCTGACCTGGCGATCGCGCTTTCGCAGGGCTCCAAGACCATGGTCGGCATCATGGGCGTCGGCTCCTCGCCCAAGTTCGTGATCGGCCGCAATGGCGTCAAGCTTGATTCGTGGGCCGACATCGCCGGCAAGAAGGTCGGCATTGCGCCCGGATCAGCGGTATGGTTCCAGTTCGCCGCGACCATGGTCGAGAAGAACGTGCCCTACAACAGCTTTACCGAGGTGAAGATCCAGGGCGGCGGTGCCAACTTCAACCAGGCCTTGAAGAAGGGCGAGGTCGATGCCATCGTCACATGGGAGCCTTTCGAGACCATCCCCGTCAACGAGGGCTACGGTTTTTTCGCCAAGGGACTTGAGTACAGCGGCTCGCAAGCCGTCGGCGCGGAACTCGGCATGATCGCCGCGACGCGCGATGCCGCGACCAAGAACCGCGGCGCGGTCGAGCGCTTTGTCTGGGCCTATTTGGCCTCGATGAACCAGTTGGCCGCCTCACCCGATCGCTTCGCCGAAGCCGTCGCCAAGTTCACCGGCCTCGATATGCCGATGGCGCGCGCGGTTGCAACGCCCATCAAGCTGGGTGGTGTGGTCTCGGTCGAGCAGATCCGCCGCCAGGCGAGCGCCTTCCACAAGCTGGGCGTGATCCAGCGCGATGTCTCCGCCGAGATCGGCGACCATTGGGATCCGTCGTTCGTGAGGGCGGCTGGCGGGCGCTGATTCTCACCCTCAGGGTTCTGCAAGCATGACGACTGCGGCAGCGTCGGCCGGCGCACGCAGCCGACGCGCTCTTCTTGCGCTGATCCTTCCGGTTGCGGCGATCGTCGCGTGGGAGGCGCTGGGCGCCGCCGGGCTCCTGGTCGCCGGGGTGATCCCGACGCCGTCCAAGGTCTACGAGGCCTGGAAGGTCTGGGCCTTCGGCGCCGGCGGCTTCACGCTCAATCCCTACAGCGGCACCTGGTGGAGCAACCTCGTTTTCTCCGCGCAGCGGGTCGGCCAGGGCTATCTCCTTGCCATCCTGATCGGCGTGCCACTGGGCGTGCTGATCGGCTGGAGCCGCATCGCCGCGCAACTGGTCGACCCGACCATCCAGTGGATGCGGCCGATCCCGATCACGGCCTGGCTGCCGTTTTCGATCGCGCTCTTCGGCATCAAGGATTTCGGCGCGATTTTCCTCATCACCTTGGGCGCCTTCTACCCCATCGTCGTCAACACCACCCAAGGTGCGCGCGACGTCGACAAGAATCTCGTGCGCGCGGCCCTCATGATGGGGGCGGGCCAGCGCCACCTGCTCATGCGCGTGATCCTGCCCGCAGCCCTGCCCTCGGTGTTCACGGGCCTGCGCATCGGCTTAGGGATAGCGTGGACGGCCGTGATCGTGGCCGAGATGGTCGCGGTGAAGTCGGGGCTGGGCTACGTGCTCTGGGACGCCTACTACGTCGGGCGCATGGACGTGGTCATCGCCGACATGGTCTCGATCGGCCTGATGGGCTATTTGTCAGACCGGCTGGTGGTTTTCGTGGAAGGTCGTGTGTTGCGCTGGCGCCGCATGCAGAGCCACTGATGCCCGGCGCGATCACATTGACCGGCGTCGAGAAGGTGTACAGGGGCGACAATCCCGTCACCGCGCTGGAGCAAATCGACCTGTCGATCGCCGACGGCGAGTTCGCGGCGCTCTTGGGGCCCTCGGGCTGCGGCAAGTCGACGCTGCTCAATCTGGTCGCGGGATTCGAGGTCTTGAGCGCGGGGCAGCTGCAGGTCTATGGCAACGCGGTGGAGCGTCCCGGGCCGGACCGCGCGGTTGTCTTCCAGGAAGCGGCGCTATTCCCCTGGCTCAATGTCTGGGACAACGTCGTGTTCGGCCCGCGCGTGCAGGGGCAGCCGGCGGCAGAATACGAGGCACGCGCCCGCGAGACCCTGAAGCTGGTCGGCCTTGAGAATTTCCATCGCCACCTGCCGATCCAGCTCTCCGGCGGCATGAAGCAGCGCGTCGGCATCGCGCGCGTTTTGGTCATGCAGCCCAAGGTGCTGCTCATGGACGAGCCCTTCGGTGCGCTGGATGCGCAGACGCGCCTGACCATGCAGGCCCTGCTGCTGGAGGTCTGGCAGGAGCTCAAGAAAACGGTGATCTTCGTGACCCACGACATCGACGAGGCCATCCTGCTGGCCGACACGATCTACGTCATGAGCGCGCGCCCCGGTCGCATTGCGTCGAAAATCCCGGTCGACCTGCCGCGTCCGCGCAACCTGGATACTCTGACCGACGCACACTTCAACGACTTCAAGAAAAGCATCATGGCGCAGCTGCGCCACGATGTCTCCTGAGGATACAAACATCATGGCCAACCCACGCGTGCCTTACCGGTTTTCCACCGACCGCGCGCCGCTTGCGGCGCCGACGATCGGCGGCCGGCCGCGTCCGCTGATCGTGCACGTGGTGGTCAATGTCGAGCACTGGCAGTTCAACGAGCCCATGCCGCGCAAGATCATCACCCCGCCGCACGGCAAGGAAACCGAGCCCGACGTACCCAACTTCTCGTGGGCGGACTACGGCATGCGAGCCGGCATGCCGCGCATCATGCAGCTCTTGGCCGAACGCAAGATCCCTGCCTCGACCAGTTTCAACGCCGGGGTCATCGACGCCTACCCGCGCGCCGCCGAGGCCATGCGCGACGCGAAGTGGGAGTTCATCGGTCACGGCATGCACCAGAAGTCGCTCAACGTCGCCACTGCCGGCGGCGATGCGGCCGCCGCTGCCCGGGCCGAAGAGACGCTGATTCGCGCCTGCCTGGACAAGATCTCCGGATTCACCGGCGAGCCCGTGCGCGGCTGGCTCTCGCCGGGCCTGCGCGAGACCTATGACACGCCCGACATCCTCAAGGCCTGTGGCGTCGAGTATGTCTGCGACTGGGTCATCGACGACCTGCCCGACTGGATGACGACCAGGGCCGGGCCGCTCATGGCCATGCCCTACAACCTCGAAATCAACGACAGCATCATCTACGCGGTCGAGAAGCATTCCTCGCCCGAGATGTACACGCGCCTGGCCGACACGGTCGCGGCCTTCGAGCGCGAGCTCAAGGCGCAGCCGCGCGTGCTGGCGCTGGGCCTGCACCCGCACCTGATCGGCGTGCCGCACCGTATCGGCTATCTTGCCAAGATGTTAGATCTGCTGGCCAAGCGCGATGACGTCGTTTTCATGCGCGGCGGCGAGATCGCCGACTGGTTTCAATCCGTCTGTCCCGCGCCCCAGGGCGCGATCAATCGCTAGGGAGCAACATCATGGATCTGGGTCTCAAAGGCAAGAGCGTTCTCGTCACCGGGGCATCCAAGGGCATCGGCCTGGCCTGCGCCAAGGCTTTCGCGGCCGAGGGCTGCGAGCTGCATCTGGCCTCGCGCGATGCTGCGCGTCTGGAGGAGGCAAGGAAGGCCGTGCTCGCCGCCGGCGCGAGCAGGGTCACGGTTCACGCAAGCGACCTCTCCAAGCGCGGCGCCGCCGAGGCGCTCGCGGCGGCCTGCGGCAGGATCGATGTGCTCGTCAACAACGCCGGCGCGATCCCCGGCGGGTCGGTCACCACGGTCGACGAGGCGCGCTGGCGCGATGCCTGGGACCTGAAAGTCTTCGGCTACATCAACATGACCCGCCAGGTGCTGCCGGCCATGGAAGCACGCGGCGACGGCGCGATCGTCAACGTGATCGGCCTGGCAGGCGCCAAGCCGTCCTACGACTACATCTGTGGCGCCGCCGGCAACGCAGCTCTCATGGCCTTCACCAGGGGCGTCGGCGCGGGCGCGACCAACAAGGGCGTGCGCGTGGTCGGCGTCAACCCGACCGCGACGCGCACCGATCGCATCGTTACGCTCAACAAGGCACGCGCCAAGACAACGTTCGGCGACGAGTCGCGCTGGGAGGAAATGATGACCAACCTTCCCTTTGGCCGCATCTGCGAGCCTGAGGAGGTGGCCGATCTGGTCGTCTACTGTGCGTCGGCCAAGGCGTCGTATTTGTCGGGAACGGTGATTGACATCGACGGCGGGCAGCTGTATCGCTGACACCCAGTGTTTTCCGGCAATCAGTTCTTGTGCGCGATATTGAGCCAGTCGATCACCAGGCGCGCAAAACGATAGGCGGCCCATTGCGCCAGGCGCAGGTGCCAGGGCGCCTTGACTACGTCGGCGAGTGTCACCTCGCGGCCGCCGCTGGCGATTGCCGCCTCGATACTCCCGCGCAGGGTCGCTGCGAAGCCCGTGTCGACGATGACGACGTTAGCCTCGCGCGATAGCAGAAGGCTGAAGGGGTCGAGGTTGGAGGAGCCGACCGTGGCCCAGACATCATCGACGACGCCGACCTTGGTGTGCAGAAAACTCTTGCGGTATTCGATCAGGGTCACGCCGGCTGCCAAGGCGCGGCGGTACAGGGCCTCGCTGGCGCGCTTGAGCAAGGCATGGTCGCTGTTCCCTTGCAGCAGCACGCGCACGCGCACGCCGCGGCTGGCCGCGTCGCCGAGCGCCGCGAGCATGCCTGAGGAGGGCAGGAAGTAGGCGATCGCCAGCAGCACGTCGTGCCGCGCCGCGCGGATGGCATCGAGGTAGGCATCCTCGATGTCGCGCCGGTGCGCCAGGTTGTCACGGGTCAGGAGGCAGGCCGCGACCGTTCCGGCGGCCGCAGGCAACGGTAGCGGTGGTGGCAGCTCGCGGCGCCGGAAGGTGGTCAGTGCGACGACCGACCACAGGTGGCGCGCGGCCGCGGAGATCTGCCCGACCGTCGGGCCTTCGATGCGCACCGAGTAGTCGTAGCGCGGCGGCACTTCGTTGGGCGTGTTCCAGTCATCGATGATATTGATGCCGCCCACGAAGGCGACCGCCCCGTCGATGACCGCGAGCTTGCGATGCATGCGCCGCAGGCCACGCACCGGGTGCCACCACAGGGGCGGACGGTAGACCAGCAGCGTTGCTCCTGAGGCGACCAGTTCATCGCGAAAGCGCTGCGGCATCTCGCGTGCGCCGAAGCCGTCGATGGTGACGTGCACGCGCACGCCGCGCCGCGCGGCGGTGCCAAGCGCTTCGGTGACGCGCGCACCGGTCGCGTCGTCAGCGTAGATGTAGGTCTCGAGGAAAATCTCGGTACGCGCTGCATCAAGGGCTTCGATCAGGCGCGGAAAATAGGCTGCCCCGGAGTCGAGCAGCTCCAGTCGATTGCCTGGGACCAGCGGCAGTTTCACGGCATTTCAAATGTCGCCATCAGGGCCAGGTGGTCGGACACGCGCGACCAGCTTGTCAGGCGCTGCGCTTGCACGATGGAAAGGCCGCGCGCGTAGATGCGGTCCAGGCGCAGGAGCGGCAGGCGGCCCGGAAACGTACGCGGCAGGTATGTGCGCTCGGTGCGGAACACGTCGCCCAGGCCGACACGGGCCAGGCGGTCTTCGGCAAAGTTGCGCCAGTCGTTGAAGTCCCCGGCGACGATCACCGGGCCGTTTGCGCCGGCGCGCTCGATGACCGCGTCGATGACGGCCTCGATCTGGCGGCGGCGCCCGCGCTCAAAGAGCCCCAGGTGGACGCAAAAGCAGTGCACCTCGACACCTTCCAGCGTGATGGTCGCATGCAGCAGGCCGCGGCGCTCGAAGCGGTGCTCGGAGATGTCGTCATTGCGCACCGCATGGACCGGGTAGCGCGAGAGAATCAGGTTGCCGTGATGGCCGTGGTCGTAGACGGCGTTGCGGCCGTAGTGCACCTCGGGCCAGATGTCGTGGGCCAGGAAGCGGCTTTGCGCCAGGCTCGGCCAGTCCGACAGGCGCGCGGCGTGGTGCTCGTGCAATTCCTGTACTTCCTGCAGAAAGACGATGTCAGGCGACATGCGGTGCAGGCGTTCGCGCAGGTCGTGTACCGTTACACGCCGGTTCAGCGGTGAGAGTCCCTTGTGCATGTTGAGCGAGAGGACGGAAAAGCGTGCTGCGGGCATGGGTCGATGCTACCGGATTCGCGCTTGCGGGACTGGTTTAGGATGCTGCATTTCTGTGCATGAAAATCAGGATGATCGACCGTCATCCCTTGCCGACACGTCCCCGCCTTGCCTCACACACCCCGTAAGCGCTTTGGCCAGCACTTCCTGGCCGACGCGAACGTCGTCGCTGCGATCGTGCATGCGATCGCGCCGCGCCGCGAGGATCGCATGGTGGAGATCGGGCCCGGTCTCGGTGCGCTGACGCGACCGCTCCTCATCGCACTTGATCACCTGCATGCGGTCGAGATCGACCGCGACGCGGTGGCGCGACTGACACGTGAATTTCCCGCCACGCGCCTGACCGTGCATGCGGCCGACGCGCTGGCCTACGATTTCAGCGCGCTTTGCCCTCCCGGCGCGATGTTGCGCGTGGTCGGCAACCTGCCTTACAACATCTCCACACCTTTGCTGTTTCACCTGGCCGAGTATTCCGAGCGCATCGCCGATTGCCACTTCATGCTGCAAAAGGAAGTGGTCGAGCGCATGGTCGCCGCGCCGGGCGGACGCGACTTCGGCCGCTTGTCGGTGATGCTGCAATACCGATTCGAGATGGAAAACCTCTTTGAGGTGCCGCCAGAGGCGTTCGATCCACCGCCCAGGGTCGACTCGGCGATCGTGCGCATGCGGCCACGCCCGGTCGCGGCCCTCGAGGCGCGCGACATGGCTGGGTTCGCCGCGCTGGTCACACGGGCGTTTTCGCAACGCCGCAAGACCCTGCACAACACCTTGAAGGGCTTTGCCAGTGACGCGCAGATGCAGGCCGTCGGCATCGACCCGGCAGCGCGCGCCGAGACCATCGGCGTGGCGGCCTTCGTGCGCCTGGCCAACCTGCTGGCGGCCGGCGCGCACGCAGCAGCTTGAGCCCCGCTATTTGGCCTGGATCAGTTCGATCTTGTAGCCGTCGGGGTCGGTGACAAAAGCGATCACCGTCGTTCCTCCCTGGACCGGCCCGGCCTCGCGCGTGACATTGCCGCCGGCGGCCTTGATCTTGGTGCAGGCCGCGTAGCAGTCGTCCACCGCCAGTGCGACGTGGCCGAAGGCGGTGCCCATCTCGTAGCTGTCCACGCCGTGGTTATAGGTGAGCTCGATCACCGCGGTCTTGTCCTCGGTGTCGTAGCCGACGAAGGCCAGTGAGTATTTTTGCTCCGGACGATCGGTGCGGCGCAAGAGCTGCATGCCCATGATCTCGGTGTAGAAGCGGACGGAGCGGTCGAGGTTGCCGACTCGCAGCATGGTGTGGAGCATGCGCATGATGGGAACTTTCAGGATTGACGGGAAGGGGGCGGAATCATGGGCAGATTACAGCTCCGGCAGTGCTGTTGCGGGGGGG
>JBJXGS010000010.1:0-7267 GCA_046160545.1 Burkholderiales bacterium
CCGCCGCCGACCCGCTCGCGGCTGAAGAACCACGCGCCCCAGTCGGGGCCCGGGGTCGCGTTGCGCATGCGCACCGCGTAAGGGGTGCCAATCACGCCGTCGGCGAGCAGTTGCCGCGCCGCCACCACCTCTTCGAAATGACGGTGCATGAAACTCACCGACAAGCATACGCCTGTCGCCCGCGCGGCGGCCGTGATGCGGCGGCATTCCGCTGCCGTGCGCGCCATCGGCTTTTGCAGCAGGATGTGCTTGCCCGCCGCTGCCGCCGCGATCGCCACCTCGGGATGGGTGTCGTCCGGCGTGGTGATGACCACGGCGTCGACGTCGTCACGCGCGAGCACTTCGCGCCAGTCGGTGGTCGTCGTCTCGATGCCGAAGCGCTCCGCCAGCGCGGCCGCCTTCGCCAGGGTGCGCCCGGCGATCACCCGCAGTCGGGCGCCGCCGGCCGCGCGCAGGCCTGCCAGGTGGTATTCGGCGATGAAGCCGGCGCCGATGAAGCCGACGCCGACGGGGCGCGCGCTCATCTCAGGTCTTCCAGCGTCCCTCGACCTTGACCAGCGACTTGTCGAAGCCGGCAAGCGGTGCGGTAAACGTGTAGTCGAGCACGTTCATGCGCTTCTTGATGCGCCCGCTGGCCTCAAGAAACGCGGCAGTGCGCTCCATGTCCGCCACGTAGGCGTCATCGAAGCCCGGATTGAACACGTAGTTGCCCCAGATTGCGCGTACCAGCGCGATGTCCTGCTTCTGGAACTCCGCGAACATGCGCTGCACCTCATCGGTGTTGGCAGGGTCGGCGACATAGCGTTGCGCGCGCAGCAGGGCGCCGAGGGCGGCGCGCAGGGTGTTGGGCGAACGCCGCGCGAATTCCTGACTCACCACCAGGACGCTGCGGCCATCGGAGACCTTGACCCGCTGCCCCCGGTTGGCCGTAAAGTAGCTGGTCAGGCCGCTGTGCACCACCTGCGCATTTCCGGTGGCCACTGCCCGGTTGGGCCACGGCTCCCAGCACAGCAGCGCCTGCACATTGTTCGAGACCAGGCTCGCCAGTTGTTCCGGCGGCGGCAGGTTGACCACCTGCAGGCGGCGCTCGTCCAGGCCATAGTGCTTCGCCAGCGTGGACAGGAAGGCGCTCGAGGTCGACCCCTGGAACAGCCCGATCTTGATCTTGTACAGATCCTCGGGGGTGTTGACATTGGCGTCCTTGCGCACCGTGAGCTTCTCGACGTCCCAGTTGATGCTGGCGGTGCCGACCACCACCACCGGAATGCCGTTGTGCACCATCGAGATCGGCGGCAGGTTGCCGGGGGTCCAGAGCTGGATTTCGCCCGCGACCAGCGCCTCGCCGGCGAGATTGCCCGACTGGAAGGTGCGCGTCTTGACTTCACCAAAGCCGGCTTCGCGGAACCAGCCTTTCTGCATGGCCACGATGTGCGGCGCGAAAGGCGGATCGATGCCGAAGCCCAGCGAAAGCACACTGACTTCCGGCTTGCCGGTTTGTGCCAGCGATGGTAGCGAAAAGCCGCCGGCGGCGCCTGCCGCCGCGGCCGCGCTGCCCGCGATGAAATGTCTGCGTGTAGTCATTTTCGTTCTCCCTGGTTGGTGTTGCGGTCAATCGATACCACTGGTGATGCGCCCGCGGCCCAGATGCCGCGCGAGAATACGCGCCAGCAGCCAGTCAGTCGCAAGATTCGCCGCACCTATGACGAGGATGCCGAGAATGATGACCTCGACCTCGCCCAGCTGGCGCGCGTTCATGATCATGTAGCCCAGGCCGGCGTCGGCAGCGATGAGTTCGGCGGCGACCAGCACGCCGAAGGCCAGTCCCCAGCCGATGCGCAGGCCCGTGGCAATGTCGGGCAGGGTCGCCGGAATCGCAACGCGGACCAAGAGCGCCGGCCCGGCGAGCCCCATGGTCTGCCCGGCCCGCAACAGGGCGGGATCGATGCTGGCCATGCCTTTCCAGGTGTTGGTGAGGACCGGAAAGAACGCGCCGAGAAAGATCACGAACACTTTCGACGGCTCGCCCAAGCCGAACCAGACGATCGCCATCGGAATCCAGGCCAGCGGCGGTATCGGGCGCAGCAGTTCCACCAGCGGGCGCACCAGGTTGCCGAAGGTCCGATACCAGCCGCCCGCTATCGCGATTGATACGCCCAGGATCGCCCCTGCGGTGAAGCCCAGGGCTATGCGGGTCAGACTGGTCCATGCATGGCCCGCGAGGTCGGCCAGCCCGACTTTGGCCAGCCCGCCGACGAGTGAGCGGGTGGGCGGCGGGAACACCGCCTGGCTGACCACGCCGCTGCGCGCGAGTGCCTCCCAGGCCGCCAGGACGATCATGACGCCACACAGCCCCAGCAGCAGGTCGGCCGTGCGAGTCTTCATCGCCGCACCTCGGCGATACCCCGGTGCCATGGCAGCAGGCGCCGCTCGAGCGCCTCCATGCCGACGGCGAACAGCACGCCCATCGCGCCCAGGAGCGCCATGCCGACGATGGTGACGTCGGTGCGGTAGAAGGTGCGCGCCTCCATGATCAGCGCGCCCAAGCCTTCGATGGTGCCGATCATCTCGGCGCCGACGATGACCATGAAGCCGTTGCCGAGCGCGATTCGCGCCCCGGCGAAAATGCGTGGCAGCGCGGCCGGCAGCACGATGTGGGTGAATATCGCGCGCTGCGGCGTATCCATGGTGCGTGCGGCGCGGATCAGTACCGGATCAACCTGCTTGACGCCGGCAATGACGTTCGACAGCATGACCCAGAAGCAGCCGTAGGCGATCAGCAGGGTCTTGGACAGTTCTCCCGTGCCGAACCAGACGATCACCAGCGGCAACAGGCTCAAGGTCGCCACCGAGCGCGCAAAGGTGATCACCGGATGGGTCAGACGATCCAGCGTCGCCGAGCGCCCGATCAGAATGCCCAGGGGGATGGCCACCGTCATTGCCAGGATGAAGCCGGAGAAGATGCGCCGCAGCGTGACCAGCGTGTGCGTCCACACCCGCACCCCTTCCGGAAAGCCGCGCACCGCCAGCTCCCACGCGCCGGCGGCAACGCGCGACGGCGGTGGAAACGAGTGCGGGCGCAGCCAACCCTGAGCAGAAGCGACTTCCCAGCAGGCCAGGAGCGCGAGTACGAACACCAGGCCCTCAAGCCATGCCGCGTGGCGCGTGAGGAAAGATGGCATCGCCTAGTGAAGTCCCTGCCAGATCTGGTCGTGCAGGCTCAGCACGGCAGGATCGCTGCGGTTGCGCGGTCGCTCGCCCGGGACATGATGCACGGCGGCGATGCCGCCGCCGCCCATGACGACCACGCGGTCGCCGAGCATCAGGGCTTCCATGATGCTGTGCGTGACAAAGACCACCGTCTTGCGCCGGCTCGACCATACCCTCAGGAGCTCGGCCTGCATGTCGAGCCGGGTGATCTCGTCGAGCGCCCCGAACGGCTCGTCCATGAGCAGGATCTGCGGGTCGAGAGCGAGCGCCCGCGCGATGGCCACGCGCTGCTGCATGCCACCGGAGAGCTGTGCCGGAAAACGCTCACCCTGGTTCGCCAGGCCA
Organism: Burkholderiales bacterium; assembly: GCA_046160545.1. Classification (GTDB taxonomy): domain Bacteria; phylum Pseudomonadota; class Gammaproteobacteria; order Burkholderiales; family JAEUOS01; genus JAEUOS01. Next base: position 3,553 of record JBJXGS010000010.1, read on the forward strand.
ACCAAGGCCAGCAGCTCATCTGCGACGCGGTGCGCAGCCGCGCGGTCGAGCCCGCTGCGGCGCGCGCCGAACTCGACGTTGCCGCGTGCAGACAGCCACGGGAACAGTGCGTTCTGCTGGAAAACCATGCCCTTGCCGCGACCGGGACCGATGACGCGTTCGCCATCGACACGCACCTCGCCCTCGCTTGGTGCAACCAGCCCGGCGATGATATTGAGCAGCGTGGTCTTGCCGCACCCGGAGCGGCCGAGCAGACAGACGAACTCGTTCTCCGCGCACGCCAGGTCGACATGACGCAATACCGGCGCGGCGTCATCCGCACCGTAACGTTTGGTGACGCCATCGACCTCGATCTTGGGCACTGCCATTGCGTTCAGCCGGCGGAAGCTCTGACTTCAGGCGAAACGCCTGGCGGCGGCGTGTAGACCAGCAGGCCTTCCTTGAGAATGGCCTCGTTGCCGCCCCAGTAGAGGGCCTTGGCGCGCTGGTCGGCACGCGCCCGCGCATCGACTTGGGCAGGATCGCAGATGGCATGCAGGGCCTCTTCGAGTGCCGCGACCTTTGGCGCCGCGGAAGGCAGTGCACCCAGGTCGTGCCGCTCGTCGGGATCATTCGCGAGGTTGAAAAGCTGCGGCGGCGCATCAACGTGGTGAATCAGCTTGTAGGCGCCATCGCGCAGCATGGAAACGCCACGCCGCGAGCCGGCCGCGTGGTACTCGGCGAATACCGGCGCGCTGCGCGAGGCGCTGTGGAAGAGCGAACGGCCGGGCAGGTCTGCCTCAGCAGCAATGGGCGAAAGTCCGGCGCCCTCGACGATGGTCGGGTACAGGTCCACTTGCGAGACCGGCGCTGTTTCAACACGCCCGGCCGGCACGTCCGGGCCGCACATGAGCATCGGGATGCCAGCGCCAGGCTCGAGCAGGTTGGCCTTGCCGAAAAGCCCGTGGGCACCCAGTGCTTCGCCGTGATCGCTGGTGTAGATGACACGGGTGTTGTCGAGCAGCCCGAGGTCACCGGCGGCGTGCAGCACCCGGCCGATCTGTCGATCAATGTGGGTCACCACCGCGTAGTAGCACGCAGCAATGCGGCGCAGCGCCGCTTCGTCGTCCATCGCCTTGAATCCCATGATGCGCCGCAGATGCGCAAGCGAAGGATGCTGCGGCCGCTCGTGCTCGCGAAACATCGGCGGCAGCGGCATCTTGTCGAAGGGGTACAGGTCGAGCAGCTCCTGCGGTACTGTAAAAGGCGGGTGCGGGCTCACATAGGAGACGAACAGCGCCCACGGTGCGGCGTCGCGGCCGGCGCGGGTGGCGCGTTGCGCGAGCCAGTCGATGGCCAGGCGCGAGATCTCGAGGTCGTATTCCTGGTAGTGCGTGCTGCCAACCCCGGACTGCTCCAGGTATAGCTCCCACTGCCCGCGATTGATCGGTTCTTCATCCGACCAGCGCAGCAGCATCGACACACCGCCCTTGGCATTGAGGATGTGCATGGGCGCGAGTTCCTGCGAGAACCCGTTGTCGTCTTCGGTGGAACGGAAATGCAGCTTGCCCACCGACACCACCTCGGAGCCGGCCTCGCGCAGCCGGTGCATCCAGCTCGGAACGCGGCCGTCGTAGACGATGGCGTTGTCCCAGTAGCCGGTCTGGTACGGAAAACGGCCGGTGGCGATTGCCGCACGCGCCGGACAGCACAGCGGGCTCGCGGTGTAGGCGTTGGCGAAACGCGTACCGAGCGCGGCGATACTGTCGAGCACCGGCGTATGCACCACCGGATTGCCGTAGCAGCCAAGCGCGCCGCGCGCATGATTGTCGGAGAGGAAGAAGAGCAGGTTGGCGGGGCGCATGCGAGTCATCGGTTTGGTGATTGAAACCTGGCCTTAGTCGGCCAGGACGATGCCTGTCTTGCTGATCACCTCCCCCAAGCGCTTGCGCTCGGCGGCCATGAACGCGGCAAATTCTTCCGCCGTGTCACCCACCGGCACAGCGCCAGTGCGGGCGATGCGCTCGCGTACGTCGGGCAGGCGTAGTGCCTTCACCGTTTCGGCTTGCAGAAGCGCAACGATTGCTGCCGGGGTACCCGATGGAACCGTGATGCCCCAGGACTGCGAGATGTCGTACCCTGGCACGGTCTCGGCCATGGTTGGCAGGTCCGGCAATCCGGGGTTACGCTGCGCGCCAGTGCTGGCAAGCGCGCGCACCCGTCCGCTTGTCATGTGCGGGCCCGCGGCGATCGGCGAAGTGATGATCAGTTGCGCAGTGCCGGCAATGACGTCGAGCAGCGCCGGCCCCGCCCCCTTGTAGGGGATATGGGTCATCTTGATGTCGGCCAAGAGGTTGAGCATTTCGCCAGCCAGATGCGCCGGCGTAGCGATGCCGGCTGACGCGTAGTTGAGGCTGCCGGGGCTGGCCTTCGCCAGGCGCACCAATTCGGCGACCGACTTTGCCGGCACCGACAGGTTCACCACCAGCACGTTCGAGGTCGACGCGATGCGGCTGATCGGCACGAAACTCGCGGCGGCATCGTAGGGCAGGTTCTTCTTCAGGTTGGGCAGGATCGCCCACACCGTGGTCGTGCTCATGAATAGGGTGTAGCCGTCAGGCGGCGCCTTGACGGCGATTTCGGCGCCGACGATGCCGCCGGCGCCCGGACGGTTGTCGACGAGGACCTGCTGGCCGAGGCTTTCAGCGAGCTTTTGCGCGAGGATGCGCCCCAGCGTGTCCGGCGACCCGCCGGTCGCGTCTGGCACGATCAGGCGCAGCGGCTTGGCCGGGTAGGTCTGCGCCGAAGCCCCTGCGGAAGCCAGTCCCAGGGCGGTGAGGCAAGCAATGCCAAGGATGTAGCGGGCGACAGAGTTGATGGTTTTTCTCCGGGTTGGGTGGTAGACGCCGCGCGCGTCTCAGCGCAGGTCGATTCGATAGCGGTAGCGGTCGCCGCGCATGTAGGCCTGGCGAAACTCGCCGGGCTTGTCCCCCGCCAGGAAGCTATGCCGCTCGACCAGAAACACCGGAGCGCCCTCGGCGATGCCGAGGTGGCCGGCAACGAACTCGTCGGCGATCGCCGGCTCGAGATACTCCTCGGCACGCAGGAAGTGCAGGCCGTAGCGTTCCTCCAGCAGATCGTAAAAGAGCTCGTGCTCGAGGTCGGCGCGGTCAAGTCCGCTGGCCAAGGAGGTGGGGATGAAGCTTACGGACAGGGTGATCGGCACGCCTTCCATGAACTGGACGCGTACGATCTCGAACACCTCTGCCGCACGGCCAATCTGGAGCAGGCGCTGGAGGTCGGGCGAAGCGCGCTTGCGCCCGACGCTGAGCAGGCGCGACACCGGGTCGTGCGGCACAGCACCGACCCGGTAGTTGCGGTAGGACCCGAGAACGCTGCCCTCGAACTTGCGCTTGGCCACGAAGGTGCCGCGCCCCTGTTGGCGCACGATCAGGCCCTGGTTGACCAGATCGTCAAGCGCGCGGCGCAAGGTACCGCGGCTGACGCCGAAGTGGACGCACAAGCTGGTCTCGGAAGGCAACTCGTACCCGGGACGCCAGCGTCCGGACACGATCTGGCGGGTGATGCTTTCCTTGATCTGATGATAGAGCGGCGCGACGACATCGGGCGACAGGCCGCCCAGGTCGCCGAGGTCCTGCGTACTCGGAAGAACCGCCGCCACGCCCATGCCTGCCCGCTCCATCAAGAATGTCGCAACCGCCGGACGGCGGCGGAT
>JBJXGS010000011.1:0-24549 GCA_046160545.1 Burkholderiales bacterium
AAGCACGAAAGATGTCCAGATTGCCCATGGCCAGCTTGAAACCCTGGCCCTCCTCGCCCAGCAGGGCGGCGGCCGGGACGCGGCAGGCGTCGAAGCGCAGCGTCGCCAGCGGGTGCGGCGCGATGACATCGATGCGTTTGGCGATCGACAGCCCGGGGCTCGAAGCTTCAACCAGGAGCGCGCTCAAGCCCTTGGCGCCGCGGCTGGCCGGATCGGTACGCACGAAGGTGACGTAGAAGTCGGCGATGCCGCCGTTGGAGATCCAGGTCTTCTCGCCATCGATGACCCAGGCATCACCGTCGCGACGCGCGCGGGTGTTCATGGCGCCCACATCCGAGCCGGCGTCCGGTTCGGACAGCGCAAAGGCTGCGATCGCCTGGCCGCGCGCGACGCGCGGCAGCCAGCGGCTTTTCTGTTCTTCGTTGCCGGCCAGGGAGATCACCCCCGACCCCAGGCCCTGCATCGCGAAGGCGAAATCGGCCAGCCCGTCGTGATACGCCAGGTGTTCGCGGATCACACACAGCGAGCGCGAATCCAGCACGGCGGAGGCGCCGCCGTGCGCGGCCGGCACGGCGTGGCGCGTGATGCCGGCCGTCCCCAGGCGCGTGACGATTTCGCGGCACGCCGCGTCGACCGTCGCGCGGCCGTGTGCGCCGGGATCGCCATGTTCGATGCCGTCAAGCCCCTGCGCGGCCCAGGCGTCGATCTCGCCGGCGAGCACGCGGTGGGCGGGATCGAAAAAGGGCCAGTCGAGGTAGGTTTGGTCCATGCGTGTCGCGGCGGTGGATTTGCGTGCGGCGCCGTGCGGTCAAAGCGCCGTGTCAGTTACCTTCGAAGACCGGCTTCTGCTTGGCCACGAAGGCGTGATAGGCGCGATGGAAGTCCTGGGTCTGCATGCAGATGGCCTGCGCCTGCGCCTCGGACTCGATGGCCTCGTCCACGCCCATGTCCCATTCCTTGTGCAGCTGCGCCTTGGTCACGCCGTGGGCGAAGGTCGGCCCGGCGGCGAGCGAGTCGGCCAAGGCGCGCGCCTCGGTCATTAGAGCGTCGGCGGCGACGACGCGGTTGAAAAAGCCCCAGCGCTCGGCTTCGTCGGCGCTCATGGCACGACCGGTGTAGAGGAGTTCGGAGGCGCGCCCCTGGCCGATGATGCGCGGCAGGATCGCGCAGGCGCCCATGTCGCAGCCGGCCAAGCCCACGCGCGTGAAGAGGAATGCCGTCTTGGCCGCAGGCGTGCCCAGGCGCAGGTCGGCCGACATGGCGATGATCGCGCCGGCGCCGGCACACACCCCGTCGATGGCGGCGATGACCGGCTGCGGGCAGTGGCGCATGGCCTTGACCAGATCGCCGGTCATGTGGGTGAAGTCCATGAGTTCGGGCATGCTCATCTTCGTCAGCGGCCCGATGATCTCGTGCACGTCGCCGCCGGAACAGAAGTTGCCGCCCGCGCCGGTGACGATCACGACCTTGATGTCGGTGGCGTACTGCAGCGCGCGAAACAGGTCGCGCAGCTCGGCATACGACTCCAGGGTCAGCGGGTTCTTGCGCTCCGGACGGTTGAGCGTGATGGTCGCAACCTTGCCGGTGGCGGCAAAGCCGAAGTGCTGCGGCACATAATCGGCAAAGCTGCGGCGGTGCGTGAACGAGTGATCTGGCGCGGGGTTCATGCCGGTTCCTTGACGGTGGTCTTGAGCCGGCCGAGCAGCCGGTAGAGTTGATCGCGTTCGCCTTGGGACAAGCCGCCGGTCAGTGCGGCGATCCAGCCCTCATGGCGCGCGGCCATGGCCTTGAAAGTGGCGCGGCCGGCAGCGGTGAGGGTAAGGCGCCAGGCGCGGCGGTCGGCCGGGTCGGCCTCGCGCGCCACAAGGTTCTCGCGCACCAGCTGGTCGGCGATGCCGGTGACGTTGCCGCCGGTCACCATGAGGCGCTGCGAGAGCTCGCCCATCTTGAGCCCGTCCGGATGCTGGTACAGCTGCGCCATCAAATCGAAGCGCGGCAGGGTGACATTGAAGTCGCGCCGCAGTGCCGCGCGGATCGAAGCCTCGATCAGGTTCGTGCAGGTAAGCAATCGCAGCCACAGGCGCAGCGCCTCATGATCCCCGCCCCCGACCCGCGTCTCGTGGTCGAGGTCGGCAGCTTCCAATTCGGCGGGCGCTTCGGACATCCAATTACTTTAGATGTCAAATAACGAAATGTCAATTAATTAAATGGGGTCAGACCCCAATTTAATCGCGCTTCAACCATATGCCGAACGTGCGGTCACACCTTAGCGGAACGCCGGTCCGTACGCCCATGCGACCAATGATCGGCGCAAACCCCGCGTGACCGGAGTGACTTCGTGGGCGAGAAAGGCAGGGAAAAACGTCGCGGCACCCCGGGCGCGCGCCTCCGGCACACTCGGTGCGCCGTGAAACCGCAGATCTCCCCCCTCGTAGTCATTCTCTTCTGCGAGTTGGATCGTCAGCGACAATTTCCGCGCCGAGGTCTGTCCGGCACCGATATCGACATGCCAGCCGAAGTACTGCCCGGCGCCATAACAGGTGAACTGCAGCGGTTCGACGAAGCCGCGGATATCGAACCCGTAGGCCGCATTGGCACGGCCGAAAAGGACCCCGAGGCGATGGTAAAGCCAATGCGCGTCAGGGGCAGGTTCGATCCAGGCGATGTCCGACACGCGAAAGTCGCGCGAGGCGAGATCGCTGCGGTCGTCCACCGCCGCCGGCTGGCGGATGCGCGCTGCGCCCAACTCGATGATGGCTGCGCATTCGTCCGCGGAAAACGCTCCCGGAATGGTTTGTGGAAACGCCGTCGCGTCATTGACCGCAATGGCCGCGGAACCGCGAAATGGATCGCCCCCACCCCAGTCGAGTTCCAGTTCTCCAGTTGCGCGTGAATTGATCCGCTGCGGGAAGGTGTAGAGAAGGTCCATGTCGCTATTGTCGAGACGATCTACCGGCCGTTGATGGTCACTCAACGAGCGGCGTTGCGCACCTTCCGATGCTCATCGCTCGGATGCGCCGGGCAGAGTGCCCCTGACCGCCGCGACGAATGCTTCCGCATTTTTCATCAATTCGGCGACATCTTGCGCAGCAATCGGAGCTTCCTGGTAGTCGGCGGCCAGTCGAAGTCGCTCGGCGAGTTTGAAGTGTCGCCCAGCCTCTTCCGGCAGTCGCCCCGCCTTGACAATACTTTCGCCGAACGCGTGCATCAATCCGGAATGTGTTTTCGGTGTCCGGCCCGGAGCGTGCGAACCTGCAGCGACGAGGGCGGCTTTGGCGGCGTCGAACATGGCGTAGTAGGCTCGATTGCAGGTGCCTTCGAAGTCGCCGATCTCCAGCAGGATCCGAGCCGATCGCAAGGCGCGCTCGGACTTTTCGAGAAGCAACGTGGTTGCTTGAGGGCGAATCAAATGCGCACCCCTTCGCGCGCAATGTTTTCGATCAAATAGGGGTTGGAAAACTTCTCGGGGTTCAGCCACTGCTCACGCCAGATCGGCAACGGCGAAATGTCGACCCCGGTTTCGAGCAGGATGTCGTAAGCGACATCCGACATGGCCAAGACGGCGGCCATGTGGCGCTCTCGCGGGCCGTCGAGAATCACGGCAACGTCGGCGTCGCTGTGCTCATGATGGTCACCCCGGGCACGGCTGCCGTACAGCACGCCGAAACCGACCGTGAATCGCCCTTGGATGCGGTCGAGGAACAATCTCGCCGCAGCCAGTGTCTTGGGATCGACGACCGGGTCGGCAGTGGTCGAGCGCGAATCATACTGATTGATCGGCATATTCGTCCCCACACTTCCGGTTCAGACGCTACCGGACGCCAAGATTCTTGCACTTGTAGAGGACATGCACAAACGATTTCTGTGGCTTGCCCGCGCGGATTCGGCGCGGCATTGTTTGCTATATCTTTGCAAATTCAGCCCCGAATTCGACCGAGCGCCCATGGAACTCTCCCCCCAACTCAAACAACTGCGCGACTTCTACTACAAGACCGCGCTGAAACTGCCCGCCGATAAGAACTTCGTCCATGCGCCGGGCCTCATCGACCGGCCAGCCTTTTTCACCTTCGAGCACCTGAAGACCCACCTCAACAACCCGCTGCTATTGCCCACCTATTTCAGCCTCTACTGGCAGGGCAAGCGCATCGATTGCACACCAGCCGTCGGGCACAAGGTGATCCAGGCCTCCGAGGCGCCGTTTCTCAACAAGGGCATCCTGCAGGAGTACCTGGCCAACGGCGCCTCGATGGTGCTGGAAGGCATCGACATCCTCGAGCCGCAGATCAACGCCATGTGCGCGGCCATCGATCAGGCGGGCGAGGCGGTGCTGTCGAACTCGGTGGTGTTCTTCTCGCAGGCGAAGGGCGGCGAGGCCTATCGCGGCCATCTGGACACCTCCGACGTGCTGGTGGTGCATCTGGCCGGTGCGAAGAAATGGCGCATCCACGCCCGCCAGAAGCCGCGCTGGGTCGATTTGAACGAACTGGATCCCGCGGCGATGGGCCCGGTGGAGGCCGAGATCGTCATGCGTGCCGGCGACGCGCTGTACCTGCGCAACTACACTCCGCACCAGGTCGCGACCGCGCACGACTACTCCATGCACATGGCCTTCGACATCTGCGACCGCAAGGTCAATGCCGACACGGCCCTGCACCTTCTGCTCGAGGCCTACAACCAAGACGCCGCCGCCTGTTACGCGAACGAAGGTGAAATCCTCGACAAGCTCGCCGCGCACGCTGCCGCGCCGGCGTATCGCAAGACCCTCGCCGACCTGGGCGCGGCGCAGCGGGAGAACTACAAGCGTGCACGCGCCATGATCGGCTCAAACCGCGTCGCGGCACTGGATGCGCTGATCGCCGCGGAAGCGCGGGCCAAAGCCTGATCGCAAGCCTTAGCCTCTCTAAGCGCGCAATCGCCACCGAACGGACCCCCGTTCGTTGCCGCGCCGATCGTCCGCTCTTGACCGCGCCGGTCGCCCGTGCGGGTTGGGTCGATCAGCCTATTTCGCCAAGGCCACCGGCACGAACGGGTTCGCCGGATTCACCGACAGCGTCTGCGTGGCCGGATGCAGGATCAGATCCATCATTTCCATCGCCACCGCGCCCAGGAGCGGCTCGTCCCCCATCACCAGCGCCGAAAGGTCGCAGTAGCGATCCCCGAAATGCACCCGCAGCGGCCCGATCATAGGCACCGCCTTGCGGCTGGCGTCGGCCAAGACCACCTCGCGGCTGGAAACCTCAGACAAATCGAAACCCAATTGAACCGCGAGGTGTTCCGGGACGATCAGGAAGACGGCACCGGAATCCACCAGAGCCCGCGTTTCGATCACTCTGCGGGAGAACGGATTTTCAAGGCGGATGTCCGCGTAGCTCAATCCCATGCCGACGCTCCTTGAAAGATGGTTGGCGACGGGAAAATTATACGTTGGCGGCTCGGCTATGCCGCCTTCGACGGCGTAGCCCGCCCCAGCATCGCCGGATTGCATTGGACCGGACCCGCATCGCCACGTGGCCGCCAACCCGCGGCACGCCTGGCGCAAGCCACGGCGCAAAGTCGGCGCGACCTCCGGAAGCGGCGTGCCACGATCGCAACCAGCGCAGCAGCCCGCCATGACAAATGCATAGTCGGTACCCGCGCTTCGACGCTTGTTGTCCAAAAGCCACACAAACCCTGTTCCCCCGCTTTTCCAAGCGTGAAAAACTTGGCATCGCCTTCCGCCCTTTGGGACAATCACTGCAAGCTTCCATTCAACCTTAGGGGAAGTGGTAATCAGCGTTATCGAGTTCGCGACGCGCGCAGTACGATATATCCGTGAGCTTGAGATGCTTCGTTCAATCACAGAGGAGATTTACATGCAGAAGAAACTTCTTGCTGCTGCGGTGTTGTCGGCCTTCGCAGGCGCGGCTTCGGCGCAGTCGGCGAACGTCACGCTGTACGGCACCCTGCAAGGCAGCTTCGAGTTCGCTAGCGCGACCGGTGCGGACACTAGCGCAGCCGGTGCGTCGACCAGCTCGACTCGCGGTACCCCGGCTTTCGCTTCGACAGGCATCAGTGCTGGCACTTACAACGCCAACGCCGCCAATCAAGGCATTCGCACTCGTATGAACCCGGCGGGTTCGAACTTCGGCCTGCGCGGCACGGAAGACCTGGGCAACGGCCTGTCGGCCTGGTTCCAGATCGAAATGGCAACCACCCTGGGCGCTCCGCCGCCCAACGCCGGCGTCAATCATGGCAATGCTGTGTCCTTCCGCAACACCGCCGTCGGCGTGCGTTCGCGCACCTGGGGCTCGATCGGCGTCGGCTCCTGGGATACCCCGTTCAATCTGATCGCGGTCTCGACCGCGCAGGCCAACGGTCGGTCAGGTGCTGCTTCGACCGGGATGCAATCCAACCTGCTGGGCGCTACGACTTTTGGTTACGGCGCATGGTCGGCACAAAGTGCCGCTTCCGCTTGCGCCGCTGCTGGCGGTGGTGCTGCGGGAGCTGGTTGTTTCAACTACGGCACTAACTTCGACCGTCGCGAGCGCGGTGGCCTGATGTGGTGGTCGCCCAACTGGAGCGGCTTTGAGGCGCGCGTGCACTATCACGCCACCATGGACTCCGGTGCTATCACCGGCGGCAACCGCGTCAACGGCTCGGCGCTCAAGCCGTCGATCTGGAGCATGTCTCTCGCCTATAACAACGGTCCTCTGGCCATCGGCTACGGCTATGACCGCCAGGATGACCTGCTTGCTTATGCTGCTCAGTTGTCCTCGCCTGCCGCCAACGTCGGCGGCATGGGTGCGGGAACCGGGACCGGCGCTTGGTCGATCCCGGTGCAGCCCACTACGGCGAATGCGAACAGCATTGACGGCTCTAAGGGTACCGGCCACCGGTTGGGCGGCAAGTACGCCTTCAACCTCGGTGGTGGCAGCAGCTTGGGCCTCAGCGCCATGTGGGAAAGCCTGAAGTGGACCATGAGCTACGTTGGTACGCCGGCCGCTACTACGGCCAACCTGACCGAACTCAAGAAGACCGCTTGGCGTCTTCAAGCCAACTACTCGACCGGAGCGCATTTCTTCGGCATCGAGTACACCAAGGCCAACGACCTCAAGGGATCGGTTAACAACGCTGCCGGCACCGCTAATTCCTTCAACGGTGGTGGTAGTGCAGCTCGCGGCATCATCCTGAGCTATAACTACATGCTGTCCAAGCGTTCGTCGGTTACGGCTTACTACACCGACATTCGCAACGACACCAATGCCAACTACTCGGGTATCGTCTTCGGCGGCATGGCTGGCGTCGCTGCCGGTGCTGATCCCAAGTACTACGGCTTGTACCTGCGCCACTCGTTCTGATCGGTCTTCGACCAATCAGTCCGTATCAAAGCGGGCGCCTTCGGGCGCCCGTTTCTTTGTGCGCCCGGCACGGGCGCACTCTTGTGGGTGAAAGTCCCACCGTAAGTTGATCACGACGAACGAATCGAAGCGCAACTGCATGAGGGTGACCGAGTGTGGAGAGGAAGCGCGGAGCGAAACTGCGAGCCGATGGACAAGAATCGGATAGAAGGCGCTGCCAAGCAGGGCGAGCGGGCAAGGTTCCGCGAAGCTCTCGTGATCAAGGCGAGGCGGCGTAAATCCGGCGGTTGTGCAGTGAAGGAGTGCGTTCTTACCCGGGGAGATCTCGCCTCATGCCTGAAAGGGCGACGCTGAAAGGCGGAGCGAGAAGTCAGCAGAGGCCGTAGTAGCCGACAGGCGAAGGGCCGAAGGAATAGGAGGGGAAGCCCTTTGACTATCGGAATCGGACTGTCTCAGATGTTCGCGAGAGCGAAGCTCTCCGGCGACCCTGGTCGGGTGAAGCCCGAAAGGTGCTGGAAGCGAGAAATCGATTCTGCCGAGCCAGAGCCCAGCGACCTCAGGACACCCGCAGGGGCGAACCTTCTGCGTGTGGACCTCAACTATTCCAACCGCCCGGTGCGGACCCGCATGCCGGGTGGTGTGGGAGGGGTCGGTCAGGTATCCTGACCGCCCCTATCCCGATTTGGTGTGCCCTGCAGGGCGCATTTGGTTTGGATGTTGAAATCCTCTACGCGCCTAGTATGGGGGCGAGTTGGCCGGACGGCATGGGTATCCTGCGCGACTGGGAGTCTGCAGGAAGCTGAGGGCTGAGTGCTGGTCTGACGAAGAGGACGCGAAGAGGCGGCACCAGCAAGTGGCGCGGCGGCCCAATATCGTGGTAGCCCGAAACTTGCACGGGGGCGCTGTGACTTATATCCGACAGGCATAAGCCTGAAGGTTGGTGCGTCATCCTTGGGGAGAACTGTAAATGTGCCGAGGGAGCCCCCGTTCTTGCCGACATGGCATGGTTCCGAAATGCTCGTGCAGAAGTCAGCGGAGGCCATATTAGGGGTCAGCTGAAAACAAGGCGCTTGAAGGATTGGCGATCACTCTGCTTTGCCTCTTCAGCCCCAAAGGCGCCTATCCTGCCATGCTGGCACAGGCAACCCACCGGAGCAGTTCTTGACCGACCCGCAACGCATTCGCGACCCCGACCTGCCGATCACATTTGCCGCGCCACATCGCGCGCTGGCCGACGAACTCGCAACTGCGCGGGCCCACTCGGCGCTGGCACGCTGGCAGGCTGCCACCCTCGCCGAGGCTGAGCGCCATGCCGCGGCCCTGGCCGGGGAGTTCCCCGACCAGGCCGCGCCGGACGGCTTCTGGCACGCGCAGTCGAACCAGGCGTTTCGCGACTTTTTTGTCTGGGGCCACGACCACGACTTTGGTCATGGCGTGACCCGGCGCGGAGCCATGGGGCCGCGCCATGTCGAGATCATCGCCGAGGCATTGGCGCATGCGATGCTGCCGGGCGACCTGGCCGGCAAGGATGTCCTCGACGTGGGCTGCTGGACCGGTGGTGACCTGCTGGCGCTGGCGGGGATGGGGGCGCGGGTCACCGCGATCGAGGAGCATCCCGCGGCGGCGGCGGCGGCGCGGCGCCTGCTCGCGCTGGTCGGTCTCGATGCGCCGATTTTCTCCGACAGCGTGTACCGTGACCGGCGCGACTGGGCCGGGCGCTTCGACCTGGTGTACTGCTCCGGGGTCGTCTACCACGTGACTGATCCGGTGCTTTTCCTGCGCATCCTGTTCGCCTACCTGAAACCGGGCGGCAGCGTGTTCCTGGAGACCAAGGCTGCGCCCGGCGACGCCGGCTTGTGCACCTATTCCGGCACCATGGAAAAGGGCTGGAACTGGTATGCGCCCGACGCCACGGCCCTGGGGCGCTGGCTGGTCGATGCCGGATTCGATGCTTCCGGCGTGCGCGTCCTGCGGCGCGGCAACGGGCGCCTGCTCGCCAGCGCCACGCGCGGACCCTTGAGTCCCTTGCGCGAGACCGCCGGTTTCTCGCGGCCGGGCAGCTGGCTGGAAGGCGCGGTGTGAAGCTGCAACTGGGCTGCGGCCGGCGCTTCATTCCCGGCTTCGTGCATGTCGATGTGCAGCCTTTTGCGCACGTCGATCTGCGCTGCAAGGTCGAGTGCCTGCCGCTGCCGGAGGCATGCGCCGACATCATCTATGCCTGCCACGTGCTGGAGCATTTCGATCGCGCGCATTATCGAGCCGTGCTCGCGGAATGGCGGCGCGTGCTGCGTCCGGGCGGGGTATTGCGCTTGGCCGTGCCTGACTTCGCCGCCTGCGCGGCGATCTACTACGAAGCCGGACTGTCCGACGGATTGTCGGGGCTGGTGGGCCTCGTCGTCGGTGGCCAGCGCGACGCATTCGATTTCCACAAGATGATCTTCGACGAACCCTTCCTGACCGCTGCGCTTGTGGAGACAGGGTTTCGCGACGTGCGGCGCTGGGACTGGCGCGATACCGAGCATGCCGGTGTCGACGACTACTCGCAGGCCTACCTGCCGCATCTTGACAAGAGCAGCGGGCGCCTCATGAGCCTGAATCTGGAGGCTGTGCGGGTCTGAGCGGCGCATAATCGCGTTCCCGATTGGCTTGCTCTGCCCGACCCCGCATGGACGCCTTGATCACCGCATTCGACCGCGCGCTGCGCGCCATGACCTCGGTCGCCCCTGCCGCCGCGCTGCCGGAAGCCGCGCAGTCAGAGGCAGCGGCTGACCTGACCGAGGAGTCGCGCCTTGAAGCCGCCGCGCTGATGCGCGTTAACCACGTCGGCGAGGTCTGCGCGCAGGCGCTTTATCACGGCCAGGCTGCCACGGCGCGCTCACCCGCGGTGCAAGCCCAGCTGGAACGTGCCGCTGCCGAGGAGGGCGCGCACCTGGCCTGGACGGCGCAGCGCATCAAGGAACTGGGCGGGCGGCAAAGCATGCTCAATCCGCTCTGGTACGCGGGGTCGTTCGCGCTGGGCGCGCTGGCCGGGCGCATGGGCGACCGAGCCAGCCTCGGGTTCGTCGCCGAGACCGAGCGCCAGGTCGAGCATCATCTGGCCGGGCATCTGGAGCGTCTGCCGCGCGAGGACAGGCGCTCACGCGCGATCCTGATGGCCATGCAGGCTGACGAAGTGCGCCACGGGCGCGAGGCCATGACTGCCGGCGGGGTGGAGCTGCCGCTGCCAGCGCGCCTGGCCATGAAAGTACTGGGACGGGTCATGACGACGACCGCCTACCGGCTCTGAATCCGCAGCCGCGCTGGTGTGATTGCAGGACGGCGCAGGGTCGCGCAGTTGCCTCAGCGACTCGCCGCCCGACGCAAGGCTCGCAACTTGGCGTACTTCACCATGCTGTTGCGGCAGCCGATGGCGATGTGCACCAGTCCCGGAATGCCATCCAGGAAGCCGCGCTTGAAAAAATAGAACTTGATGAAGCGCACCAGCGGGCTCAAGACGATGTGCGCCAATCCTGCCCTCGCACCCTCGCGCGCCAGGATTTCAGCCTGCAGGGTGGTGTAGCGGTCCTGCTTGGCCAGGTAGGTCTTGAGCGACTCGGCTGAATAGTGCAGAAGATCGCCGTTGAGCGTGCCGACCGCCTCGGTGGTGAGGACTTTTTCGTGGACTGCGTCCATGCTCCACTGCGCATGGGCACGATGAAAAAGGCGCAAGGACCAGTCCGGATAGCCCTCGCCGTGGCGCAGCAGGCGTCCCATGAAGCGGTTGGCACGCGCCATGCGGTAAGCGCGCTGCCCGGGGCTGGCGAGAGCTGCGCGTATGGATGCGGCGAGCTCGGGGCTCACGCGCTCGTCGGCATCCAGGCACAGCACCCAGTCGTGTGTGGCCAGGGTGACGGCTTTTCTTTTTTGCGGGCCGAAGCCCAGCCACGGGCCCTGGCTTACCTGTGCACCATGCCGTGCTGCAACTGCGATGGTGGCATCGGTGCTGCCGGAGTCGAGGATCACGATCTCGTCGGCAAAGCCGGCGCTTGCCAGACAGTCCTCCAGCTGGTGCGCGGCGTTCAAGGTGATGATGACCACCGAGAGGCGAGCGCGGTCGAATTGGGACGACATGCGGCGAATATAATCGCGTTTCAGCCCTCGTCCGGGTCAGCCCTCATCCGGGTCTCTCCTTCGCATGCTGTTGGCCGTGGCGCCCGGGAAAGGCGGCGGCCCCGGGGCGGGCCGTAAAGCGTGTCCGACCGGAAACCGCGGCATTCCAGTGCATGTCTGGCCAGCGCAGCCAGTGTGTCCAGCCCGCCCCGGCGCTTCCATAAGCAGCATCCCTAGCCCCCCATCGCATGCAGCGTTTCCTGCTGGTCAAGACCTCTTCGCTCGGCGATGTCGTGCACTGCCTGCCGGCTGCGACCGATATCGCGGCGAACTTTCCGGGCTGCCGCATCGACTGGGTGGTCGAGGAGGCTTACGTGGATATCGTCGGCCTGCATCCGGCGGTGTCAAGGATCCTGCCGGTGGCGGTGCGGCGCTGGCGCAAAAGCCTGTTTCGCCGCGGCACGGCGGCGCAGGTCGCTGCGTTTCGCGCCCGTTTCGATCCCGAGGGATACGACCGCATCATCGACGTGCAGGGGCTCGCCAAGAGCGCGCTCATCGCCCGCCTGGCCCGTGGTGAACGGCATGGGCTGGACCGGAAGAGCGCGCGCGAATCGATCGCCTGCCTCACCTATCACCGCGTTCATGCGGTGCCCTGGACCCTCGATGCGGTAGCGCGCAACCGCACCCTGGTCGGCAGCGCCCTGGGCTACGCGGTTCAAGGCGCGCCCGACTACGGCATTCGCGCGGATGCGGCAGACGCCCCCTGGCTGCCGCAAGGCGCATATTGCGTCTGCCTGACCGGTACCACCGATGCAGCCAAGCTCTGGCCGGAGGATCGCTGGGGAGCGTTGGGCCGGCGTGCACGCGAGGCGGGACTCTCATGCGTGCTTCCGGCCGGCACCGAGACCGAGCGCAAGCGTGCCGAGCGCATTGCCGCAGAGATTGGCGCGGCTGTGGTTGCGCCACCGCTGGATTTGGGAGCGCTGACGCGTGTCCTGGCCGGGGCGGCGCTCGCGGTGGGCGTCGACACCGGGCTCACGCACCTGGCCGCCGCACTGGGGCGGCCGACTGCGGGTGTGTACTGTGGTACCAGTCCGGCGGCGACCGGGGTCATCGCCGCGCTGGCCTGCAACGTCGGCGACGTTGCGCGAACGCCGACCGCCGACGCGGTCTGGGAGGCTGCGCGGGAAGTACTCGATCGCGCCCTTGCTGCAAACGGCGCACCTTGATGGCGCGCCGGGTCTATTCGCTGCTCCTTTGGCTGGCGCTGCCGGCGATCGTTTTGCGCCTTTTGTGGCGGTCGCGTTTGGAGCCGCGCTACCGACAGCATTGGGGCGAGCGCTTCGGCCTGACGCGGCCGCGCTGTGATGGGCCGGCGATTGTCATTCACGCCGTCTCGGTAGGCGAGGTGCGCGCGGCACAGCCGCTCCTGAGCTTGCTGCGTGAACGATATCCGCAGTTCGATTTGGTCCTTACCTGCACCACGCCGACCGGGCGTGCCACAGCCTTCGAGTTGTGCGGCTCACTGGCCGTGATCGCCTACCTGCCTTACGACTTCCCGTGGGCGTTGCGGCGCTTCCTGGATGCCGCTCATACGCGACTCCTGATCGTCATGGAAACCGAGGTGTGGCCCAATCTCCTGGCTACCTGCGCATCGCGTGGCATACCGGCGGTCCTCGCCAACGCGCGCTTGTCGGAACGCTCGTTTTCACGGTATCGCCGCGTGGCCGCTTTGAGCGCTCCGGCGTTCGCGGCGTTTGCGCGCGTCGCTGCGCAAACCGAGGCCGATGCGCGCCGGCTTCAGGCATGCGGGGCGCGGCAGGTGCAGGTGACCGGCAATCTCAAGTTCGAGGTTGATCCGCCGGCTGCCCTGCTGGCGCAGGGTGCGGCGTGGCGTGCGGAAATGGGCGAGCGGCAGGTCGTGCTGGCAGCGAGCACCCGCGACGGCGAAGAGGCCCTCATCATCGATGCGTTGGCGCCCCTTTTGGCCCGTGGAGTCCTTCTGGTGTTGGTGCCGCGCCATCCGCCGCGCTTCGCCGAGGTCGCCGCGCTGTCGCGCGCGCGCGGCTTGATCACGCAGTGCCGGTCGGAGCGCATGCCTGCGGCCGGCGCGCAGGTTTGGGTAGGCGACAGCATGGGCGAGATGCCGGCCTATTACGCCCTGGCCGACTGTGCCTATGTCGGCGGCAGTCTCCTGCCTTTCGGCGGGCAGAACCTGATCGAGGCAGCTGCTTGCGGCTGCCCGGTCGTGGTCGGGCCGCACACCTACAACTTTGCCGATGCGGCCGAGGCTGCGGTTGCCGCAGGCGCCGCACTGCGTGTGGCCGATGCCGGCGCGCTGGCGCTGACCGTTGCCACGCTGCTGGAAGACGCGCAACGCCGCCGGGCGATGGCCGGCGCCGCACTCGATTTTGCTGCTGCGCACCGTGGCGCGGGGATGCGCACCCTGGCGCTGATGGAGCCGCTGCTGTCGCGCTCGCCTTGAGTGGCGACGGCGCGCGCCTTCGCTAGGGAAGAGTCAGCAGTGCATTGACCGCGGCGATGTCCTGTTCGGTCAGCGAGCCGGTCGCCGCCTTCAAGCGAAAGCTGTTGACGATGGTGTCGTAACGGGCCTTCGCCAGGTCGCGCTCGGTGGTGAATAGCTGTTGCTGCGCGTTCAGGACGTCGATGTTGATGCGCACGCCGACTTCGTAGCCGAGCCGGTTGGAATCCAAGGAGGTGCGCGAGGAGGTCCGCGCCGCCTCGAAGGCGCGCACTTGCGCCAGGCCGTTGGTCACGCTCAGGAAGAACTGGCGCGCGCTCTGCGAGGCGCTGCGCTTCTGGATCTCGACATCGCTCCTGGCCTTTTCCTCGTTGGCAAGCGCCTGTCGCACGCGCGATTCGACCGCGCCACCGGCGTATATCGGAACGGCCAGCTGCAACCCCAGGGTGAAGAAGTTGGTGTCGCTGCCGACGTTGTTGGTGGCGCTGCCGGTCGAACTGTTGCGGCTGCGTGACGCTGTCAGGTCGAGGGTCGGCATGTGACCGGCGCGCTGGATGTCGATGGCGCGGCGCGCCACTTCGGCCGCGGCTTCGCTGGCCTTGACCTGGTAGTTGCCGGTGATGGCAGCCTCGACCCAGCGATCGAGCACGACGGGTTGCGGCGGCGGGATGGCCACATCGCGATTGAGCGTGGCGAGCGCGCCCGGCATCTTGCCGGTGATCTGCAAGAGGGCCGTGCGCTTGACCTCGAAGTCGTTCTGCGCAGCCAGTTCCTCGGCGATCACGAGGTCGTAACGCGACTGCGCCTCGTTGGTGTCGACGATGGTCGAAGTGCCGACTTCGAAATTGCGCTTGGCCTGCGCCAGCTGCTCGGAGATCGCGGTCTTCTTGGCGCCCACCACGCGCAGTGAATCCTGCGCGGAAAGAATGTCGAAATAAGCCTGCACCACGCGCACCGCAAGATCCTGCCCGGCCTGCGCGAAGGTCGCTTCGGACTGCAGCACCTGCAGCTTGGATTGCTCGTAGGTCTGCCAGTTGGCCCAGCGGAAGAGAGGTTGCGTGAGCGTGATCGCGTAGCCGTTGGTGTTGAAGACGCGGCTGCCGGGAATGAAAGCCGCGGACGGTGTGCGCGGCGCAACGTTGACGTCGTTGCGCACCGTGTTGGCAGTCGCGTTGATTGTCGGCAGGAGTCCGGCGAAACCCTGGATTGGCGTTTCGCGACCGGCGGTCAGTGTCAGACGGGCGCTGTTGTATGTGGCGTCGTTGGCAAGCGCATCGCGAAACATCGTGAGCAGATCGTTGCCCGACGATGTCCCTGAATACACCGCAAGGATCGCGACGGCGCAGACCGACGACAGGCGCACTAGTTTCAAGGGCATGCTGTCAGTTGCAGGCGAGTAGAAAAAGGAGGCAGGAGCGTGACGACCAGCGGACGCGTCGACCAGTCAAATGACCTAAGGTCATTTTGCCACAAGCGCCGCACTTTTCCAATGCGCGACGCATTTTCGTTGCACAAAAGATACGACGGGATCATCAGTAGCGCGGCACCGATGCATCGACTTCACGCGACCAGGCATCAATGCCGCCGGCCAGGTTGTGGACCGTAAAGCCCAGGCGCTCCAGGAAAATCGCCACTTGCATGCTGCGTGCGCCGTGGTGGCAGAGCGCGACGATCTCGCGCGAACGGTCCAGCTCGTCTGCGCGATTCGGGATCTCGCGCATCGGCACATGGAGCGCTTCAGGCAGGGCAGCCGTGCCGACTTCCCAGGCCTCGCGCACATCGAGGATTACCGGGGGCTGGCGCTGGGCGTCGGCCAGCCACTCGGCCAGCTGCTGTACTCCTAGCTGGTTCATGACCTAAAAGCGAAAGCGGTTCGGCTGGGCCGCATTGACGAGCTGCGGCAGGCAGGTTTCAAACATGGTCGTTGCAGCGATGCCGTCTGGCGCGCGGGTGACGAGCCTGCCCGCCATCACCGGATCGTCGCCAACAACTGCGAACATGCGCCCGCCCGGTTTGAGCTGCGCCAGGAGTGCTTCAGGGAGGATGGGAGTCGAACCGGAAAGTACGATGATGTCGTAAGTCTCGTTGCCGAAGCCCAACGCACCGTCGCCTTCTGCGACATGCACGTTGAAGACGCTGGAGGCCTTCAGGTTGCCGCGCGCGAACTCGGCCAGCTTGGTATCGATTTCCACGCTCAGCACGTTTTTGCAGCGGTGCCCGAGGAGGGCGGCGAAGTATCCGGAGCCGCTGCCGATTTCCAGAGCCGAATCGTGCGCGTGCGGCGCCAATTCCTGCAGTACGCGGGCTTCCAGCTTGGGTGTCCACATCGCGGCACCGGTCGCGCCGGCGCCGGCGACTCCGCGCAAGGGAATTTCCAGGTCGGAGAACGCCAGCTGCCGATGCGCGGCAGGTACGAAGTCCTCGCGGCGCACGATCGTGAGCAGGTCCAGCACTCCCTGATCAAGCACATCCCAGGTACGGATCTGCTGCTCGATCATGTTGAAACGCGCCTGGCGGACATCGAACTGCGGAGTCATCGCGGGAGTGCCTTCAGACGCCGTCACCGGCGGAGGATGGGATTTTATCAGCGCTCACATGGCTCCTGCCGCGGCGCGTCAGGTCATCGAGCAGTGTGTAGAGCACCGGCACCACGACCAGCGTCAGGATGGAGGAGGTGATGACCCCGCCGATGACGGCCTGTCCCATCGGCGCGCGTTGCTCCGAGCCTTCGGTCAGCGCCAGGGCCAGCGGCAGCATGCCGAATACCATCGCCAGCGTGGTCATCAAAATGGGTCGCAGGCGCACGCGTGCGGCCTCCAGAACGGCCTCGGTGCGCGCCATGCCGCCGGCGCGCGCGTGATTGGCGAAGTCGATCAGGAGAATCGCGTTCTTGGTGACCAGCCCCATGAGCATGATGACCCCGATGATCGAGAACAGGTTGAGCGTGCTGCCGAATATGAGCAGTGCGAGAAATACGCCTATGAGCGTGAGCGGCAGCGAGGACATGATCGCGATGGGCTGCAGGAAACTCGCGAACTGCGAGGCCAGGATCATGTAGATGAAGATGATCGCCAGCACCAGGGCGATTACGGCGTAGCCGAAGGACTCGCGCATGTCCTTGGTCGAGCCGCCCATCACATAACGGTAGCCGGGCTTCCACTCCATGCCGTCGAGAGCTACGGCGATGTCGCGCCCCACCTCGCCGGAGGAGCGGCCGTAGACATTGGCATCGAGCTGCACCTCGCGGGTCAGGTCCTTGCGGTTGATCTGCGAGGCGCCGCCGGTGGAGCGGAATTCGGCGACCTGGCGCAGCGCGACGAGCCTGGGTGACCCGTCGGCGCCGAGCTGCGTACTCTGCAGCATGATGCGCTCCAGGTCGGCCGCGCTCTGGCGGTCGCCGGCGGCCAGACGCACGGTGACATCATAGTTCTCGCCGTCGGGTGCCTTCCAGGTGCCTACCGACTCGCCGGCGATGAGCGGGCGCAGCGCGGCGCCCACCTGTGCCACGCCCAGCCCCAGATCGGAGGCAAGTTCGCGCCGCAACTCGACGGCGATGGTCGGCTTGTCGGGCTTTTGCGACGAGTCCAGGTCCACCAGGCCGGGAATCGCAGCCAGCCGGCGGCGCGCCTCGGCGGACAGGCGCTCGAGCTCGGCCAAATCCTGGCCCTGGATGCTGACGATCAGAAGTTTGGTTCCGGCAACCGGGTTGACCACACCCACGTGGGTGACCGTGATCCCGGCGATCTGCCCGAGGCGCTCGCGCAATGGCTGGGTCATCGCGTGCTGCGAACGGCTGCGCTCGCGGCGCGGCTTGAGCTTGACGTAGACGCTCGCATAGTTGCGGCCGAGCGTGTTGCCGGTGTTGATGGTGGTGTAGGTGTAGAGGACTTCGGAGAACTCGCGCAGCGCCGCGTCGACCTGGCGCGCCTTGGCTTCGGTCAGTTCCAGCGAAGAGCCGACCGGGGTCTGGAACAAGACCTGGGTCTCCGAGAAATCGGCCTGCGGCACGAATTCGCTGCCCAGGAGCGGCACCAGCGCGAAGCTGCCGAAGAAGGTGGCTGCGGCCACCAGCATGGTCAGTGCGCGATGGCGCAAGGACACCGCCAGGAGTCGCTGATAGAACGCGGACAAGGCTTCGACGGCTGCCTCGAAGAGGCCCATAAAGCGCTGGAAGAGGCTCTTGCGGCCGGTTTTTGGGGGTGGGTCGGGCCAGATCGACGAGAGCATCGGATCGAGCGTGAAAGAGACGAACATCGACACCAGCACCGAGGCCACCACGGTGATGCCCAGGGAATAGAAGAAGCGCCCGATGATGCCGCCCATGAAGCCGACGGGCAGGAACACCGCGACGATCGACATGGTCGTGGCGAATACGGCCAAGCCGATCTCCTGAGTACCCTCCAATGCCGCGGTCCGGTGATCCTTGCCCATCGCCGCATGACGCACGATGTTCTCGCGCACCACGATGGCATCGTCGATCAAGAGGCCCACTGCCAGCGAGAGGGCCATCAGGCTCACCATGTTGATGGTGACACTGGCCATGTCCATGAAAAAGAAGGTCGCCATGATGGCGATCGGCAGCGTGAGCCCGGTGATGACCGTCGAGCGCCATGAATTGAGGAACAGGAAGACGATCAGGATGGTCAGCGCGGCGCCCTCGATCATGGTGCGGCGCACGTTGTCGACTCCGGTGCGTATCGGCGCCGAGGCGTCGCGCAGCACGCCGACCCTGACGTCGGCGGGCAGCTCGCGCGCCATCGCGGCGATCGCCGCCTTGACACCGTCGGCTACCTCGATGGTGTTCTGGCCCTGCGCCTTGACGACGTCCAGTGCGAGGATGCGCCGGCCGTTGTGCAGCGCCAGGTTGGCCTGTTCCTCGGTGCCGTCGACCACCCGCGCCACATCGCGCAGCGTCACGGGTTGGCCGCCGCGGCGCGCGACGATGATGCGGTTGAAGTCCTCGACCGCGGCCATGCGACCGCGCACCTGCACGACCTGCTCGCGTTCCACCGAACGGATTGCACCGGCCGGCAACTCCTGGTTCTCGGTACGTACCGCGTTGATGACCTGGTCGATGCCGACGCGCTGCGACTCGAGGTCGCCCGGCCGCGCCAGCACCTGCACCTCGCGACGCACGCCGCCGACGATGGTGACCGAACCGACCCCGCGCACATTCTCGAGGCGCTTCTTGACCAGTTGATCGGCCAGGCTGGTCAGCTCGCGCGCATTGCGGGAGTCTGACGCGACCGAAACCGAGATGATTGGCCGGTCGGCGGGGTCGAAGCGAGATACCCGCGGCTCCTTGATCTCACGGCGAAAGCCGACCTTGGCGATGGCCACTTTTTCGCGCACGTCCTGGGCCGCCTTGGATGGGTCGATCGAAAGATCAAACTCGACGATCACCACCGATTGCCCCTCGTAGGAGCGCGATGACAGGGTCTTGATGCCCGAGACGGTGTTGACCACTTCCTCGACCGGGCGCGTGATGTCGGATTCGACGGTCTCCGGTGAAGCGCCGGGATACTCGGTGCTGATGACTACGATCGGAAAATTGATGTCCGGAAACTGATCGACGCGCAGGCGCTGGTAGGAAAAGATGCCCAGCACCACCAGGGCGGCCATCATCATGGTGGCCAGCACCGGGTTGGCGATGCTGATGCGGGTAAAGAACATGGGCGTCCTAGCGCGCCACGCCGCCGGGCGGCGACGCCGGCGGCACTCCCGGCTGCTTGCCGGCAGGAGTGGCAACACTCGCGGCGGGCTGGGGGGGCGCCGGCGCCGGGGTGGCACCGCCCGCGACGCGCACGGGCAGCCCCGGGGTCAGCGCTCCCAGGTTGGTCTTGACGATGCGCGTGCCAGCCTTGACGCCTTCGGTAACCTCGGCCCAGGCCTCCTCCTCGTTGCGTGTCCCGACCTTGACCGTCAGACGTACAAGTTTGTCGCCTTCGACCGCGTAGACCACGGTCTCGCCGCGCTCCTCGCGCAGCGCCGTGACCGGAACCGCTGTGACCGCTGCGCGGGTTGCAAGCGTCAGCGCGCCCTTGGCGAACATGCCACCCTTGAGTGTCAAATCCGGGTTGGCGATCTCGACGTAGACCGTGATCGAGCGCGAACCCGCGGTTGCTTGTGGGGCAATGCGCGCAATACGGCCCTTGAAGATGCGCTCGCCGAAGCCGTCGACCTTGAGTGCCACCTCCTGCCCCCGGGCGACGCTGGGAATGTCACCGGCCGGCACAGCGGCTTCGATGTCCATGCGCGTCAAGTCGACCAAGGTCAGAAGCCGCATGTCGGGGGCTGCCTTGTCGCCGACCTGGGCCAAGCGCTCCGACACCAGTCCGGCCCAGGGCGCGCGGACGATCGCATCCTCCAGAGCCTTGCGCGCCAGCACGACATTGGCCTCCGCGGCTTTCACCTGGGCACGCGCGACGTCGGCGTTGGCCAGGGTGTTGTCGTAGGCCTGCTGGGATATGAAGTTCTTGCGCAGCAGTTCCTCGTTGTTCTTGCGCGTGCGCTCGTTGTTTTCCGAAGTCGCGCGGGTCGCGGCCAGGGTCGCCAGGCGTTCATCCAGGCGCGCCTGGTACTCGGAAGGGTCGATGCGTGCCAGCACCTGGCCTGCCTTGACGGTCTCGCCTTCGCGCACGTGCAACTCGATCACGTCGCCGCCGACCTTGGCGCGCACGCTCGCCTGGTGGATCGGCCGCAACTGTCCGGTCAGCGGCAATTCGCGGCGCACCTCGCGGGTCTCGGCCACGCTCAGGTCGGAGGGACTCAGTTCGATCATGGAGGGCGCCGCAGACGCGACCTTTCCGGACACAGGCGCGCCTTTGCCGGCCGCAGGCGGTTTCGCGGCTGCGGCAGCGCGGGTCGCAACCACCCGCTTGTACGCCAGGACGCCGCCGATCCCAAGAACCAGAATCACGACCAGCCACAGGACGGTGCTGCGCTTCATGCTCCGTTCTCCTTCGGCTCCGCGGCCAGTCCGCGGATCAGCATCTCGATGTGCGCTTCGAGCAAGGCCCGTCCGTCTGCGAGCGCAGGCATTTCCTTCTGCATGGCATGGTCGAAGCCGTGCCGCCAGGCACTGATGGATATGAACGGGGCGGTGATGAGCGTTGCCGTCTTGTCGGCATCAACTGCGCGGAACTCTCCGCTGGCGACGCCCCGCACCACGACACGCGCCGTGATCGCGTGCGCCGGCAGGATCACTTCATCGAGGTAGAAGCGGGCGATCTCCGGAAAATTTGCTGCCTCGGCGATCATGAGTTTGGGCAGCCCGCCCAAGCGCGTATTGCCTATCAGGTCCCACCAACCGAGGATGAAGCGACGCAACAACTCGGCCGAACTCCCCGGGAACGAGTCGATCACCTCCCGTATCGCAACCAGGGGGGACACAAGGCCGTCACGCACGACCGCCTTGAACAATTCTTCCTTCCCAGGGAAATACAGGTACAGCGTGCCCTTGGAAATCCTGGCACGTCGGGCGATGTCGTCCAGGCGTGCTCCAGCGAAGCCTTTTTCGGTAAAGGCCTCGAGGGCGGCCGCAAGCACCTCTGACGGCCGTGCGTCCTTGCGACGCTGCCAGCGTGGTTCGCGGCGGCTCGAGGGAGTGGCTTGTACTGCGACGGCAGGCATATTCTTTGTTAATTACTGACCAGTCAGTAATTTATACGTCCTGCGATGAAGCGTCAAGCCATGCGAAATCCCTTTTGCAGCGGTTTCGCCCGCCGCATCGGCCGTCGCTTCGGGCAGCCCTCAGTCGACTTTTGCGCCGGAAGCTGCGACAGCCGCCGCCCAGCGCGGCGACTCTGCGGCCAGAAACTCGCGAAACGCCGCCGGTCCCAGGAAGGCCGGGTCCGCGCCCTGGGCGATCATGCGATTGCGGATCGACGTTTCTTCCAGCACCTGGCGGAAGGCGGCACCGAGCCGTTCGACCGTCTCGCGTGGCGTTGCGGCCGGAGCCAGGATGCCATAGAAGCCCACGACCTCAAAGTTGCGCACCCCCGCCTCGGCCATGGTTGGTGTGTCGGGCAGGGCGGGGTTGCGTTCGCGACTGGTCACGGCCAACGCCCGCACCGAGCCCTGCTTGGCGTACTGCGCGGCCTGCGGGATCGACTCGGCCATGAACTGCACCTGGCCTGCGATCAAATCAGTGAAGGCCGGCGCACTACCCTTGTAGGGAACGTGGACCATATTGATTCCGGTCGCCTGCTTGAACATCTCCGGTACGAGGTGGGAAATGCCACCGTTGCCGGCTGACCCGTAGTTGAGCTTGCCGGGGTTGGCGCGCGCCTGTGCAATGAATTCGGGAAGAGTCTTCGCTGCCACGCCAGGATGGACGATCATCGCCAGCGGCTGCTGCGCAGTGCGCGCTACGGGCGCGAAGTCGCGCAGCGTCTGGTAGGGCAACTTGGAATACAGGGCCGGGTTGATGACCATGGTGCCGGTATTGGCAAGCAGCACCGTGTAGCCATCCGGCGCGGCCTTGGCCACCGCATCCGCGCCGATGGCGCCACCGGCGCCGGCACGGTAATCGATGACGATGGGTTGGCCGAGGAGGGCGCCCAATCGCTCGGACAAGAGGCGCATGTGCGAATCGAGCGGGCCGCCGGCCGGAAAACCGATGACAACGCGTATCGGTTTGGTCGGCCACGCCATCGCAGAAGCGCACGTCGCCACGAGACAGGTGCCAACAGCGGCGCGGACGAGTCGAAGAAAGGATGACATGTATGAAGGCAACGAAAGTGGGCGAAGGGTGGAATGGTACCCGCGTTGAAATCGCGCATTGCGTTTTGCAAGGATTCGGGCTATGTTCCAGATTGCCTGGGGGTCCTGGGCGCCGAGTCGCTTCTTTCGCGAGGCACGGCGTACCGGGTGAGAAAAACCCTTTGAACCTGTACGGATAATGCCGACGCAGGGAAGCGCGGGACCGCAAGTCCTCCATCGCTTCGCCGCGCCCGGCCCTGATGGAGTCCCGCATGAACGCCAATCCCAAGTTTCTCGCCGCCACCGCCTCGGTCGACTCGGCCGCCATTCAGTCCCTGCCCAACTCGCGCAAGGTATACGTCGAGGGCAGCCGGGCGGACATCCGGGTACCGATGCGTGAAGTGACGCAGTCCGACACGCCGACCATGTTCGGCGGCGAGAAGAATCCCCCCGTCTATGTCTACGATTGTTCCGGTCCCTATACCGACCCGGCGGCGCACATCGACATCCGTTCCGGCCTGCCGGCTTTGCGCACGGGCTGGATCGAGGAGCGTGGCGACACCGAGTTGCTTGGCGGACCTACTTCGCGCTACGGGATCGAGCGACTCGGAGACCCCAAACTGGCCGAACTGCGCTTTAACTTGAAACGTGCGCCGCGCCGCGCCCTTGCCGGCGCCAATGTCTCGCAGATGCATTACGCGCGCCGTGGCGTGATCACACCCGAGATGGAATTCATCTCACTGCGCGAAAACCAGAACCGGCGCGCCTATGTCGAGTCGCTCAAGGCCGGCGGCAAGACCGGCGAGAAGATGCTGGAACTCCTGATGCGCCGCCACCCGGGGCAGTCCTTCGGCGCCGCCATTCCGGAGGAGATCACGCCCGAGTTCGTGCGCGCGGAAGTCGCGCGCGGTCGCGCCATCATCCCTGCCAACATCAACCACCCCGAGAGCGAGCCGATGATCATCGGCCGCAATTTCCTGGTCAAGATCAACGCCAACATCGGCAATTCGGCGGTGTCATCGGGCATCGGCGAAGAGGTCGAGAAGATGACCTGGGCCATTCGCTGGGGCGGTGACACGGTGATGGACCTCTCGACAGGCAAGCACATCCACGAAACCCGCGAGTGGATCATCCGCAATTCTCCAGTGCCGATCGGCACGGTGCCGATCTAGCAGGCGCTGGAAAAAGTCGATGGCCGTGCCGAAGAGTTGACCTGGGAAATCTATCGCGACACCCTGATCGAGCAGGCCGAACAGGGGGTGGACTACTTCACCATCCACGCCGGCGTGCTGCTGCGTTATGTGCCGATGACGGCCAAGCGCATGACCGGCATCGTCAGCCGTGGCGGTTCGATCATGGCCAAGTGGTGCCTGGCACATCACAAGGAAAGCTTCCTCTACACGCACTTCGAGGACATCTGCGAGATCATGAAGGCCTACGACGTGAGTTTCTCGCTGGGCGACGGCCTGCGCCCCGGTTCGGGCTATGACGCCAACGATGAGGCGCAACTCTCCGAGTTGCGCACCCTGGGCGAACTCACGCAGGTGGCATGGAAGCACGATGTGCAGGTCATGATCGAGGGGCCCGGGCACGTGCCCATGCAGCTCATCAAGGAGAACATGGACATCCAGTTGAAGGAATGCCATGAAGCGCCTTTCTATACCTTGGGGCCCCTGACGACCGACATCGCGCCGGGGTACGACCACATCACCTCGGCCATCGGCGCGGCGCAGATCGGCTGGTACGGCACGGCCATGCTCTGCTACGTCACTCCCAAGGAACACCTGGGGCTGCCCAACAAGAAGGATGTCAAGGACGGCATCATGGCCTACAAGATCGCCGCCCACGCGGCCGACCTGGCCAAGGGCCACCCCGGTGCGCAAATCCGCGACAACGCCATCTCCAAGGCGCGCTTCGAGTTCCGCTGGGACGATCAGT
>JBJXGS010000012.1:0-4853 GCA_046160545.1 Burkholderiales bacterium
GGCGCCTCCCCCTGTCGGCGCAGAAGCTCGAACGCCACCCGCTGCGGCGGTGCAGGCAGCGCGACATTGATCGTGTCGGGACGCTGCCTGGCTGCCGCGATCAGTTCCGCGATCGTGTTGGCGGGAAACGAAGGGTGTGCCGCGATCATCAGCGGCAACATGCCGGTGAGTGTGATCGGCTCGAAGTCCTTCTCCGGGTCGTAGCCAAGGGTCGGGAACAGCGACGGGTTCATGGTGTGCGTGCCCGCGGTGCCGATGCCCAGCGTGTAGCCGTCGGGTGTTGACTTGGCGAGCGCTTCGGTGCCGATGGTCGCACCCGCGCCCGGTCGGTTCTCGACGATGAAATTGCGCCCCAGGGCGCTGGTCAGGCGCTCGGCCAAAAGGCGTGTCGCCACGTCGGTCCCCTGGCCCGGCGGGAAGGGGACGATGATGCGCACCGGACGTGCCGGGTAGGGCTGCGCGTTAGCTGCGGGTGCGGTGAGGTTGCAGGCAAGCGCCAGAAGTGCGGCGGCGAACCAGACGATGTTTCGCGAGTGCATCACAGCCCCCCAGGTATGCGGCTCAGAACGGTGCGAATTCGCGGCCCAGCAGGTCGCGCGCGATGATTCCCAGGTGCACCTCGCGCGGCCCGTCGGCCGACTCCATGCCCAGGCAGTCGCGCAGGCGCTGCTCATGCGGCAGGTCCTTGGCCCAGCCATAGTGGCCATTCAGGCGCATGCAGGTGTAGATCGCCTCGTTGGCCGTCTTCACGCCCCACCACTTGGCCATCGACGACTCTGTGTCGTGGCGCATGCCCTTGTCGTTGAGCGCCAGGGCGCGGTAGCACATCATGCGCGCCGCCTCAATCTTGGTGGCCTCGGTGGCCAGCTCATGCGCGACACCCTGCCACTTGGAAAGCGGCCGCCCCATCACCTGGCGCTGCTTGACGTATTCGACGGTCTCCTCGATCGACTTGCGCGCCGCGCCCAGGCAGGCCAAGGCCACGAAGTTGCGGTTGTAGCCGATGATGGTCATGGCCCAGATGAAGCCCTCGTTCTCCTTGCCGATCATGTTGCGCGCCGGCACCTTGACATCGTCGAAGAAAAAGCTGCCGCCGCGGTCGAGCTTCTGGCCCATGCGCTCGAAATTCGAGGTGCGAAGACCAGGTGTGTCGGTGGGCACGAGGAAGAAGGACAGGCCCCTGGGGCCGGGCCCGCCGGTGCGTGCCGACACGAAGACCACCTTGGAGACGCCGGTGAAGGTGATGCTGGTCTTCTCGCCGTTCAGGATGTAGTGATCGCCCTTGCGCACGGCCTTGGTGCGGATGTTGCCCGCGTCCGCGCCACCGCCGGGCTCGGTGAAGGCCAGCGACATGATCTCGCCGTTGGCGATGCGTGGAATCCACTCCTCCTGCAGCTCCGGGTGCATGGAAGAGGCCATCTCACCGATGTGGATGGCGTTGGAGATGATGTAGCGGATCTGGTGGTCGCAGCGGCCGATCTCCTCGCAGACGACGCCGCAATCGACAAACGAGTAGCCCTGGCCGCCGTATTTCTCCGGCAGACGCAGGCGCAGGAGACCCATGTCGACCAGCTTGTCCATGAAATCCTTGGTCAGCCACTCGCCGGTGCGGTCCCAGCGCTGATAGTTGGGCAGGAGCTCGGCTTCGGCGTATTTGCGCACCGTTTCGCGAATGAGTTCCTGTTCTTCCGTAAAGCCGAATTGCATTTGAATCTCCTGGAGAGCGTGTTCAGTGGGGCTGATGGTAGGGACCGGTGATCGGGCTGACCCAAGGCGAATAGCCCTCGGCGGCGTAGGCCGCGGGGCCTTCGCGGAAGTGCCGCGCTGCCGCGAGGCTCTCGATTCCCGGCATATTGGGGTCGTAATACTCCGTCGCGCGGCGCGGGCGGGGGCCGGCCTTCGAAACATGGCCGAACGCGGGCCGGCCGATGATTTTCTCGAGCTTCCAGACGCAGTCGATCAGGCGGTCGAGATCGACGCCGGTGTCCATGCCCATGCCCTCGAGCATGTGCATCAGGTCTTCGGTGGGCGCCATCGCCGAGGCGCGGCCGTTGCCACCGAACTGCCCGCCGCCGATGCCGCCGAGGGTGCCTTCGAGCAGCAGGGTGTCGCCTTCGCCCAGGGTGCGTAGCGCGGCGTAGATCGAGGGCAGGGCCATGCCGCGGGCGTCGTGCATGTGCAGATGGAACTGGCGCACCTGCGGCCAGCGGCGGTGGATCTCCTGCAGATCGGCCTCCATCAGATGCGGCATGCAGAAACTCTGCGAGTCGTGCAGGCCGATCTCGATGACGGCGATTCCTGCGTCCTCAAGCAAGGCGACCTGGTGTTCCAGGAAACCCATGCGGTAGGACTGCGAGAAGGCGCCCATGAAGTTCGAGCCCCAGGCCGAGGCCACGCCGATGCGCGCTTCCTTCACGCCGGCTGTGCGTGCCTGTGCGACAGCTTCCGGCCAGGCGGCCATGATCTGTTGGATCGAGCGGTTGACATTGCGCCGCTGGTGGACGTCGCAGATGTCAAGAAAGAGAGTCAGGACTTCACGCTCGACGGTCAGCGGTGGCGAGTAGGCGAGCGCCTGCTGGCGTGCCCGGGCGTTGTGGATGAAGGGCAGGTAGGTCACGCCGGGCCGCGGGCGAAAGCGCTTCAGGAGTTCCTCGAAATCGGCCATCTGCGGGACGTAGCGCGGGCTGACGAAGGCGCCGACGGTGATGCGTTTGAGACCAGTCTCGGACAGCGCCTCGAGAAACTCTACCTTGGCCGCCAGCGGAATGGCGACATCCTCGATGCCGAATCCCTCGCGCATGACTTCTTCGTTGTAGATCACGCGCGGCCAGGGCATGGTCGGCTTCCTCGAGTGGTTCGGGCTGTCGGGTTGTCGGCGGGATTTTAATTGTATAACCATTATGATACGATGCCTGCAGACGGTCAAGGTTCCCGCAGGTGAGGAGCAAGGGAGAGCGGTAGTGAGTGAGAAGATGCTGCCTGCGGGCAAGACCTACGAAGAGGTCTGCGAGCGTTTTCGCTGGGTGATTCCGGCCAATTTCAATATCGCCCACGACATCTGCGACCGTCATGCGGACGACCCCGGCCGCCTGGCGATGATCTACGAGGACGAGAGCGGCCAGGTCAGCGAGCACAGCTTTGCGGAATTCCGCGAGCGCTCCAGCCGGCTCGCCCACGCGCTCGCCCGCCTGGGCGTGGCGCGCGGCGACCGCGTCGGCATCGTCATGTCGCAGCGCCCGGAGACCGCCAACGCGCATGTCGCGATCTACCGCATGGGCGCGATCGCGCTGCCGCTGGCGACCCTCTTCGGCCCCGAGGCGCTCGAGTACCGGTTGCGCAATGCCGGGGTGCGCGTGGTCATCACCGACGCGCCAAGCCTTGCGCGCCTGCTCGAAGTGCAGAAGATGCTGCCGACTCTCGCGCACATCATCAACGCCGACGGGGCGGCACCCGGGGTACACGACTACGCGGCGCTGCTCGCGCGCGAGTCGGCGGTGTACGCGCCGGTCGCGACCGCGGCCGAGGACCCGGCGCTGCTCATCTATACCTCGGGCACCACGGGGCCGCCCAAGGGGGCGCTGCACGCGCATCGCATGCTGCTCGGGCGCCTGCCGTCGATGGAGTTCGTGCACCGCGGCTTTCCGCAGCCCGGCGACCGCTTCTGGACCCCGGCCGACTGGGCCTGGGCCGGCGGACTGCTCGACATGCTGCTGCCGAGCTGGCACTACGGCGTGACCGTCCTCGCGCATCGCAGCCGCAAGTTCGACGCCGCACGCGCCTTCGACCTGATGGCGCGGCATCGCATCCGCAACGTGTTCCTGCCCGCCACCGTCCTCAAGATGATGCGCATGGTCGACTCCCCGCGTGACAAATGGGACGTTGCGCTGCGCACCATCCACACCGGCGGCGAGACCGTCGGCGAGGATGTGATCCGCTGGGCCGAGGAGGCCCTGGGGCCGACCCCGCACGAGGGCTTTGGCCAGACCGAAGCCGTGCTCATTGTCGGCAACTGCGTTGACCTGATGCCGATCAAGGCCGGTGCGCTTGGCCGCCCGGTGCCCGGCCACGAGATCGACCTGCTCGACACCGAGGGCCGCCCGGTCGCGGTGGGCGAGACCGGCGAGATCGCGCTCAAGCGTCCGCACCCGGTGATGTTCCTGCGCTACTGGAACGACGAGGCCGCCACGCTCGCCAAATTCCGCGGGGACTGGCTCATGACCGGCGACCTGGCGAAGAAGGACGAGGACGGCTACCTTTGGTACATCGGCCGCAAGGACGATGTGATCTCCTCGGGCGCCTACCGCATCGGCCCCGGCGAGATCGAAACCTGTCTCGCCGGCCACCCGGCGGTGGCCGTGGCCGCGGCGGTCGGCAGCCCGGATGCGATCCGCGGCGAGGTCGTCAAGGCCTTCGTGCAGCTGCGCGAGGGATTCGCGCCAAGCGCGTCACTGGCCGAAGAACTGCAGGCCCATGTGCGCAACCGACTGTCAGCGCATGAATATCCGCGCGAGATCGAGTTTCACGACGCGATCCCGGTCACGACGACCGGCAAGGTCATGCGCGGGCCGCTGCGCGCCCTGGAGCGCGAGCGCAAGCTCGGCAAGCCCGCGTAGCCCTTTGCCGTGGGCGGGGCGGCAGGCAGGGCGCTCCGCTCGCCGACACCGGTCGTCGCCGACGTCGGCGCTGGCCCATCCTACTTGGCCGTACCCAGGCGGCGCGCCAGCGCGGCAGCCTTCTCCAGCTCCGCCTTGAGGTCGGCGGCGAACTGTTCCACGGTCGGGCTGATCGGGGCGGCGCCCAGGCCGACTAAGCGCTCCTTGACCTCGTTGGACTGCATCGCGCCCTGGATCAGG
>JBJXGS010000013.1:0-10178 GCA_046160545.1 Burkholderiales bacterium
GGCAGGGTCGCAAACCAGTGGATGCGTCCGGCGTAGCGGGTCTGCGCGTCGCGGAAGGTGTCGTTCATCATCGCCGCGGTGCGCGCGCTGATCTCCTCGCCGCCCCAGAACACGTTCGGGCAGGTCAGCGAGATGACCGACACGTCGATGCCGGCGTTGTCCATCATGCGGATGCGCGCGTCATAGTCGAACATGCCCGGCACCGGTGTCATGAACGGCGCGCCGTCAAGGTGGATGGCCTTCAGGCCGCCGCGCACCTCCTTGATCGAATAGCGTGGCGCGCCATGCTGGGCGAGCGCGGCCACCCATTCGTTGGAGAGCATGTGGGTATGGATGTCGATGACGGGGCTGGTCATGGGTGGACTTTTGGTAGGGTAGGAAGGGGCGATGTTTCGATGCGCGGCCGGCGCTGGAGCGTCGGCCGCAGGCGTCCGGATGGCACCGCCTGTGGCCGGTAAATTAGCATGCGACTGGTGCTTGGCGGATGCGAGGAATAAGCGACAGTTGCATCAGTGGCGTTCCAGCAGCGGGCCGAAGCCGCACAAGCGGTCGGTGATGCCGTGCTGGCGCAGCGCATGCCAGTAGATCGCGGTGTTGATCGCCATCACCGGGCGCGCGATCCACTGCGAGGCGCTGCCGGCCAGGCGCGCCATCGCGAGATTGGTGCCGACCTGCAGGATCATGTCGATGTCGTCGCCGTCGAGTTCACGCACCGCGTCGCGCAGAGTATCTTCCTGCACATGGGCAATCGCCACCGGGCTTGCGCACTTGAGGCCCTTGATGCGCCTGACCTGGTAGCCCGACTCCTCGAAAAAGCGCCGCACGTTGGCGTCGCCGACCGGCTGGTAGGGAGTGATGATGGCCAGGCGCTTGGCACCGTAGAGGGCCAGCGCCGCGTCGCAGGCCTCCGACCCCATCGACACCGGCAGCCCGGTCCTGGCCATCAGGTCGGCCTTGAGTTTGCGGCTGGCGTTGAGCCCGTCCCAGAAGGTCTCGGCCGAGATGCCCAGCACCAGGCGATCGGGTTCGCAGGACATGGCCGAGTCGACCGCGTGGTCCTGGGCCGCGGCGATGAGTTCGATCAGGCGCTGGAAGTCCGCGTCGTTGTCGAGGGCGATGTTGGGAATGACGATGCGGCTGATGTGGTTGGTCACGCCGGGCGGGCACATGGCGTCGAACTCCGGTTGCACCGAAGTGTTGGTCGACGGTATCAGCACTGCGAACTTGGCGCGGTAGCCCAGGGAATCGGTCATCGTGGTCTCCTATTTGTCGGCGTCCCGGCCAGGTTGGTTGTCATGCGCCGCGTCGCAAGTGGCGCGCCCCAGTCTGGCGAAATGCGGCAATTCATTGTATACATCGCTCTTGTCCGCGCCACTTTTTCCGTCATTGCGTCTTTTGATCAGGATCAAGCCTTGAACGTTGCCCAGGGTGTCCTTTCCCGCGTATCCCGCTGGTTCGCCTGGGGGGGCGGTGCGCTGATCCTGGCTTCGGCTGTCCTGATCACGCTCGATGTGATCTTTCGCAACCTGTTCAAGTCGACCCGCTTCGAAAGCTTCGAACTCTCCGGCTACGCGTTTGCGATCTCGACCGCGTTCGGGTTCGCCTTTGCGTTCTTCTCCAAGGCGCACATCCGCATCGAGGTGGCCTACAACTTCCTGCCGCGCCCGTTGCGGGCGCTGCTGGACGTGCTTTCGGTGGCGGTCCTGGCCGGCATCGCCGGCACCCTGCTTTACTGGTGCGCGCAGGTGGTTTTGCAGAACGCCGCAAGCGGCGCCAAAACCAACTCGACCCTGGGTCTGGCCATTGCGGTCCCGCAGTCGATCTGGCTCTTGGGCCTGGCATGGTTCGCCTTGTCGGTTGCCGTCGTCGCGCTGCTGTCGGCGTGGCGCCTGCTGCGTGGCGACGTCGAGGCGATCACGCGCGACCTCGGAGTGTCGACACTCGACGAAGAGATCGCCGCCAGCGGGGCGCGTACCGAAGCCACGTCTGCAACCGTGAAGGGCCATTGAGACATGCTGGCATTGACCGCGATCCTGCTCCTGGTCTTCGTCGCGTCAAGCCTCTTCGTCGCGGCCGCTTTAGGCGTGCTGGCCGGCGTGCTTGGCAACCTGTATTCGCATTTCCCGCTGACCCGCGCGGTGGGCGAGATCGCCTGGACCGCGAGCGCCGACTTCAACCTGGTGGCCGTGCCCATGTTCATCCTGATGGGTGAGTTTCTGCTGCGCTCCGGGGTGGCCGAGGCGATGTACGGCTCGCTCGACCGCTGGGTCGGGCGCATCCCGGGCGGGCTGATGCACACCAACGTGGCCGCTTCGGCGATGTTCGCCGCTACCTCGGGCTCGTCGGTGGCCACCGCAGCGACCATCGGCACGATTGCAATCCCCAATATGAAGCGTTATGGCTACAACCCGACCCTGTTCCTGGGAACCATCGCCGCCGGCGGGACGCTGGGCATCCTGATTCCGCCGTCGATCAACATGGTGATCTATGGCGCCTTGTCGGAGACTTCGGTGACCGACCTGTACCTGGCGGCGCTGATCCCGGGGGTGCTCCTCGCCCTCATGTTCTCCATCATGGTGCTGATCATCTGCCTCATGCGCCCCGGCCTGGCGCTCAAGTCCGCGCCATCGACCTGGGGCGAGCGTTTCGCGGCTCTAAGACATCTGCTCGCACCGCTGATGCTTTTCTTCCTGGTGGTAGGGTCGATCTACGCCGGCTTCGCCACACCCACCGAGGCTTCGGCGCTGGGAGTCATCGGTGCCCTGGTATTGGTGGCGCTGCACGGGCGCCTGACGCTCCGGGTGCTGCTGGAGTCCTTCGAGGGCACCGTGCGCACCACGGCGATGGTGATGCTGATCGTGCTGATGGCGTTCTTCCTCAACTTCGTCATGTCCACCATCGGGCTGACCAACCTGGCCACCGAGGCGGTCAAGGGACTGTCCTGGCCGCCGCTGGCGGTGATGCTGGCCATCATCGCCCTCTATCTGGTGCTGGGCTGTTTTGTCGAGACCCTGACCCTCATGATCGCGACCACGCCGATCGTGGTGCCGATCATCAAGCAATTGGGCTATAGCCCCGTGTGGTTCGGTGTGGTGTTCGTGATCCTGATCGAGGCCGCCCTCATCACCCCGCCGATCGGCATGAACCTGTTTGTCGTGCAGTCGGTGCGCGGCGGCGGCCCGTTTCGCGACGTGGTCGTGGGCGTCCTGCCCTTCCTTTTGGCCATGCTGATCCTGATCGCCGCGCTGCTGATCTGGCCGGAGCTTGCCCTCTGGCTGCCGACCCTGATGGCCGCAAACCGGTAGAGTCGGTTTGTTTTCTTTCTTTCCCCCGCTTGAATCCTTCGAGGAGAACCCGATGCGCCCCTTTGCAAATGCCGCCACCCTTCTGGTCGCGGCGACCCTGTCTTTTGGTGTCGCCGCGCAGATCCTGCCCAAGACCGCGCTCAATGTGGTCGGCAATCTGGGCATCACGACCCAGTCCAAGGAGCTTGAACAGCCCTTCTGGACCAAGGTCATGCCGCAGGTCTCGGGCGGCGCGGTGAGCGGGACCATCAAGCCCTGGAACGAAATGGGCCTGAAGGGTCCCGAGGTGTTCAAGCTGCTGCGCCAGGGTCTCTACGACGTCGCCGCGACCCAATTGGGATTTCTCGCCGGCGAGAACGCGATCAATGACGCGACCGACCTGGCCGGCGTGTCGACCAGCCTGGAGCAGTTCTGGGAGGTGACCACGCGCTTTCGCCCGACCCTGGAATCGTTCTACGAAAAGCAGGGCCTGAAGGTGCTGGCGCTGACCTCGTTCCAGGCGCAGGTGCTGTATTGCCGCAACGACATGAAGTCTGTCTCCGACCTGAAGGGACGCAAGGTGCGCGTTTCCGGCGCCTCGCAGGCCGACTTCATCGAGTTCTTCGGCGGTTCCGGCATCAACATGGCCTTCGGCGATGTGCAGCAGGCGCTGGTCAACGGTGTCATCGACTGCGCCATCACCGGTACCCTGGGCGGCTACAAGGCCAAGTGGTTCGAGGGCGCGAAGTTCCT
The DNA here is from genome assembly GCA_046160545.1 of Burkholderiales bacterium. Classification (GTDB taxonomy): domain Bacteria; phylum Pseudomonadota; class Gammaproteobacteria; order Burkholderiales; family JAEUOS01; genus JAEUOS01. The sequence goes on from JBJXGS010000013.1 coordinate 4,038, forward strand.
CTACCCGCTGCCGATCAACTGGGGCTCGGGCATGATGGCCGCCAACACCGCCTCGTGGAACAAGCTCGACGCCGGCGTGCGCAATCTGATCATGAATGAACTTGCCAAGTACGAGCGCCAGGTGTTCGAGCAGAACAAGCGCGAGAACGACATTGGCCTGGCCTGCAACACCGGCGGCACCTGCGGTGAAGGACCAGCAGCCAAGATGGCGCTGGTTCCCATTGCCGCCGGCGACACGGACCTGCGGCGCCGCGCGCTCCTGGAGTCGGTGCTGCCCAAGTGGGGCAAGCGTTGCGGCGCGGAGTGCGTGAAGTCCTGGAACGATACCGTGGGCAAGGTCGTCAACCTGCAGGCCCGCGCGAACTGACGCGGCCACGGCGCGCAAGGCCCGCCCTGCGGGCTTGCGCGTCACGATCGTCGCGCTTTGAGGCCATATGTCCGGGACCTGGACCGCACTCGAGGAAGCGCCGCTGACGCGTGAATCGTTCGCGGCGCTGCTGGAGAATCGCATTCCGGCCGTGCGCATCCGGGGTTTCGCAACCCCGGCCGAGTGCGCTGCCTTTGCGCGCGCTGCCCGTTCCGGCGAGATCAAGCACTACAGCGTCTCGCCGCCGGTGGCCTACATCGGCATGGCGCAGTACGAATATCGCTGGGACCGTCCCAAGGCCGACTACTTTCGCGACGTCGTCATCGCCAACGCCAAGCTGAAGCCTGTCCTCGACGCATCCTTCGATCCGGTCGCGCGCCTCATCGAGCGCGTGAGCCAAGTCTATGACGCGCCCATCGGCGTCGGTCGCGAACCCGGGCTGGGCGAGTACTACGCCGGCATCGTGCGCATCGCATCCCAAGGCATCAAGCTGCACGCCGACTTCGCGCCCTTCAATTCGCCCGCGTATTCCAACGCCGCCATCGACGCGCAACTGGGTTGGAACTTCTTCGCTGAAAGCCTGGACGTAGGCGGCGAGACCACCGTTTACAACGCGCCCTGGACTCCCACGATCGTGCCTGGCGAGATTCCGCAGAGCTACGACCTTCCGCGCGAGTCCGTCGCCCACGCCAAGAGCTTTCGCTACGCGCCGACCGCGGGTGATGTGGTGATCTTCAATGCGCGCAACCCGCATGAAGTCGCCGGCGGTCCCACGGGACAATCCACCGACCGCATCGGCATCGGGTCGTTCATGGGTCGCATGCCGGACCGCTCGCTGGTGCTCTGGTCTTAGCGTAGCGGGCCGACTCGTACCCGCCGCGCAGGCGATCAGATTCCGCTTTTCACCGGCGGCGCGTCCCAGGCCGCCTCACCCGAGAGCCACTTGGCGCCGCGCGCATAAAGCGCTGCAACCACCTCGCCCTTCAGGCCCGGCATGTCGCGCTTGATCTTGAAGCCGACCTTGCTCTGCAGATAGGCGAGATGACGGTAGCCCTCCGGGAACTGGCCCAGGAGTTCCGGGTCGAGCTTCAGGCTGCCGGCCGGGTCGACCACGTCCATGCGGTCCTTTTCGTAGATCGGCTGGCGGCGCACGATCTTCCATGCGCCGTTGCGTTTCTCGAAGAAGTCATAGAACCGGCCGGTACAGACCACATCGACCACGACGCCGTCGACCGGTGCGCGCTGGTTGATGGTCATCTTGGTCTGCGCGATGGCGCGCATGCCGGCCAAGTCGACCGAGGTGCCGCCCAGAAAGTGCAGGATCGACACGCCTTTCTCGAACCCTGCCTTGCTGACGGCGATGAAATCCGGCGCCGGGCCCTGAAACCAGGTCGCACTCATCCAGCCGTCGTCGTGCCAGACGGTCTTGAAGCGCTCCCAGTCGCCGGCGTCGCGCCAGACGGCCCAGTTCTGCACGGTTTCGATGATCGCCAGGCGATCCAGGAGGGTTTGGTCCATGACGGCTGATTCCTAAGGGGCATCGCCTCGATTCGGGCGCTCGGGCAAGTATACGAAGGCAAGACACGGGCAGGTCTTGGCGCAGCCTCCGGGCACCGGCTGAATGCGCGGGCCTGCCGCGACCGCATGCGCTTTCTGAAACACCCGGGGTATAAGATGCGCCCTCCCATCGTCGCGGAGTTCCCCATGCTGAAGTTCTATTTCAACGGCTCACCCAATCCGACCAAGGTCGCGCTGTTCCTCGAGGAGGCGGGCATTGCCTACGAGGCGCACCCGGTCGATACGCGCCGCGGCGAGCAGTTCGGCCCCGAGATCACGAACATGAATCCCAATGCCAAGGTGCCGGTGATCGTGGACAGCGACGGCACGGTGGTGTTCGATTCCAACGCGATCCTGCTTTATCTCTCGGAGAACACCGGCAAATTCGCCGGCCCGGCCGACAGGCGCGGCGAGGTGCTGTCGTGGCTGATGTTCGTCGCCACCGGCATCAGCCCGTTTTCGGGCCAGGCGGTGCACTTTCGCCATTTCGCCACCGAGAAGGTGCCCTACGCCAACAACCGCTACCAGTACGAAGCGGAGCGCCACTACGGCATATGCAACGAACGCCTCGCGACCAGGAAGTTCATGGCCGCCGACACCTACACCATCGTCGACATGGCGCTGTGGGGCTGGGCGCGCATGCTGCCCTACATCATGGGCGATGACGCATGGCCCAGGTTCCCGCACCTCAAGCGCTGGTTCGACGAGATCGCGGCGCGCCCGGCAGCGCAGCTTGCCGCGGGCCTCAAGGATCGCCATCCGTTCAAGACCACCATGGACGACGAGGCGCGCGCGCACATGTTCAAGTTCCTCGCGCGCCAGGCCGCCTGAACAGCGGCTGAGGGATCAGCCCGCCGGCGCGGCCCCCAGGTCGCGCCGGGTCAATCCCGGCCAAAAACCGGCGGCCCCGGCGCCAATGGCCGCGCGCCCCAGACGCTCGGCCCACCAGGCGTCGCTGCCGTGTGCGGCGCGCCACGTCATCAGGCGCCGCGTCGCATAGTTGAGGCGGTGCTCGACGGTAAAGCCGATCGCCCCGTGCACCTGGTGGGCGATCGAGATGGCGCGCGTGGCCGCCTCGCCGGCTCGCACCTTGGCCACCGCGATGTCGAAGGGTGCGCAGCCGGCGTCACGGCGCGCCATGGCCGGCGCTGCGCCGGCGGCGACCAGAGCTGCCATGCGCGCGGCCGCGATGTCGCCGGCCAAGAGCGCCAGCGGATGCTGGATCGCCTGATACTTGGCCAGCGCTCGGCCGAACTGCACGCGGTCGTTGGCGTATTGCACGGACTGCTCGAGCGCGAATTCCAGTGCCCCCACCAGTGCGATGCTGGTGGCGAGCGCACCGAAATGACGAATCGGGTCGCCAAGGTCCGGAAACGGATTGGCGATGCGTGCCAACACCGGCGCGCCGGCGAAGGTGAGCCCATGTTCCGGCTCTCCGGCGGCATTCGGCCGCGCCGGTGTGATCTGTACCCCGTCGCCTCCTGACAACCGGACCAGCAGCAGCTCGTCCCCGTTTGCCGCAACACCATGTTCGGCATGCGCTGCCCACAACACGCGCTCGGCCTGTCCAGTCAGCCGGTCATTCCCGAGGCGGGCATCGCGCAGGGACTCGATGAGTGCGATCGGGCCCGCCGGCACCGGGATCTCGCCTGCCGACAGGATGAGCGCGGCGATCATGGTCTGCGCCAGCGGCAGGGGCACCTGCGCGTAGCCGATTTCGCGCAGGATCGGGTAGGCGTCTTCCCAGCTGGCGCCGATGCCGCCGGCGGATTCGCTCGCCAACGCCATCGACAGACCGTTGTCCTCGACTTCACGCCACAGTTGTGCCGGCCATTGCCCCGCCTCGCACGCCGCCAGCAGGTCACGGTCGATATGGTCGGCGAAGAGTCGCGTCGCCGTCTGTTCGATCAGGTTGTCGCTCATCGCAGCCCCAGCCCGCGGGCGATGATGCCGCGCATGATCTCGCGCGTCCCGCCGCGCAGCGAAAACGAAGGTACGGCGCGCGCCGCGTAGGAGAGCGTGGTCTCGAGCGCCGAACCCGGCGCCGCGCTGCCGCCGAAGAGATCGTGCGCGATATCGGGCATGGCCTGTTCGACCAGCGCGCCCTGGTCCTTGACCAGCGCTGCGGCGAGCATCGGATTCTCGCCGCGCGCGAGCATGCCCGAGACGCCCAGGGACATCTGCCGCAGGCTCGCGTACTGGGCGACGATGCGTCCGAGCGCGACCGCCTGGCGCTCGTTGTCCGAGTCCGCCGCGTCGAGCATCTCCAGCAACAACTGCGTGCTTGAGAGATAGCGTTCCGGTCCGCTGCGCTCGAAGGCCAGCTCGGCATTGACCTGGCCCCAGCCATCGCCTTCGTTGCCCAAGAGGCATTCGGGTCCGACACGCACGTCATCGAAAGTGACCTCGTTGAAGTCGTGCTCGCCCAGCTGGTTGACGATGGGCCGCACCGTGATCCCGGGAGTGCGCAGGTCGATGACGAACTGCGACAACCCCGCGTGGCGCTGCTCGCCGGCCGCACCCGTACGCACCAGCGCGATCATGTAATGGGCGCGGTGCGCGCCGGAGGTCCACACCTTGCGGCCGTTGATGACCCAGGCGTCGCCGTCGCGCGCCGCGCGGGTGCGCACCGACGCCAGGTCCGAGCCCGAGTCCGGCTCGCTCATGCCGATGCAGATGTAGATCTCGCCGCGTGCGACGCCCGGCACGATGCGCGGCGCCAGGACCTCCGGCGACAGACGCATGATGAGCGGCGCACTCTGCCGCTCGGCGATCCAGTGCGCCGCCACCGGCGCGCCGGCGGCCAGCAACTCCTCCAGCACCACGTAGCGTTCCAGCGAGGTGCGCTCGTGGCCCCCGTAGCGCTTGGGCCAGGTCATGCCCAGGTAGCCGCGCGCACCGAGCTTGCGGCTGAATTCCGGGTCCGCGCCGATCCAGTTGCGCACGCGTTTTTCCGCCGGAAAATCGGCGAGTTCGGTGGCCAGGAATTCGCGCACTTCGGCGCGCAGCGCTTCGCATTCGGCGGGCAGGGTGCACGGGGCAATGCTCATGCCTTGCATGGGTTTCCTTTCAAAACAGGCGCGCGCAGTGCGCGGCGACGCGCCACACGCAGCAGGCATTCTGCAATACATTGCCGGCTTCGCGCCGGTGCGGCGCCAAATCCGAGCAGGCATGACCCCCACTTCCACAACCGGCCCGCTCGCCGGCATCCGTGTGCTCGATCTCACCGCCATCGTGCTGGGACCCCTGGCGACCCAGTGGCTGGGTGATTACGGCGCCGAGGTCATCAAGGTCGAGCCGCCCGAAGGCGACCTGATCCGCGCCAACGGCACATCGCGCAATCGCGGCATGAGCTCGATCTTCCTGGCGTTAAACCGCAACAAGCGTTCGCTGGCCATCGACCTCAAGTCCCCTGCGGGGCGCGCCGCGCTCCTGCAGGTGGCCAAGGGCGTGGACGTGGTGGTGCACAACATGCGCGTGGCCGCCATCGAGCGCCTCGGGCTGGGCTATGCGGCGGTGGCGGCGGTGAACCCGCGCGTGGTCTATTGCGTGGCCACCGGATTCGGGCAGGACGGGCCGGACGCGGCGCGCCCGGCGTTCGACGACGTGATCCAGGCCGCCTGCGGGATGGCCTCGCTGCCCGCCTACAAGGGCGGGGTGCCGGACTTCGTCCCGTCGCTGATCGCCGACAAGACCGTCGGGCTGGTGGTGGTCAATGCGGTGCTGGCAGCGCTGTTGCACCGTGCGCGCGGCGGAGAAGGCCAGTACGTCGAGGTGCCGATGCTGGAGACCATGGCCTCCTACACCCTGGCCGAGCATCTGGGCGGGCAAAGCTTCGATCCGCCGCTCGGTGCGGCCGGCTATGCGCGCCTTCTGGCGGGCGGGCGGCAGCTGACGCCGACCGCCGATGGCCACGTTGCGGTCCTGCCCTACACGGCGGCGCACTGGCAGGCGCTTTTCAAACGCCTGGGTCGCGCGGACATCGCAGACAAATACAACCTGGAAGACCGGCATGAACGCAACGCGCGCATCGTCGAGCTCTACGCCGACCTGCAGTCGGTGACGCGGCCGCTTGCGCGCGACCAGATCCTCGCCATTTGCGACGAACTGGACATCCCGGTCACCAAGGCCTACACGCTCGACGAGGTGCCGACCCATCCGCACCTGGCTGCGGTCGGTCTGTTCCAGACGCAGGAGCACCCCAGCGAGGGCCGCAT
>JBJXGS010000014.1:0-15684 GCA_046160545.1 Burkholderiales bacterium
ACCATCATCTCCCGCACGCGCCCTTGCAGCGTCGCGCTGCTGGCTGCAAATCTGGGAAACAGCTTGACCCAGATATCGGTGATTTCCTGCTTTTGCCTCATGGCTTCCATCCTGTCGAAACGAACCACTGGCCGCATGCCGGGCAGCACGCCTGGCGCCCCTCCCGTGCTGATGGTGCCCCGCACCCACCGAGGGTGCTCACCCCTCCCCAGCATCACTCTGGTGCATAACGCGAAGGCCCGGACCCAGACTGAGGCTACTCTGTTTTGGCACCAAACAAATAACAATCTGGCACTATTTTCGGGAAAAGGATTTACCTATGATTGCGTCAGTTCACGTGCGAGTACGCAAGTGGGCCTGATTGAACTCGCGCAAGCATTTGCAACTTTCTTTCCCCAATGGAGAACAAACGTCATGAAACATTTGCTTAAGGCACTTATCGCAGGCGCGGCCTTCGCACTGATCCCGGTTTCCCAGATTGCGGCTCAACCCAGAGTGGTGATCGGACATTTTGGTGATCCTGTTCCCTACAAGGCGCTCATCGCTGATGGAAGCCTTGACAGGGCAACCGGCTGGAAAATTGAGTGGCGGACGTTCGCGTCCGGCGCGGAAGTCAACGCGGCCATGGCCTCGGGTGGCATTCAGATTTCCGAAATCGGCTCTTCTCCCCTGTCAGCCGGCTTGAGTACCGGATTGCCGTATCAGATGGTCGCTGCCGGCAAGGTCATTGATAGCTCCGAGGCATTGGTCACGCGAAATGGGTCTGGCATCGACAAACCTGCCGACCTCAGAGGCAAGCGCATTGCGACGCCGATCGGCTCAACGGCCCACTACTCGTTGATGGGCGTGTTGAAGATGAACGGCATGACTGAAAAGGACATTACCTTGTTGGGCATGTCGCCAAATGAAATCGCCGCCGCCTGGGCACAAAACGCCATCGATGCCGCTTTCGTGTGGGTTCCGGTCCAAACGAGGTTGCGTGAAAACGGCAAGGTGATGTACACCGCGGGCGACGTTGCGAGAGCGGCGGGTTTTCATACTTTCAACGCATGGGTTGCGAATACCAAGTTCGCATCTGAAAACCGCGACGGCTTGATCAGGTTCCTGAGGGCCGTATTTGAGATCAATGCGGATTACCACAAGAACAAGGCCGCATGGAATGCAGATTCACCAAAAGTCAGAGCTGTTGCAGCGAGTGTGGGTGTGCCACCGGCTGCAGTCGTGCCAATGCTGGATGGCACGATTTACCCGGACGGCAATCTGACCATGTCCGCCAACTGGATGGGCGGCGGCGCAGCAAGAACCATCAAGGGCACCGCTGAATTTCTCAAGAGTGCTGGCCGAATCAACAAAACTGCGGACGACTACAGCCAGTTTGTCAACTCTGAGTTTGCCAAAGCTGCTGCGGGCAAATAAGCCTGTCAAAACAACTTGGGGGCTGACCTGCACGGGCCAGGTCAGCGCTTAAGTTGCTCACTCTGAGGCTATCGATGACTGCTCTTGCCATTAGAAATGTGTCGGTTTTCTATCCGGTCAAGGGTAAACCGCCTGTTCATGCGCTCCAGAACATCAACCTTGAGATTCATGAAAAAGACTTTGTGGTGGCCCTCGGTGCATCGGGCTGCGGCAAGTCGACGCTGCTCAACCTGATTGCGGGATTCATGGCGCCCAGTGAAGGCGAAATCTTCCTCAATCAAATGGCCGTTACCGGGCCTGGAGCGGATCGCTCGGTGGTCTTTCAGAAGCATGCCCTGCTGCCTTGGATGAATGTGTTGGACAACGTGGCGTTTGGACTAAAGATTCAGGGGCAAAACAAGGAAAAACGCGAAAAAATTGCCCGGGATTTCATCAAACTGCTGGGCCTTGAGCAGTTCGAGCAATCGGCCACCTACGAGTTGTCCGGCGGCATGCAGCAACGCGTTGGCATTGCCCGTGCGCTGACGAGTGACCCAGCCATTTTGTTGATGGATGAACCACTGGGTGCGCTGGATGCGCTCACCCGTGAACGGGCGCAAGAGTTGATTTTGAAAGTATGGCGAGACACCGGAAAGATGGTGTTCTTTATTACCCACAGCGTTGAAGAGGCGCTGTTCATGGGTACCAGGTTGATCGTGATGTCACCGCGCCCCGGCCGCATTTCACACGTTTTCGAACTGCCCTTCAGCCGGCAGTATTTCGAGAGCGGCAATGCTCGCGAGATCAAGGCTTCTGCAGAGTTCATTGCTCTCAGAGAAACAATCTTGAAGATCATCTTTAGCGACGAAGCAGGAGCCCATGATGAGTGACACCCGTTCTTCAAGCGACAAGGGCATTCTGAGTAGTCTCATGAAGGCCAAACCGGCCAAGCCCGGCGAAATTTACGGCGTGCCCGGCCAGGGGGAGAGCTTCAAAATCAGCGCAGTCGTGATCGTGCTCCTGATCGCGTTTTGGGGGTTCGTCACGTATGCGGGATATATCAAGCCGCTCTTCTTGCCGTCGCCGATGGGCGTGGTGAACGCCCTTATTGACGTCATCAAGGAAGGCTTCACCGGTGTCGGCTTCTGGGAACACGTCTGGATCAGCACGCTGCGGGTCTTTGGAGCCTTCTTGCTGGCCTGTGTCATCGGTATTCCGCTGGGCATCGCGATGGGCATGAGCCCGGTCGCGCGTGGTGTCTTTGATCCCCCGATCGAGTTCTATCGCCCGATTCCGCCGCTTGCGTATCTGCCTTTGATGATTATCTGGTTTGGTATCGACGAATTGTCCAAGGTTTTGCTGATTTTCTCATCGGTGCTCGCGCCGATGGTTTTGGGAGCGCGGGCGGGTGTGAAGTCGGCAGCAATCGAGCAGATTCATGCCGCGTATTCGTTCGGCGCCACTCGCTGGCAGGTGATTCGCCTCGTAGTTTTGCCGTCGGCCATGCCGGAGATATTCACGGCCATGCGCGTTGGCATCGGGTTTGGCTGGACCACGCTGGTGGCGGCCGAAATGGTCGCCGCAACCTCAGGATTGGGCTATATGGTTTTGTCAGCGTCTCGATTCTTGCAGACGCCAATTGTGATCATGGGCATCGTGGTGATCGCAGCGATTGCCTACGCCTTTGATCATCTGGTGCGTTTTGTCGAGCGCCGCGTGGTGCCCTGGAAGGGCCGTGGTTGATCCTGAACGAGCATTTGTTGAAAGCATCCATGACGATTGAGTATTTGAAAAAGGCCACCCCGCCGCAGGAGGAAATCGACAACGCAACCTCCGAAACGGTGCAGCGACTGCTGGCAGATATACGGAAGAATGGCCGGGAAGCGGTCGAAAAGTACGCGCGCGACTATGACGGCTGGCATGGCAGGATTGTCGTCAGCGAAGACGATTTCGCAAACGCTTCCAAAATGCTGTCGCAGGGCGTGCGCGACGACCTTGCTTTCGCTCACGCGCGAGTCAGGGACTTTGCCCTGCGCCAACGTGAGTCGCTGCATGAATTCGAAGCGGAACTCATTGAAGGCCTGGTTGCCGGCCAGAAACTGATCCCGGTCAACACTGCGGGTTGCTATGTCCCGGGCGGCCGATACGCTCATGCTGCGTCAGCCATCATGAGCGTGTGTACCGCCAAGGTCGCGGGCGTGCCCAACATCGTGGCCACCTCGCCGGGGCACAAGGAGTCCGGCGTCAATCCGGCCATCCTGCACGCCATGAAGCTTTGCGGCGCAGACATTGTCCTGGCTCTGGGCGGCGTCCAGGGCATTGCGGCCATGGCATACGGTTTGTACTCGCCCAAGCCCGCCGATGTGATCGTTGGCCCAGGCAACCGTTTTGTGGCGGAGGCCAAGCGCGCCCTGTTTGGGCGGATTGGCATTGACGTGGTGGCCGGCCCGACCGAGTCCGCCATCATTGCCGAGGAACCCGCCGACGTGCATCTGATCGCAGCAGACCTGGCCGGCCAGGCTGAGCATGGTCCGGATTCGCCCGTCTGGCTGTTCACGACCTCTCGCGAGGTGGGGCTCAAGGTGATCGAGCTCATGCCGTCGGTGATTGCGGCCCTGCCCGAATTGGCTCGCAACGCGGCTACGGCTGCCTGGCGCGACTATGGCGAGGTGGTGGTGGCAGGTAGCCGGGAGGAATTGGTCGAGATCAGCGACCAGTACGCGCCCGAGCATTTGCAAGTGTTTGCCAAGGACCTTGACTGGTGGCTGGCCGAGTTGACCAACTACGGGTCACTTTTCCTGGGTGAAGAGACGACCGTGGCCTATGGCGACAAGTGCGCTGGCCCAAACCATATCCTGCCAACCCGGGGCGCAGCGCGTTACTCGGGCGGCTTGAGCGTGGGCAAGTTCATCAAGACCGTGACCTACCAGCGGCTGACGCGAGGCGCCAGCGGCGCAGTCGGCCAGGTTGCCGCCAGGATTTCGCGCCTGGAAGGCATGGAGGGGCATGCGCGTACCGGTGACATTCGGCTAAGGAAGTATTTCCCGCAACAATCCTTCGAGCTGGGTACGCTCGTTGGACATCAGGACTGATCGCAGCGTGTCTACCTCTTTGAGGGCGCCAACATCAGCCGCGCCGGCCGCGAAGGATGGGTTGTGGTTTGGCAAGGACCTCAGCACGTCCGAGCCCATACCGGAAGAGGCGATCGAGCGCGCCGTTGCCTTGATGCGCACGGGCCGCTTGCATCGCTATGGCGAGCAAGGCGAGGGCTACCCCGAACCTTCGCTGCTGGAGCAGGACTACGCCGGCTACGTGGGCAGCAAATACTGCGTGGCCGTCAGTTCATGCGGTGCCGCCATGTTCATTGCCCTCAAGGCGCTGGGCGTGAAGGCGGGCGACAAGGTGTTGACCAGCACCTTCACATTATCGCCCGTGCCGGGGGCAATCGCCCATGCGGGTGCGGATGCGATTCTGATTGAAGCCAGCGCTGACTACATGACCGACGTGGCCGACCTGGAGCGAAAGGCGGCGACAAGCGGCGCCAAAGTCCTTCTGCTTTCCCACATGCGCGGGCACATTGCCGACCTGAAGAAAGTGAAGGCCGTTTGCGACCAGTACGGGATTGCCGTCGTTGAGGACTGCGCTCACACCATGGGCGCCAAATGGGACGGCAAATACACCGGCACGTGGGGCAAAGTGGGTTGCTACAGCACGCAAACCTACAAGCACATCAATTCTGGCGAAGGCGGCTTGCTGGTGACTGATGATGATGATGTGGCGGCCCAGGCAATACTGATGTCGGGCTGTTACATGATGTACGACCAGCACATCCTGAAACCCGCAGCCGACGTGTTCGAGCGCTGGAAGTACGTCACGCCCAACTTCAGCATGCGCATGTCGAACCTTGCCGCCAGCCTGTTGCGTCCCCAGCTTGGGGAGCTGGCAGGTCGCGCGCAGCGCTGGAACCATATCTACACCACGCTTGAACGAGAGCTGGTCAAAGCTCCGCATGTTTCGATTCCGGCACGCGATACCAGGGAGGAGTTTGTAGCGAGCTCGATCCAATTTACCTTGAACCTGAAGCCCAGTCAGATCGAGCGCTTTCTCAAGGAGTGCGGCTTGCGCGGGCTCTACATCAAGTGGTTTGGCTCGCCTGCCCCTGTCGCATTCACTAGCAACTACGAGCATTGGCATTACCTCGAGAGCAGGCCGGATGTTCCCCGCTCCAAGGCAGTGCTGGATCAGTTGCTCGATCTGCGCACTCCAATATCACTAACCGACGAAGACTGCGTCTTGATCGGAAAAATCGTGTCTGTGGCCAGCCGTCTCGCTTCTGTCGGTGCCTGACTTCAGGCACCCCCTCGCTCCGAACTCTTGAAGAAAGTCCCATGAAGCTCACCAACTTTCCCCGTATTCGCATCACCCACGCGCCCACGCCTCTTGAATTCATGCCTCGCATGACCGAGGCCTTGGGTGGCCCGAACCTGTATATCAAGCGTGACGATTGCACCGGTCTGGGCAGCGGCGGAAACAAAACCCGCAAGCTGGAGTTTCTGATGGCCGATGCACTGAAGCAGGGTGCCGACACCATCATTACGCAAGGGGCCACCCAGTCGAATCACGCCCGTCAGACAGTAGCCATCGCCGCAAAAATGGACATGCAGTGCGAGATTCTGCTTGAAGACCGTACCGGCTCTAAAGTTGAAAACTACAAGAACTCGGGAAACGTTTTCCTCGACCATCTCTATGGCGCCCATGTGCAGGAGGTGCCAGGCGGTACCGACATGAATGCCGCGATGGCCAAGCTGGCCGACGATCTGCGCGCCAAGGGCCAGAAGCCCTACGTTATCCCCGGCGGCGGCTCCAATCCGATTGGCGCGCTGGGCTATGTGGTCTGCGCGCTTGAGCTGGTCGATCAGTTCAATAGCCAAGGCTTGAATGTGAGTTGCGTGGTTCACGCCACTGGCAGTGCGGGCACGCAGGCCGGTTTGGTCGCAGGGTTTGAAGGCTCGCGCGCCCAGATTCCGGTGCTTGGAATTGGCGTACGTGCGCCCAGGGAGGCCCAGGAAACCAGCGTTTACAACCTGGCCGTCAAAACTGCAGAGCTGTTGGGGGTGCCCGGCAGCGTCAGCCGCGATAGCGTCAAGGCCAATTGCGACTACGTCGGTGGCGGATACGGTGTGCCCACACCGGGCATGGTTGAAGCCGTGACCATGATGGCGCGACTGGAGGGCATTTTGCTCGACCCTGTGTATTCCGGTAAGGGTATGGCCGGCCTGATTGACTTGTGCCGGAAGGGTCGTTTCAAGAAGGGCGAGAACGTGGTCTTTCTGCACACTGGCGGCTCGGTGGCGCTTTACGGCTACATGGACGCTTTCGACGGTTTGAAACCTCTTTAACCTGCCTTGATGACGTCCGTTGCGCCAGGTTTGGTGACCTGCCCAGGTTCTTACGACCAATCGTAGTGGCCTGCTCCTGTTACTTGTAAGGGCCGGACCCGGGAACAATCCTTGAATCCGCCTCAACGGCACCTCGTGCAGGCGTAGGACGATAGTGGGCAGGCGGCGCACCTCCGTCGGCCGCGCGCCGGCGCGCCGCCTCCGGCGTCTCCAGCAAGGCACCGGCCGCCATAGCCGCCTTGCGGTCCACCGGCACCGGTCCCTGCTCGTTCGGCGGCGGCATCATGCTGGCGTGGTAGTAGGCCATCTTCTGAGCGGCGGCGTCCACCTTGCGGTCAAGATCCAGGTCGCGCTGGTTTGTGCCCTTGGGCTCGACCGCCACGCCGTCCACCAGTTCGTGGTCGAACCACCACTTCTTGGCCGGATTGCGCCGGCCGTTGCCGATCCAGTCATCGAACCACGCGGCGAAGGGCACCGTGAGGGGTTTGGCCCACAGCGCGTTGACCCCGACCCAACTCGCGGCGCGCGTCAGCCAGGCGCCGTCGGCGTCCACCACCTTGTTGATCGGGCAGGTTTTCATGCAGCGGCCGCAGGCCGAACCCTTGGGGTTGGTGACGCGGTAGCGGGTGCAGCGCTCGACGTCCGGCTTCCATATTTCGTAACCATTGAACATCACCTTGCCGCCGAACGGGATGGCGTCGCAGGGGCATTCGCGCGCGCACTTCATGCAGTGGCCGCAGAATTTCTGCAGGCCGAAGTCGATGGGCTGGTCCACCTCCAGCGGCAGGTCGGTAGTCAGCACCACCGACTTGAAGCGGGGACCGACGAAGGGGTTGAGCACCAGCTCGCCGATGCGCGACAGTTCGCCCAACCCTGCCCAGAGGATGAGTGGAATTTGCAGCACGTCGCTGTCGGCGTTGGTCTGGGCGCGCGCCGGGAAGCCATGGCCGCGCAGGAACTCGGCCATGACGCCCGCGATTTCCGCGCCGCGCAGGTAGCCGCGCATGGACTGCGCGCCGGAGATCCAGTCGTCGCCGCTTGCGCCTTCCATGGTGTCGTATCCCTGGTCGATGAGCATCACCACTGCGTATCGGTGATAGCGCGGGATCTCGGCGCCGTTCTCCTTGTGCGAGAACCAGGCGTAGCGCGGAATTTCGCAGATGCCGGTGAGGTCCGAGCCAAGGAAGTAGGACAGCGACTTGATGGCGCGGGCGTTGGCCACCGGATCGGACAGCGCCGCGTCGCGCGCCGGCGCCACTGTGCCATCCTGGTGCGGAACCAATGCCCGGATCACCTGCAGCAGGCTGTAGGAAAGCGGAGTCTTGAACGAAAAGCGCGTGCGTTCCTTCTTCGCCTTGTCGCCAAGGTCGCCGTGCAGCGCGCGCTGGAAGAAGGCCGCGCGCTTGGGCACGCGGGGCACCTCGTCATCGAGGATCAGTGTCGTCGGTCGCGCGACGCGCTTCACCGTCTCCATCGGGTAGCGGCTGAGGTGCGAGAGTCGCTTCGCGCGTCGACTGCGTTCGCGTCCCGACTGCGCGCCGTTGATGCCCCACCAGTAGCGCAACCCGCCCGCCTTCAGGGCATCCGGATGCAGCGGCAGGTCGACCGCCAGCTCGTAGTCCGTGGTGATCGCGGCGAGGCTGAAGCCGGTTCCGATGAAGGGCGCGGCAAGCGAGTCGCCGGTGCGCACGGCAAGGCCGGCGAGCACCGCGAGCTTCTCCAGGTCCACTTGCTCGTGGCCGGCAATATGCGCGTGCGCCTGGAATCCCATGTGTCGCACGTGGCCTGCGAGCACCACCGCGATTTCGGCGGCACGCAGGTCGGCCGCGGCGGCGATCGCGGAACCAGTCCAGTCGCGGGCGAGGTTGCCTTCCTCCGGCACGCGAGCGTGTTCGACCAGCACCACAAGGGCAAATCCATGCCCGGGCGCTGGCAGCGCGCAGATGCCCGCCAGGCTGGCATCGAGGAAATAGGCACCGCCCTTCAAGTCCATGACGCGACGACGAAGGTCCTCGCCGACCGGAGCTTTCGCTGAGGCAACCGGGCCGTCCGAGAAGCCGGCGTAGATGCCGCGGTAGCGGTCCGCAGCGCGCCCGAGCAGGCTCGATGAGGGCCCGGCCGTCGCCGCGGCGCGCGGCGGGCGATTCGCTTCCCTTTCGATCACGCCCGGATCCCGCGGCAGCGTCTCCAGCGGGAATGGTCCGAAGTGGAACGGCCGGTCTTTGTTGCGGGGATGGATGAACATGCGAACCTCGTGGCTGCGAGGATACACAGAAATCGCTTAGACTCCCCGCGCCGATTCAGCAGGAGGAGACCCTCATGATGCGCATCGCATTGTTCTTCATCACCGCTGTCTTATTCGGGACGCAGGCCTTCGCTCAGGACTGGCCGACCAAGCCGGTGAGGTTCATCGTGCCGTTCCCGCCTGGCGGGTCGGTGGATCCGCTGGCGCGCCTCGCCGGCGCCAGGCTGGGCGAGGCGCTCAAGCAGCAGTTCGTGGTCGAGAACCGACCCGGCGCTGGCGGCTCCATGGGCACCGCGATGGCCGCGAAGTCGGCGCCCGACGGCTACACCTTCTTGTTCGTGTTCGACTCCCACGGGGTCAACCAGGCGCTGATCCCGAACCTGCCATACGACACCGCAAAGGACCTTGCGCCGGTCATGCTGGTCGGCCGCGCGCCGTATGCGATCGCCACCTCGGTGGCCAAGCCCTGGAAAAGCTTCGCGGAAGTGGTCGCCGCCTCCAAGGCAAAGCCCGAGTCGGTGAGCATCGGGTCCATCGGCAACGGCACGCTCGGCCACCTGACCCTCGTCATGGCGCAGCAGATGGGCGGCTTCAAGCTCATCCACGCGCCGTTCGCGGGCGGCGGGCCGATGAACCAGAACATTCTTGGTGGCCAGATCGACATGGGCATCGGCTCCATCGCCTTGCTGTCCTCGCAGCTTCGCGGTGGCAAGATGCGCGGCGTCGCGGTGGCCGGCGAGCAGCGCCTGGCTGCGTTCCCTGAAGTGCCGACGCTCCTCGAGCAGGGCTTTCCAGGCCTGACGGCCTACGCCTGGTGGGGGATCTTCGCGCCGACGGGCACGCCCAAGCCGATCATCGACAGGATGCACGGCGAACTGGTGAAAGTGTTCAACCTGCCGGATGTGCGCAAGACCCTGACCGAGACGCTGGGCATGGAACTCATCGTCGGTACGCCCGAGGCGCTGCAAAAGTGGACGCTGGGCGAGATGGCCAGGTGGGGCAAGGTCATCCGGGACAACAACATCAAGCCGGATTGATGAAGGTCGCGATCCTCGATGACTACCAGCGCCTGGCGCTAGCCTCGGCCGACTGGGAGCGGCTGACGCCTCGCGGCTGCGAAGTCGCGGTGTTCACCGAGGCCTTCGCCTCGCAGGATGAGGCGGCGGCGAAGCTGGCGGCCTTCGACATCCTGGTTCTGATGCGCGAGCGCACGCCGTTTCCGCGCACGCTCATCGAACGCCTGCCGCAACTCAAGTTCATCGCGCTCACGGGCCTGCGCTCGGCGAGCCTCGACCTGGCCGCCTGCAGCGTGCGCAAGGTCCCGGTATCCGGAACGCGCGCCGGCTCGAGCTCCGCGGTTACCGCAGAGTTTGCCTTTTCGCTCATGCTCGCCGCGGCGCGCGACCTGGCGAAGGCGGAACGCAACATGCGCGCCGGCCTCTGGCACGAAGGCCTGCGCGGCGGCACGATCCTGGAAGGCAGGCGCCTGGGCCTGGTCGGACTGGGCAAGCTGGGCGGCCGGATGGCCGGCTACGCGAAGGCTTTCGGCATGGAGGTGGTGGCCTGGAGCCAGAACCTCACCGAGGAGAAGGCGGTCGCGGGCGGAGCGAAGCTGGTCTCGAAAGAGGAGCTCCTGCGAACTTCCGATTTCGTCAGCATCCACCTGGTGCTGTCCGATCGCAGCCGCGGCCTGATTGGCGCGGCTGAACTCGCGCTGATGAAGAAGGGGGCGACGCTGGTCAACACCTCGCGCGGGCCGATCGTCGACGAGAAGGCGATGCTCGCCGCGTTGCGGGAAGGCAGGCTGGGTCACGCGGCGCTGGATGTCTACGACACAGAGCCGCTGCCCGCGGACCATCCGCTGCGCCGGATGGAGAACGTTACGCTGGCGCCGCACCTGGGCTACGTCAGCGAGGACGTCTACCGTACCTTCTGGGGCGACGCGCTGGAGAACGTCGAAGCCTGGCTGGACGGCAGACCGATCCGTGTCCTGAATCCGGAATCGCTCGCCTGAGCGTGGCGGAAGGGGTTATTCCTCGCTGGACCGGGATCTTCCTGTTGCTGGTGATCTCGGTCGCGTTCGGCTCCAACCACGTCGCGGCGCGCGTCGCCTTCGACCATGGGACGAACGTCACCACCGCGGTGGCGTTCCGCTCCACCGGCACCGCCCTGTTCGTGCTCGGCCTGCTGCTGGTGAATCGGATATCGCTCTCGTTGCCGGCGGCGACGCGCGGCCGCGCCGGCGTCATCGGCCTGATGCTCGCGGTGCAGAGCTACTGCCTGTACTCGGCGGTGGCGGTGATCCCGGTAGCGCTGGCGCTGCTGGCGTTCCAGACCTTCCCCATGGTCCTTGCGCTGATGTCATGGGTGGCGGGTGGCGAGAGACCATCGCGCCGGGTGCTGCTGGCGATGCCAGTGGCGTTATTCGGCCTTGCGCTCGCACTGGACGTCTACGGCAAGAGTGGGGATATCGCGGGCCGCTGGAGCGAGATCGGCGCTGGCGTGCTGTGGGCGACCGGGGCGTCGCTTGCCTTCGCCAGTGTGCTGTTCTTCACCACGAAGTGGCTGCCGACGGTGGACGGGCGGCTGCGCAGCTTCATGATCATGACCGTGGTGGCGGTGGCGACCATCGCCGGCGGCGCCGCGGCTGAGGATTTCCAGCTGCCGGCGGATCAGACCGGCTGGATCGCGCTGGTGCTGCTGGTGGCGCTCTATGGCACCGCCATCACCTCGATGTTCGTCGTCCTGCCGCGGCTCGGCGTGGTGAATAATTCGCTGGTGCTCAATTTCGAGCCGATCGCGGTCCTGTTCATCGCCTGGCTGGCGCTGGACCAGACCGTGGCGCCGCTGCAGGTCCTTGGTGCCTTGATCGTCGTCGGCGCCATCGTCGCCACAGGGAGAAAGCATTGACGCGGCTGGTCATCGTGCGGCATGGCGAGACGGCGTGGAACGCCGAGCACCGGGTGCAGGGGCAACTCGACGTGCCACTCAACGACACCGGCAGGCGGCAGGCGCAGGCGGTGGCCTCGGTGCTGGGCCGGGAGCGCTTTGCCGTCATCTATTCCAGCGACCTCGGTCGCGCGCGGCAGACAGCCGAGCCGACGGCGGCGGCGCTGGGCATGGAGGTGAGGCTGGAGGCCGGCCTGCGCGAGCGCCACTACGGCATCTTCGAGACCCATACGTATGCCGAGGTCCGGGTGAAGTTTCCCGAGGAGTACGCGCGCTTCGACGCCCGTGACCCGGAGTTCGATTTCCGCACCGGAGAGAGCCTGAGAGATTTCTACCGGCGAGCCGTGGACAGCGTCACTGCGATCGCCGCGCGCCACCCGGGCGAGGACGTGCTCGTGTTCACCCACGGCGGCGTGCTGGACAAGCTCTACCGTCACATCCTCGGGCTGCCCGTTTCCGCGCCGCGTGAATTTGGCATTCCAAACTGCGGCATCAACCGGATCGGGACGGCGCCCGGCGGCTGGCAGATCCTGGTCTGGGCCGAGAAAGACCATCTCAAGGGCGCCCTCGACGACCTTCCTCAATAAAACAGGGACAGACCACGATTTCGCCCGCGAAAATCGTGGTCTGTCCCTGTTTTACCGGTCTTGCTACTTCACGACCTTGAACAGGTTGTTGAAGCTGTCGGTCCAGGGCATAAGGCCCGGAATGGGGTCGATTTTCTCGGCATCGGCGAAGCGCTTGTCGGCGGCGAGCTGCTCGTTGGCGGTCACCAGCACGTATTCCGTGCCGGAGTACTTGCTCTCGGAGGGATCGTCGCTGATGCGGATTGCCTTCATGCCCTCGGACTCGGCGACGAGCTTAAGCACCGGCGCCAGGCGCACGAAGCGGTTGGTGACGTTGTAGACGATGACCCCGCCAGGTGCGAGGTGGCGCTTGTAGGCCTGCAGCGCCTCGCGCGTGAGCAGGTGGATCGGGATCGAGCCGCTGGAGAACGCGTCCACCGACAGCAGGTCGAATTTCTGCGGCGAGTCGCGCTCGAGGTTCAGTCGTCCGTCGCCGGTCACCACCTCGATCTTCGCCTTCGAGTCCGACAAATACCAGAAATGCTCGCGCGCGATCTTCACCACCAACGGATCGAGCTCGTAGATGCGGAAGGTGTCGCCCGCCTCGCCCCAGGCGGTGAACACGCCCACGCCCAGTCCCACGATGCCGATGCGGCGGGGGCGGCCGCTGTAGTAGTCCAGCGCCCGCGCGATGCCCGAGCCGGGGCCGAAGTAGCTGATGGGCTGCATGCGCAGCTCGGGATCGGTGTACTGCCAGCCGTGGTTGATGACCCCGTGTACCAGGCTCCGGGTCGGGCTCTCCTCGGTGCCACGCGGATGTTCCTTGACGCGCAACGTGCCATAGAAGCTGCGCGTCAGCAGCAGCGCGTTCTGGCGGATGTAGGACAGGTACTCGAGCGACAGCCAGCCCACCACGCCGGTGATCGCGAGCGCGACCGCGGGCACGCCGATGCGGACAGCAGTCCAGGGAATCTCCGCGCGCGACTTCCAGGTCAACCAGGCGGCGAGCAGCCCGCAGGCGACCAGCGACAGCGGCAGTTCGAGGTAGGTGTCGAAGATGCGCGGCGCAATCAGCCCGACGAACAGGCCGCCGGCGGCGCCGCCCACCGAGATCATGAGGTAGAAGCGCGTCAGGTACCGGGGCGCCGGGCGCATCGCCGCCAGCTCGCCGTGGCAGAACATGCAGGCGACGAACAGGCCGGCGCTGTAGAGCGCCACCGCGCCGCGGATGTCCATCACGCCCAGGTTGTCGAACAGGAAGTACGCCATGCCGGCGAGCAGTGCGAACAGCGCCGGCAGCGCCCAGGTGCGCGAGTACCAGCCGCTGCGTCCCCGCCCGGTGCCGACGTCGAAGACGAGGATGAAGGACAGCAGGTACAGCACCAGCGGCACGATCCACAGGAACGGCACCGAAGCCACGTTCTGCGTGATGTGGCTGGTGATCGCAAGCAGCATCAGCGAGCCCAGCGCGGACAGGCCGAACCACATTAGGTACGCGCCTGCCCCGGGCGCCGGGCCCGCGTCGGCGGGCGCGGACGCTGTGGCAACGGTCTGCCCGGCGGTCGCTTTCCACGCCGATGCCGCGCACAGCACGGCGAACAGCACGTACAGCGCGCTCCAGCCCCAGGCCTGTGACGCGAGCGTGCTCACAGGCTCGATTACCGGCGGATAGGCGATGAGCGCGAGCAGCGAGGCCAGGTTCGACAGCGCGAACAGCCGGTACACCGTGCCGCTGGGGAAACTGCGGGCGAACCAGGCCTGCACCAGGGGGCCGGTGGTCGAGAGCAGGAAGTAGGGCAGGCCGATGGTCGCCGCGAGCAGCAGCAGGATCCGGCCGCCGGGTTCGGTGTCCGGGTCCGGCTTCCAGGATTCGCCGGCCAGGATCGGCAGGAAGGCGAGGCTGGCGGCGAGCAGCGCGGTGTGCAGGATCGCCTGCGCGCGCGGTGCAAGCTTGCGGCTCACCGCGTCGGAGTAGGCGTAGCCCGCGAGCAGCACCAGCTGGAAGAACACCATGCAGGTGGTCCAGACCGCGGCGGTGCCGCCGAACCAGGGCAGGATCTGCTTGGCGATGATGGGCTGCACCAGGAAGAGCAGAAAGGCGCTGGTGAATACCGTGGCGGCGAACAGGATCATCTAGGAGGCGGGGGCAGTCGGAAAGGCGGCAATTATCCCCGAATAATCCCCGGGCATCCGGGCGTCACGGCAGGGGGAGCGGTTCCTCTTCCATGGCCGCGGTCTGCTCGCGCAGCTCCAGGATCCGGTCCTGCCAGTAGCGCTGCGTGTTGAACCAGGGGAAGGCGGCCGGGAAGGCCGGATCGTCCCATCGCCGCGCGATCCAGGCTGAATAGTGCAGCAGGCGCAGGGTGCGCAGCGGCTCGATGAGCGCGAGTTCCCGAGCGTCGAACTCGTGGAAGCGGCGGTAGCCGTCCAGCAGCGCCTTGAGGGACCGCATCGCGCCTTCGCGGTCCCCGGGCAGCATCATCCACAGGTCCTGGACCGCGGGTCCCATGCGCGCGTCGTCGAAATCGACGAAGTGCGGGCCGCGGTCGGTCCAGAGGACGTTGCCGGCGTGGACGTCGCCGTGCAGGCGGATGCGGCGCACCGCACCGGCCTGGGCGAAGGCTTGCTCCACGCGCTGCAGCGCTTGCGCTGACACGCTCTCCCAGGCCTCGCGCACGTCGGCCGGGATCATCCCGGAATCGAGCAGCCACCGCCGCGGCTCGGTGCCGAAGGCTTCGACATCCAGTGCAGGACGGACCGCGAAGGGCCTGGTGGCGCCCACGGCATGGATGCGGCCGAGGAAGCGGCCGATCCACTCCAGCACCTTCTCGTCCTCCAGCTCGGGGGTGCGGCCGCCGCGGCGCGGAAACACGGCGAAGCGAAAGCCGCCAAACGCGTGCAGTGTCGTGCCGCCGGCAGCGAGCGGCGCAATGACCGGGATCTCGCGCTCCGACAGTTCGGTGGCGAACGAATGTTCCTCCAGGATCTGCGCGTCGCTCCAGCGGTTGGGGCGGTAGAACTTGGCAACCACAACGGAATCGTCCTCGAGGTTGACCTGGTAGACGCGGTTCTCGTAGCTGTTCAGCGCCAGCATCCGGCCGTCGCCGCGCCAGCCGGCGCTGTCCAGCGC
>JBJXGS010000015.1:0-16882 GCA_046160545.1 Burkholderiales bacterium
CAATTGACCTGAGGTAGACTGGTTTTTAACGACCCGGTTACAAGCAAGCCGGGCTGGTTTGGTTGCAAACCCTACTGAGGAGATGCTCATGTTGACGAAGACCCTGACCCTGGGCGCCGCCCTGCTGTTCGCCGCAGCCGGCGCGTTCGCGCAGCCGAAAGAGATCAAGATCGGCGTCATCTACGACCTTACCGGCCCCTTCGCCGGCGGCGGCTCGGAGGCCAACTACCTGGGCACCAAAGCCGTCATAGACATGTTCAACGAGAAGGGCGGGGTCGAGGGCTATCGCATCAACCCGATTTACGTCGATGCGCAGTCCAAGGTGGACGTGGCCATCAACGAGGCCGAGCGCCTGATCAACCAGGAAAAGGTCGACATGATCATGGGCGTATATTCCAGCGCCCAGTGCGTGCCCATGGCCGGGCGCATCGACGCGGCCAAGAAGTTCATGTGGGCCAACGTCTGCATCTCCTCGGCGGTGTTCAAGGGCAAGAACCTGCAATACGTGTTTCGCCCGCAGCCGCATTCCGACCAGTTTGGCGAGGCCTCGTGCGATTACCTGAAGGAGCACGCGCAGAGGAAATTCGGCACGACGCCGGACAAGCTCAAGGTCGCGATCATCTATGAAGACGGGCCCTACGGCGCCGGCGTTGCCGCGGGCAACGAGTCGCAATGCAAGAAGAACGGGATCAACATCGTCCTGAAGGAAGGCTACGCTGCGACGGCGCCCGACCTGTCGTCGCTGGTGACCAAGCTGCGCCGCGCGCAGCCCGACGTACTGCTGCACACCGGCTACAACCCTGACATCACGCTGTTCCTGCGCCAGTCCAAGGAGCAGAACTTCAAGTTCAAGGCCATGATCGGCCACGGTGCCGGCCACAGCCAGATCGACCGTCTGCGCGGGACTTTCGGCGACGACGTCAACTATTTTCACTCCATCGATCCGGTCGCCGCCCAGCTGCTCGACCCCAAGACCCTGAAGCCCGGCATGGGCGATTTGACCCGCGAGATGGTCAAGCGCTACCAGGCCGTCAAAGGGCCGGGCGAATTGCCGCCACACACCTCGATGGGCTTCACCAACACCTGGATCTTCTTGGCTGACGTACTGCCGCGCGCAATCAAGAAGCACGGCGGCATCGGCTCGGAGGCACTGCGCCGTGCGGCGATGGAGACCGACATCCCGGCCGGTGGCACCCCCTCGGGCTACGGCGTCAAGTTCTACCCGCCGGGGCATGCAATGGCCGGGCAGAACGAGCGCTCCACGCCGGTGATCATGCAGTTCGTCAACGGGCGCTCCTACATCGCCTGGCCGACTGCGATCCGCACCACGGACCCCATGCTGCCCCTGCCCAAGGGCCACGCGTTCGCGCGCTAAGAGGCAGGCCGGCGATCCAATTGACCTTGCCCCGCCTCAAGGCGGGGCGGGCTTGACCATGCTCAAGGTCCAGGGACTGACCAAGAAATTCGGCGGCTTCACCGCGGTATCCGCGGTGTCGTTCGACGTGGCCGAAGGGGAGATCCTGGGACTCATCGGCCCCAACGGCTCGGGCAAGAGCACGACCTTCAACCTGATCGCCGGATTGTATGCACCGACCTCGGGCAGCGTGCAATTCCAGGGGCGCGAGATCGGCGGACTGCAGCCGGCGCACATCTGTCACGCCGGGATCGCGCGCACTTTCCAGATCCCGCGACCGTTCAAGAAGCTCTCGATCCTCGAGAACGTGACCCTGGCGGCCTACTACGGCCGCGACGGCGGCATGCGCGAGGCTGAGGCGCGCCGCATCGCGGCCGACGCGCTCGACCTGATCGGCCTGCCGCACGCGAACGACGCGCGCATCGACGGGCTCGGCGCGGCGGCGCTCAAGAAACTGGAGATGGCGCGCGCTCTCGCCACACAGCCCAAGCTGCTGCTGGCCGATGAATCTCTAGGCGGACTCGACGAGGCCGAGATGGAGCAGGCAGCCGAGATGCTGCGCACCATCCGCCGCGAGCGCGGCATCACCATCGTCTGGGTCGAGCACATCATGGGGGTGCTCATGCGCGTGGTCGACCGCGTCATCGTGCTCGACCACGGCGAGATCATCTCGCGCGGCAGCCCGCCCGAAGTCGCGCGCGATCCCAAGGTGATCGAGGTCTACCTGGGACGCGACGCGGCCGAGGTGCAGGCGCACGCGGAGGCCAGGACATGAGCGCGATGCTTGAATTGCGCGACGTCTCGGCGGGCTATGGCTCGTTCCAGGCGCTATTCAACGTCTCGCTGGAAGTCAAGGCCGGCGAAGCCGTGGCGGTGATCGGCCCCAACGGCGCCGGCAAGACCACGCTGCTGCGCGCGATCTCCAAGTTGATCGAGCTCAAGTCGGGCGAAGTGCGCATGGAGGGGCGCTCGCTGGCCGAGGTGCCGCCCTATCGCATTATCGAACTGGGCCTCTCGCAGGTGCCGGAACACCGCCGCCTGTTTCCGCGCCTGACCGTCGAGGAGAACCTGCGCATGGGCGCGTTCCTCGAATCGGCCCGGGCAAAGTATGCCGAGCGTCTGCAGATGGTCTACGAGCTCTTTCCGCGCATGCGCGAGCGCCGCAACCAGCTCGCAGGCACCCTGTCGGGAGGCGAACAACAGATGTGCGCCATCGGCCGCGCGCTCATGAGCGGGCCCAAGCTCCTCCTGCTCGACGAACCCTCGGCCGGCCTGGCGCCGGTGATCGTGCAATCGATCTTCGACCTGGTCAAGAAGATCCGCGCCGAGGGCTACACCGTCATGATCGTCGAGCAGAACGTGCGCCAGGTGCTCAAGGTGGTCGACCGCGCCTACCTGCTGGAAGTCGGGCGCATCAAGCTCGCCGGCAGCGCGGCCGAACTCCTGGCAAGTGCGGAAATCCAGAAATCCTACGTGGGCCTCTAGGCTCAAGGCCCTGCCCCCGGAACCCAAGCCCATGCCCATCTTCGACATCTTTCTCCTGGAGGCCGTGCTCAACGGGATACTCTTCGGCGGCGTGCTGGCGCTCCTGGCGCTGGGCCTGAACCTGATCTTCGGTGTCATCGACGTGGTGTGGATCTGCTACGCCGAACTCATGATGCTGGGCATGTACTGCGTCTTTTTCCTGCACAAGGTGCACGGGCTGCCGCTCTTTGTCGCCTTCGGCGCGGCCGTCGCGCTGGTCTCGGTGCTGGGCGTGCTGCTGCACGTACTGGTGATCCGCCCGGTGATCAATTCCGAGCCCATCAACCAGCTGCTTGTCACCGGTGGTGTGCTGACCTTCCTGCAGGCGGCCGCGACGCTTGCCTTCGGCATCGACTTTCGCAACCTGGGCGTATCGATGCCCAGCCTCCTGATCGGCGACATCTCGCTGCCGTGGTCGCGCATTTCCGCGGCGCTGACTGCGCTGGTGGCGATGGTCGCGATGTGGGCCTTTCTGCGCCATACCTACCTGGGCACGGCGATTCGAGCCATCAGCCAGGATCGCGCCATCATGCCGTTGATGGGTGTGAACCCGGCGCGCGTCTACCTGACCACTTCGGCGATCGGCGGTGCCTTGGCCGGCCTGGGCGCCTGCCTCCTGGTGCTGCAGTACGACGTGCACCCGGCCATCGGCCTCTCCTTCGGGCCGCTGACCTTCATGGTCTGCGTGCTCGGCGGCCTGGGCAACATGCTGGGCGGCTTCATCGCCGCTTTCATCTTCGCGCAACTGATCGCCATCGGCGGCTTTTACTTCCACATCGAGTGGGGCTACGTGATGGCCTTCGCGTTCTTCATCGGAATGATGTTCGTGCGCCCGCAGGGGCTGCTCGGCGCGAGGTAGGCCGTGTCGCCGCGCTGGATCATACCGCTCGCCATCACCGCGGCCTTGCCATGGGTGGCGCCTTCGGCCTACATCGTGCACCTGATGATCCAGGTGCTGTTGTGGTCCTTCATCTACACCGGCTGGTCGCTGATGGGACGCTTCGGCCTGGTGTCCTTTGGCCACGGCGCCTTCATGGGGGTCGGCGCCTACGTCACCGTCCTCTTGTGGAACCTGGCCGGCATCACGCCCTGGATCGGGATTCCGCTCTCGATCATCTGCGCGATGGGCCTGGCCGTCCTGATCGGCTATCCCTGCTTTCGCTTCGGCATCACCGGGCACTATTTCGCGCTGGTGACCCTGGCCCTGACCGAGGTGGTGCGCTCGATCATCGTCGCACTGCGCGATTCGACCGGCGGCTCGCTGGGCATCACGCCCACCTCGGTGCTCAAGGACGGCACCACCTGGTCGATTTCCGCGATCCAGTTCGCCGACAAGGCGGTGTTCTTCTACATCGCGCTGGCGGCTTGGCTGTTCGGCATCTGGGTGTGGAACCGCATCGACCGCAGCATGATGCGCTACGCGATGGAAGCGATCGGCACCGATGAGCAGGCCTCCGCCTCGGTGGGCGTGAACGTGACGCGTACCAAGCTCACCATCACGATCATCTCGGCGGCGCTGACCGCCCTGGGCGGCGCGCTCTTCGGTCAGTACCAGCAATACATCAACCCGGACACGGTGGCCGGCATCGGCGTATCGCTGCAAATCGTCTTCGCGGTCATCGCCGGCGGCATGTTCGTGCGCTTCGGCCCCACCGTGGGCGCGGTGTTCACCTTGCTTTTGACCGAGTCACTGCGCGTGGGCATCGGCAACAAGATCAACGCGCTGGACTCGACCATCTACGGACTGATGCTGGTGCTGTTCATCATCTACATGCCCACCGGCATCCTCGGCAAGCTCACCGAGAAGTTGCGCGGCACCAAGCCCTAGGCGCAACCCCAAGCCTCAGGCGCGCCAACCGCAGGCGCGACGCCAGCCGAAGGCGCCGCAATCGCCGTGCGCGCTATTGCGGCTGTATGCCGATGGTGCGGATCAGTTCGATCCAGCGCGCCTGATCGCGTTGCATGCGGCGGCCGAGGTCTTCCGGGGCTACCGGCTCGACCTCGGTCGATAGCGACGCATAGCTTTGCTTGACTTCGGGTGTGGCGAGCGCGCTGAAGATGGCGCGGTGCAACCGCGCCACCACTGCGGGCGGCGTGCCGGCCGGTGCCACGATGCCGATCCAGGTGACCAGGTCCGAGCCCGGGAAGGTCTCGGAGAGGGTCGGGACGTTCGGCGCCGACACGCTGCGCGCGCTGCCGGTGATGGCAATGGCGGTGAGGCGACCACCCGCGCCGATATGCGGCACGCCGCTGCCGACGTCGATGCCGGCCATCGGCAAGGCGCCGCCGAGCAGGTCGGTGACCACCTGCGGCGTGCCCTTGTAGGAAATCGGCAGGAGGTTGACGCCGGCGGCACGCGACAGGATGGCGAGCGCGACCTGCCCGCTGGAGGAACTGTATCCGGCCGGCATCGGGTTGGTCTGGCTGCGCAGGAGCGCGATCAGGCCCTTCAGGTCCTTGGCCGGCGAATCCGCGCGCACCAGAAACATCATCGAGGTGTAGCCGAGGCCTGCGATCGGCACGAAGTCCTTTTGCGGGTCGTAGGGCAGATTCTTGAAGAGGCCGACGTTGGCGGCAAGCGTCGTGCTTGATCCGGCCAGGAGGGTATATCCGTCGGGCTTGGCACGCGCAGCGAACTGGGTGCCGATCACGCCTTGCGCGCCGCCCTTGTTGTCGACCACCACCGCCTGGCCGAGCAGGCGCGCCAACTCGGTTGCGACCGGGCGTACCAGATTGTCCACGGCAGCGCCGGCCGGGAACGGCACGACGATGGTGACCGGTCGCGAGGGGTAATCCTGCGCCGCCGCGGGTAGCGCCAGCGCGCCGATCCATGCGGCCATGCATGCCGCGGCCATCCGCAATGCCCGTGACTTCAATGTGCGATTCACGATGTCTCCTCTGTGCGATTGCGCCGGCGCGGTATCGCGCGCCGGGCGGGTGCAGGCATTCGCGGGCGTTCAGGCCCGGCGCTCGGTGAGCAACGGCAGGATCTGCGCCAGCGCGATTTCGGCCTTGGCGCGCAAGGCGGCATCGCTGTCGTTGGCGATCGGATGTTCGATCATCGCGAACGGGTACTCGGGCAGCCCGTTCAACTGGGCGACGGTCTCGGCGCTCCTGCGGAACGGCGCGGTCATGATCGCCACCGACGGAATGCCGAGGCGCTCGGCCTTGATGGAGTCGTGCAAACTGCACGACGAGCAGCTCCCTCAGTCGCCGATACCGGAGATGATGGCGTCGGCGCCGCGCATTTGCGCCAGCATGTCCTCGGGCACGGGCCGGCTGGCGTCGGGCTTGCGGCGGCGGATCAGTTCGGCGACCCCGTATCGGGACTTGAGGATGTCTGCCATGTGATCGTAAAGCCGCTCGGTGCCGATCTTGGCGTTGTCGATGAAGCCGATTACCGCGCCCTTGAGCGACGCGAGCGCGGGCGCCATCTGCAGAGCTTCGCCTTCGGCGGACAGGCGCGGGTCCAGTACGGTCAGCATGTCGATCCTCCTTTGCAAAAAAGTCAGGTTGTCACAGCAATGGTCACGGCCATCGATTTGTTGCCGATCCAGGGCGGGATGACCGCGCCGAAACCGCCGGCAGTACCGCCGGCGGCAATCACCAGCAGGTCCTCCGGCGCGATGCAGGGCCGGTAGACCTGCTCCTCATCCTTGCGTCCGGCCACCGCCGCCTTGCCCACGCCACGCCATTCCTTGCGCTTGACCCAGCAGTTCTCGAACATGCAGTCGCGGATGTCCGCCTTGCTCCAGCCGGCGCGCACGAAGATGTCGCGCTGCTGGCGCGCGATGACGAGCGCGTAGTTGCCGTGCCAGATCGAGTAGGTGAGCATGTTGGCGCGGATCGCGGCGGCGTAGGTGTCGAGCAGTTCCTTCGGATCGTGGGTCCACTCGTTGAGGATCTGGTGCGGCGCGCCCGCGGCGAAGACGGTCACCGCCGAGGCGCCGGCGGGTACACCGCGCTCGGCCGACAAGGGTAGCCAGGGGTTGTCCTCCTCGTCCTCGGCGACGCAATAGCTGAACTTGCCCGGATGGCCCAAGGTCGCGCGGTCGAGCTGACCCGGATGGCCACCTAATACGTTGAGAATGAACAGGCGCAGCGTGCGGCCGATGCTGGCGTTGGCACGGCTGCCGTTGCCCAGCGCATTGTGGGTGGCGTGCATGCCCAGTGCGACGCGCAGCGGACCGTTGACGATGATCATCGGCGCGCAACCGCCGGTGCTGGAGGTGCTGCCATGCAGGTTGTATTGCGGCACGCACATCGCGCGGATGATGGCCAGCACCGTGGGCATGTACTCGGGCAGGCAGCCGGCCATCACGGCGGCGATCGCGACCTTCTCGGCGGTGATGTGGCGCCGGCGCACCGGCTCGATGCCAACGATCGCGTCGGGGGCGCACTGGCCGGCATCGAGAAAGCGGCGCACCAGCGCCTCGGTGGGCGGGATGATCGGCAGGCCGTCGGTCCAGCCGTTGCGCTGGAAGAGCTCGTTGGCGGCGAACGCGTCTTCGACCTCGTAGGTGCCGCTGGAAAGCGTGACTGTCACGGGGCTGGCGATCCCGGTTGGTCGGCCCAGAGTCGAATCTAACACGCCGGGTAGCGGCGCCTCAGGTGCCACAGAAGGTCTGATAGCCCGCTGTCACTGCGGCGGGAGCAGGCTCCCCATAGCCGGCAAGGTCGGGCGTCTCGTCGAACGGGCGGCGCACGGCTGCAAGAAGGGACTCGAATGGGCCAAGGTCGTCGTTGTCGGAAGCCGCGCTGAGCGCCTCTTCGACGCGATGATTGCGCGGAATCACAAAAGGACTGACCTGGCGCATGTGCCGGGCGCGGGATTCGCCCGAAACCTTCTGATCAGAAGCGGCAGCATCGTCGGCCGCGCAGCGCGCGTGCCAGCGCGCCAGCCACTCCCCGGGCGCCCGCGTGTCCGCGAAGAGCGCGCGCAACGCCTGGTCGTTGCCCGCAGCAGCATCAGTCAGGCGCCGCCACCCCAGGGTGTAATCGACACGCGCGCGCTGAAGCAGTGCCAGCCAGTCGACGGCGAGCGCGGCGTCGCCTTCGTCGTCGGCCGGTGTCGCGTGCCGCAGGCCGAGCTTGGCACGCTGACCGGCAAGCAGCGCACGCGCGTACTGCCCCTGAAAACCGTTGATCACCGCAGTGGCTTCGGCGACTGCCTGATCGACCGCCGACTTGTCGTCGCCGTCTGCGACAAGCGGGAGCAGTGCTTCGGCCAGCTTGGCCAGGTTCCAGCGCGCCACAAACGGCTGGTTGCCGTAGGCATAGCGTCCGCCGTGATCGATGCTGCTGAAGACCGTGGCCGGGTCCATGGCCTCCATGAAGGCGCAGGGACCGAAGTCGATGGTCTCGCCGGAAATCGTCATGTTGTCGGTGTTCATGACGCCGTGGATGAAGCCGACGTTCATCCACTGCGCGATGAGCCTGGCCTGGCGCTCCGCCACCGCGCGCAAAAGGCCGAACACGCGCCCGGGTGTGCCGACCAGCTCCGGGTAATGGCGGGCGATGGCGTAATCGGCCAGCTGCTGCAGTTTGTCGATCTCGCCGCGGGCGACAAAGTACTGGAACGTGCCCACGCGCAGGTGGCTGGCAGCCACCCGGGTCAGCACGGCGCCAGGCAGCGGCATCTCGCGCATCACCGCCTCGCCAGTGGCCGCGACCGCCAGTGCGCGAGTCGTGGGGATGCCCAGCGCGTGCATCGCCTCGCCGATGATGACTTCGCGCAGCATCGGCCCGACCGCGGCCCTGCCGTCACCGCCGCGCGAGAACGGCGTGCGGCCCGAGCCTTTGAACGCGATGTCGCGGCGCCGGCCGTGGCGGTCAATCACTTCACCCACGAGTAGCGCGCGGCCATCGCCCAGTTTCGGTGAAAAGCCGCCAAACTGATGGCCCGCATAGGCTTGCGCGAGCGGTTCGGCGCCCGCCGGCAGGCGATTGCCGGTGAACAGGTCCGCCAGGCCGGGAGCGGCCGACAGGTCCGCCGGCAGACCCAGTTCCGCTGCCAGCGCATCGTTGAAGTAGACCAGGCGCGGTGCCGGCGCAGGCGCGGGTTTACATGCGACGTAAAAGCCAGGCAGCTCGCGCGCGTAGGTGTTGTCGAAGGATAGGTTCAGCATGGGCAGGCCTGGTGGGGATCGCGAGTATGCCGCAGACCCGGGTGACCAGTCAGATTTCGACCATCAGTCCGGGGTCGAAGTTCGCATTCTCCCAGCGGATCTGGTCGATCGCCTCGACCTTTTTCAGGTTGAACGCGTACCCGCGCGGGTTCGCCACCACGCGCGTGCCGGCGACGGCGTAGTCGAAACTGTTGTGGACATGGCCGTGCACCCACAGCACTGCCTTGCCCATCATAGGAGTGAGGTCGCTGACAAAGCCGGGGTTCATCGCGTCCCCCGCATACTGGGCGTGTATCGACCCGACGTGCGGCGCGTGGTGCGTCACGACCACGGTCTGGCCAGCGAAGGGTTCGTCGAGCTTCGCTTCCAGCCAGGCACGCGCGGCGCGATGGCGCTCAAGCGCATGCCCGGGCTGGAACATGCCCTCGCCGACGCGGATGGCCTTGTGGTCCATGAGCACCGCGCCACAGGCAAGCATGGACTGCGCCGCGTCACCGGTGAGCGCATAGTCGGTCCACAGGCAGGTGCCGAGGAAGCGCACCCCGTCGATGACGGCTTCGCCCTGCTCCAGGAAGGTGACGCTGCCCTGCGAAGACGCACGCAACAGCGCATCCGTCGCGGCAGCGTCCGCGCCATAGAGTTCATGGTTGCCGTGGATCAAGAGAACCGGGCAGGGCCAGTCGCGAAACGCCGCCGCTGCCTGGGCGTGGCGGTGAATGTCACCGGCCAGGATGAGCACCTGCGCGCCTGTCACATCGACGGCACGAAACTCGGGAAAGCGACGCTCGAAGAATTCGAGATGCAGGTCGGAGGCGACTTGGATCTTCATGCGGCCAAAAGCAACGGGATGGGAGCGAACACTCGTGCGAGGCAGTATATCGGGGTCGTTGCAGCTCTTCGAGGCCACGCAAAGCGGTACTTGCGCCGGGCCCAGGAGCGGATATTGCCTTGCGCCCCTGCGCCGTATGCGCTACCTTGGGCGCCCCAATGCCGCCCCCGGAGTCGCCATGCAGGGCCTCGATCAACGCACACCCGGCATCGCCGGACTCGACCACGCGGTCATCGCGGTGCGCAACCTCGACACCGCGCGCGAAACCTTCTCGCGCATGGGCTTCACCCTGGCGCCACGCGGTGTGCACAGTACCGGGTCGTCGAACCACAACATCATGCTGGGCGGCGACTATTTCGAGTTGATGTACGTGCCGAGCACCAATCCGCTGCAGGCGTATTTCCACACCTTTCTGGAACGTCACGAGGGTCTGGCGGCACTCGCGCTCACCGGCGCTGACGCGGCCGCGGCCATCCCGGTGCTCTCCGAGCGCGGCTTCGCGCCCTCCGCGCCGAAGGACTTTTCGCGCGAAGTAACCAAAGGCAGCCGCACCGGCACGGCACGCTTTCGGCTCATCAACCTCGCCGCGCATGCGACTCCCGGCGCACAGGTATTCATCTGCGAGCACTTCACGCGCGAGCTGGTCTGGCTGCCGGAGTTGCAGCGCCACGCCAACGGTGCGACCGGCATCGCCGCGGTCGCATTCGTCGCCGACAAGGTCGCATATCTCGCTGGCGTCTACGGACGCGTGTTCGGCGCCTGGCCGGCGCGCATCGACGAGGGACTCCTGGTTGCCACAGGCGCCGCGCCGCTCGCCTTCTGCACGCGGCAGGCCTTGCAGGAACGTCTGCGCGAGGTGGTGCTGCCGGATCGGCCGGCGCCGCATGCGGCGGCGCTGTTCATTCGCGTGGCCGATCGGGCCCAGGTCCAAAGGGCACTGCTTGATGGCGGCTTCTCGCCGCGTCGCATGAATGATGGCGCGTGGGCGATCGACGCGCCCGACGCGCACGGCGTGGCGATGGTGTTCGGCTAGGTCATTTGCCCTAGCGGAGTTCCTTGATGAAGGCGTCGATCGCCGTGGCGAGTTCCTTCTCCTGCTTTGCGTAGTAGTGATCGGCGCCGGCGATCTTCAACTGCCGTGAACCATTGCCCGAATCCAAGGCGCCGCGCCGCCGGCTCTCGGCCTTGAGGACCGGCTCGATGTCCTTCTCGCCCAGGAGGTCGAGCACCGGAAAACGGTAGCGGCGCATGCCCCACGAGTAGCCGCCGGTCAGGCCCATGACGACCCAGGCCTGGTAGGGCGTATTGGTGTGGGTGCGGTCGAAGTACTCGTTGGCCATCCACGCGCCCATGCTGTGCGACACCAGCACCAGCCGGCCCTGCCCCTTGGCGCGCAGCCACTGGGCAGCCTGGCCCAAACGGTCAGCCGCTTCCGGAAACACCTTTGGGTAATAGTCGTCCACGCCTGCCTCCTTGGATGCGACCGGCATCTGGATGGAAAGCGTCGTGTAGCCCAAGTCGGCCAGGCGCGTGCGCAGATCGCCGATGACGCCGAAGTCCGGGTGCACGCCCACCCCGTGGGCCAGGACGATCAGTGCGCGCGGCGCCTTGGACTCGGTGTAGATGCCGAGGAATTCGCGGCCCGTGCTGGTCTTGAGCGTGACCGCATCGCCGACCACCAGCGCGGGCACGACTTCGGCGGCCCAGCGCTTTTCGCGCTCGTAGTCCTGCGCCGGTGCGCTGGCCGCCAGCGCGACAAGCAAGGCGCCAATCAGGGTCCTAACGAGAGTTGTGGTGGACATCGCAGGCTCCGTCGAAGAGATCACGTCTAGGCAGTCTATCCAATCGGGTGGCGACGTCGGACCACCATAAGACATGGCAACGAAGCGCTAGGGCGCCGAAACGGCGGGATCTCCGGGCCTGGAGATCGCCTGGAAGTGGCGAATATCGAGGGTGAATATCCGCTCGGCCTTGGCTTTGCGCGCCGCCGCGATGTGCAGGAAGTCGTAAATCCCGCCACCGCGGACTCCCCGCGACTCGCACTCCCGCAAGGCCTTGACGACGTCCCCGGCGGAAAGCACCACCGGGCTTACAAGCGGCAGCACGCTCTCCTCGATCAGGCGGACCGCGGTCTGCGCATCGATACGGCGGGCGCCCCGTCCACCGGTCAGGATCGAAAACGTCTCGGCAAAGGCATGCACGTAGGCATGACAATCACCACGCGCCAATAGCGCATCGCTCGCCTCGTGCGCCGCCTCGTCGGGGTCGAGCGAGGCAAGGATGACGGATGTGTCGAGGAGCGCTGCCACATCGCTCCTGGGTCAGGAATCCGCGCCGCGCAACGACCGTGCGTCGCGTTCGGCGCGAACTTGCGCAGCCGCGTCAGCGCGGCCGCCGCTCGGCTTCAACACCAGGCGATTGCCCTTGCGAACCAAGGGGCTCGCATCGACATCCGGAATGAGCTCAATTCGCTCGGCAACGACATCCACCTTGAAGCGGGCTCCCAACCCAAGATTGAGCCGTTTGCGAACCGCCGCCGGGACAACGATGCGTCCTGCACTATCGAGAACCGCAGAATAGCTCATGGCATACTTTTATCCATAAAATATGGCATAAAGTCTACCACATTCTATGGGGCCCCCTCTGGCAGTCTGGTCCCGGTCATCCGGAAATCAGCATGACTTCGGCGCGGCCGGCCTTGCCGGCCCGCTTCGCCGACGTCTTGTCGAATGTCGCGAAGGTCTCGCCCGCCGCGCACTGCGCCGCATGCAAGGCATCGGCGAAGTCGATGCCCGCTTCGCAAGCATCGAGCGCGCGGCTGATGAGTGCGGGCTCGGCCGCATCGATGTTCTCGAGATCGAGCAGCTCACGAATCGACGCCGCGATCGTCGCGTCGATGGGCTTGGCCGGGCCTCGATAGGCCACGCGCGCGCGGATTGCGGCGAGCCCCGCGGCCAGCGGGATCTTGGCGCCGCTGGAAAGCCTCGCCATTCAGCCTAGAATTGCGCCCGGAAGCAGGCCGGACGGTCGCCGGCACCGCGGGCAACCGCGGCGCGGGAGGAAAGTCGGGGCACCACAGAGCAGGGTAGCGGCTAACGGCCGCCCGCGGCGACGCGAGGACCAGGGCCACAGAGACGAGCAAGCGCGGCAACGCGCGGACGTGAAACGCGGCAACCTCTACCCGGTGCAACACCAAATAGGCAGGCGCTGACGCTGCTCGTCGAGCTTGCGGGTAGGTGGCTCGAGCCGCCGGGCAACCGGCGGCCTAGAGGAATGACCGTCATAGGGACGACCGCAAGGAAGGCCCCGTAACAGAACCCCGCTTACAGGCTTGTCTTCCAATTTTTGCCGCCGCGCTGCCAGAGCGGCAGCTTTGCGATAATCGCCGGCCCATGCTGTTCCCTTCCTTCGCCACCGGCAGCACCCAGGTCAACGGCGTCGAGATCGCCTATGTCAGCGGCGGTCGCGCCGACGGCCCGCCGCTGCTCCTTTTGCACGGCCATCCGCAGACGCGCGCAATCTGGCATCGCGTGGCGCCGCTATTGGCCAGCGGATACCGCATCGTCGCCGCCGACCTGCGCGGCTACGGCGACAGCGCCAAGCCACCCGGACGACCGGACCACTACAACTACTCCAAGCGCGAAATGGCGCGCGACATGGTCCAGCTGATGCGCTCGCTCGGCCATGAGAGCTTCTTCATCTGCGCGCATGATCGCGGCGCGCGGGTCGCTCACCGCCTGTGCCTGGACCATGCAAGCGCCGTGCGCAAGGCCGTGCTGCTGGACATCGCGCCGACGCTGGCCATGTACGAAGGCACCAACCTGGCCTTTGCACAGGCTTACTGGCACTGGTTTTTCCTGATCCAGCCGCACCCCCTGCCGGAGCGCATGATCGAGGCCGACCCGGAGTTTTTCGTGCGCAACGTGATGTCGCGCGGCACTAGGGGGCTGGACGCCTTCGCGCCCGAAGCCCTGGCCGAATACGTGCGCTGCGCCAAACTGCCGGCCACCGTGCACGCGATCTGCGAAGACTATCGCGCCGCGGCCACGGTCGACCTGGAGCACGATCGCGCCGACCGCGCCGCAGGACGCAAGCTGCACGTGCCGCTGCGTGTCTACTGGGGTGCCGAAGGCGTGATCGAGCGCTGCTTCAACGCGCTTGCGCTGTGGCGCGACTACGCCACCGAGGTCGACGGCGAGGCCCTGCCCTGCGGCCACTACATTCCCGAAGAGGCGCCGGACGCACTGGCTACGCGCCTGCTGGACTTTTTCCGCTAGGCCGGCGCGTCGCCTGCCGCATTCCCCGTATCTGCAAGGAACCAACCCATGAGCAAGCAGCGCATCGCGGTCATCCCCGGCGACGGCATCGGCCGCGAAGTCATGCCGCCGGCCCTGCACGTCCTCGACACTGCCGCGCGCAAGTTCGGCATCACCCTCGATTACGACCACTTCGACTGGTCCTGCGACAACTACGCCAAGCACAACTACTGGATGCCTGCCGACTGGAAGGACAGGATAGGCGGCCACGACTGCCTTTTTTTCGGCGCCACCGGCATGCCCTCGATCGTGCCCGACCACGTCTCGCTGTGGGATTCGCTGATCCGCTTTCGCCGCGAATTCGACCAGTACGTCAACCTGCGCCCGGTACGCCTGATGCCGGGCATCCCCTGCCCGCTGGCCGGCCGCAAGCCCGGCGACATCGACTACTACGTGGTGCGCGAGAACACCGAGGGCGAGTATTCGTCGGTGGGCGGGCGCCTGTTCGTCGGCACCGAGCGCGAAATGGCGCAGCAGACCTCCACCTTCACGCGCCACGGCACGCGGCGCATCATGAAGTTCGCCTACGAACTTGCCATGCGCCGCGAGCGAAAGCTGCTCACCTCGGCCACCAAGTCCAACGGCATCTCGATCACCATGCCCTACTGGGACGAGCAGTTCGCGTCGCTGTCGCGCGACTATCCTGCGGTCAAGACCAGCCAGTACCACATCGACGGGCTGACCATACAGATGGTCTTGAATCCGCAGCGCTTTGACGTGATCGTCGGCTCCAACCTGTTTGGCGACATCCTCTCCGACCTGGGGCCGGCGACTGCCGGCACCATCGGCATCGCGCCGTCGGCCAACCTCAATCCGGAGGGCAAGTTTCCCTCGCTCTTCGAGCCGGTGCACGGCTCGGCACCCGACATCTACGGACGCAACATCGCCAATCCGATCGGGCAGATCTGGTCCGGAGCGATGATGCTGGACCACCTTGGCCACAAGGAGGCGGGCACTGCGATCGTGCGCGCCATCGAAAAGGCCTTGGCGCCTGATTCCGGCGCGCCGCGCACCCCCGACATCGGTGGCCGGGCAAATACGGCGGATCTGGGGCGCGCCATCGCCGAGGTCGTATAGTCCCTCCCCCCGTAACCGTGCGAGTCTTGCGCTGGATCAACACTCGGGGTTATCCCGGCTGACAGCGCTGCGAGCCCGCGCCTAGAATTCCAGCCCCACTGTAGTCGTCCAAAGAGGATTCAGACAT
The DNA here is from genome assembly GCA_046160545.1 of Burkholderiales bacterium. GTDB lineage: Bacteria > Pseudomonadota > Gammaproteobacteria > Burkholderiales > JAEUOS01 > JAEUOS01. Next base: position 15,416 of record JBJXGS010000015.1, read on the forward strand.
GTACAAGAACTTGCGAATTCTGGTCGCCGGCGTGCTGGCCGCCATGGCAGCGGGCGCCCACGCGCAAGCCTACCCGACCAAACCGGTCACCCTGGTCGTGCCGTTCGCGGCTGGCGGCCCGTCCGACACTGTGGCCCGCCAACTGGCGCAGGCCATGGCCAAGCCGCTGGGCGGCACCGTGGTGGTCGAAAACCTCCCCGGCGCCGGCGGCAACGTGGGCGTGGCCAAGGTCGCCAAATCCGCGCCCGACGGCTACAACGTGGTACTGCACCACATCGGCATGTCGACCTCGCCGGCGCTGTACCGCAAGATGAACTACAACCCGCTCACCGATCTCGATTACATCGGACAGATCGTCGACGTGCCGATGACGCTGGTGGGCAACAACAATTTCCCGCCCAACACCTATCCCGAACTCCTCAGCTACCTGCGCGCCAACCGCGACAAGGTCAATCTCGCCAACGCCGGCCTGGGCGCCGCCTCCCACCTGTGCGGGCTGCTCTTCATGAGCACCATCCAGATCGATCTGCAGACCATCCCCTACAAGGGCACGGCACCGGCGATGACCGACCTGCAGGGCGGACAGGTACAGCTCCTGTGCGACCAGACCACCCAGACCACCCAGTTGATCGAGACCAAGCGCGTCAAGGCCTACGGCACGACCACGCGTGTACGCGCCTCCTCGTTGCCCAACCTGGCAACGCTTGACGAGCAGGGCCTGAAGGGCTTTGACCTGGCAATCTGGCACGGGTTGTATGCGGCCAAGGGCACCCCCAAGCCCGTTTTGGACAAGCTGGTGTCCTCGCTGCAGGCGGCGCTCAAGGATCCGGCCTTCGTGGCCGCGATGGACAAGCTGGGCGCGATCATCGTGCCGCCGGCCAAGGCCACCCCTGAAGGCCTGCGCAGCCACCTGGCAGCGGAAATCGCCAAGTGGGATCCGATCATCAAGAAGGCCGGGCAGTACGCCGACTGAGCGGCTCGCGCCACACGATGGCGGCCTGCGGGCCGCCTTTTTTTTGCCCTGCAGGCATTTAGCGCCAAGCCTTCGGCACGCGCCTATACTGCGCCGCTCTGCGCATGCACCTTTTCAGGCTTCACACCCTCGATCATGCCGGTCCTGCCCGCTGATGAAGCGAAGTTCGAGATCGGTGTCGATGTCGTCGTCATCGGCGCCGGCGCGTGCGGGCTTACCGCGGCCCTGGCAGCCAGCGAAGCAGGCGCTGCGGTGCTGGTGCTGGAGCGCGATGCCCGCCCCACCGGCAGCACCTCGCTTTCGACCGGGCTCATCCCGGCGGCCGGCACCCGCCTGCAGAAAAGCATGGGCATCGAGGATTCGCCCGAACTCCTGGCAAACGACATCCTGTCCAAGGCCCGCCACCAGACCGACGCGGCGATCGTGCGTATGGTGGCTAAGGCTTCCGGCCCGACCATCGACTGGCTGGCCGATGAGCACGGTGTCGCCTTCAA